>NZ_JAWDJH010000019.1:0-314781 GCF_032465635.1 Enterococcus sp. 2STP
GAATAATATCTATCATGCTTAACATTTTGTAATAATATTCTCTTAATTCTATAAATTTTTCTTTTTTTTCATTACTTAAAGAACATTTTCTTGGTTTTTTTTTTCTTTTACTTATTATAGAAAGATTATTTTTTTTAATTATCTTTCTAATTTGAGGATAAAACCTACATTGAAATAGCAACATTTTTTTTAGTGATAATGCTTCTTGGGAACTTTTTATCCATTCTTCAACTGTATTATTACTATCAAATGAATAATCATCAATTTCATTATAAAAATTCGGAACTGGAGCTAAACCAAAATAATCATGTGTAGTAAACACTAACGGTATTGCATTATTCTTAGCAGCTAAAATAAATTCGATTGGTAACCCCATGAAGGTGTGAATATGAACTATATCCGGTTTATATTTTTTAAAAAAGCTAGAAAAATAATCTATTTTTTTTAAAGAGATTTCTTTAAAAAAAACATTTGGATCACTTATACCTCCAAAAAGAGGTAATGGAAATGAATTCACTAAATCAAACACCTGCATATTTTTCTTATTAACTGAAATTTTTTTTAAATAACTATCCCGAAAAAAATAATTTCTAGATCCAGGATAAATTAAAAAAACGCTATTATCATCTACTTGTTTTGAAATTAAATCTTCTACATATTTGATTAAGCCCCCAGTTCGATATGGTTGTATTCCTAGCGAGTAGTGTATAATTTTCATTTCTATTTAATTCTCCTAAAACTTAATTCGTAACTTTTAATAATACATTCCCATGAAAATTTGTTTTCTATTATTCGAATAGCTTTATTCCCTACAATATCATAATTAGTAAAATCATTCATATCTACTTTATTAATCAGTTTAGATAAACTACCGACTTCTTTTTCCCAATATAAAGTACTATCTTCCCCTACTTCTCGATTAAATCCTACATTTAATAGTAAATTTAATTTAGTACTAGATAGCGCTTCGAGTAATGAGGGGTTCGTTCCTCCCACTTCATGACCATGTATATAGGCAAAAGCATTTTCTCGAATATATTTTAATAAAGCTTGGTTATAGACTGTTCCTACAAATTTTATACGTGTATCTTTTTCAAATCCTGTTGCACGTTTTAAATTTTCATAAAATTTATTCTTTTCTACATTAGTAACTAACACAAGATCTTTGTTAGTAGATGATTTCATAAATTCACGTATCATTACCTCATAATTATTTTCTGGGACAAATCGTCCTACTATTAAAAAATAATTTTTTTCTTTTATATCCTTTTCTTCATACCAGTTTCTCACAACACTATAGTTTTCTTTCAAATTTGAAGGCTCTAAATCAGTTCCATAAGCTATATATGTTGTTTTTGGTTTGTATTTGCTATACTGTTTATGAATATATTTCTCAATGTTTTGGCTATCACATATCAATAGATCTGCATGTTTAACCATAAGCCTTTCTGAAAGTTTCCAATATTTTCTTACTGGGTAACTCCATTTTGCTCTTAACCACTCGTGTCCATCAGGGTTAACAAAAAGTTTTCCGTTTATTTTATTTATTCTATTTTTAAAACGACTGATAAAGGGACCGATACGACAAGCCAAAACATAAAAAATAGGATCTATATCTTTATTTTTTTCTGCCTTTTTAATAGACATTTCTAAAGCTTTTAAATCATAATAAATAGCTCTTGCAGGACCAATGTTTGGCACATCTACATTAAAGCATTTAGCTCCATTATAAATAAACTCTTTTTCTTTAATATCCGATTTCAAAGAATTTTCAGCCATACACGCAATATGGTACTGAATCGTTTTATCAGTCTGTCTTTTAGTTAGATTTTCTACAAATGATTCAAATCCACCATACTTTGCAGGAATCCCCTTTGATCCTATTATATATACATGTTTAATCTTTGTTTTTTCCAACTTATATTCCCCTTACTAATATGCCCCATTCGGTTTTATAACGATCCAGATTGTCTTGATGATTAGTTTAAAATCATTCAATAAACTTTGATTAGTTATATATTCTAAATCTAAATCAACCATTGCATGAAAACTAACATCATTTCTACCACTAACTTGCCACAAACCTGAACATCCAGGTTTTACATACAAGCGTTGAAGATCATATCTCGTGTACTCAGCTACTTCCCTCTCCAAAGGTGGGCGTGGACCAATTAAACTCATATCTCCTTTTAAAACATTCCATAGCTGTGGTAATTCATCAATGCTTTTGGCACGGATAGCTTTACCTATTTTGGTGACGCGGGGATCTTCTTTCATCTTGAACATTGCCCCTTCTATTTCATTTTGATCCAGTAACTCTTCCAATTTTTCTTCAGCATCTAAACACATCGAACGGAATTTATACATTTTGAATGTTTTTCCATTTTTACCAACCCGTGTATGACTAAAAATTATCGGACTTTTTGGTTCTTCTTTTCTTATTCGATAAGCTACATAAATCATCAAAGGAGAAGCTAGAATCAAACCAATAATGCTCCCCACGATATCAATCATTCTTTTAAAAAACAAGTAGACATACCGTTTTTCTACTTTTTCTTTATCCAACCAAACCTGATTTGGATGTACTTCACTAATGCGAGACAATAAATCTTCACTTTCCATACTTTCAGTCCCTTTCACTATTTCACTCTCTCCTCATTTCCATTTTATCTATGAATGAAGAACTAAAATAAACCAAACTTCTTCTTTTTTACCTCTTCATAGACTGGATAACTGATCTCATCCCCGTTGATCAGGTCCTTTGCGACTTGTTTCATCTGTGCTACTTTTTCCTTACCAAAGTCCTTGGCGATTTGCTCATAACATTCTTTTAAGTAAAAGGTACGTTTAGAGACCCCATGGGCATCGGAAGCAGCCATTTGCACGAGGTTATGTTTGACCATCGTTTTGGCTGTTTTCTGGATATCTTTGCCAAATACACCGACGTAACTTGGTGCGGTGAGTTGAGCCAAGCATCCCATATCTAGGAATGGCAGCAAATGATTCGGGTCTTTACGAAAATGCGCGTTGCGTTCTGGATGGACGATCACTGGTGTCTTTCCTAGTTGTAACAACTCAAAAAAGAGCCGTTCTGCATATAACGGCACTTCCAGTGTCGGAAATTCGATCAGAAGATATGTATCATCTAAATCTGTAAATAAAATTTCATCTCGGTGGATGTCTTCGATCAGTGTTCCGGTAATACGTACTTCTTGTCCTTCCAATAACGTCAAAGGCAATTGTCTTTTCTCTAATTCTGCTTGTAACGAAGCGACTAGAGAAATGACTTGTGATTTTTCATTGCTGTATTTTCCATTATTATGATGGGGTGTGCATAAAATATGTGTGATTCCTTGTTGAATCGCTTTTTCAGCCATGGCGATACTGGCATCTAAGTTTTCTGCTCCGTCATCAATTCCTGGCAGGATATGGCAATGTAGATCGATCATTTCTCTTGTCTCCTCTCTTTTTATTTCTCAATTCCCGTAGTAATAGCCAGCATCTTTGCTGTGTTCTGCTCCGTTGTATACAACACCAAGGACTCGCGCTTGTACCATATCCAGCAATTCTTTTGCTTTAGTCAATGATTCTTTACGTGACGTATTTTCACGTACGACCAATAAGGTGCCATCCGTTTTTGAAGACATGATCTGTGCATCTGTTACGGCAACGACTGGTGGCATGTCGAAAATCACTACATCAAATAGTTGTCTTGCTTCTGCTAAAATCTGATCCATTCTTGGCGAGCTTAGTAACTCTGATGGATTTGGTGGTTTAGGTCCACTTGGCAGAATCGACAAATTCTCGACTGGCGTTCGTTGGATCTCATCTGCTACACTTCCTGATGAACTAAGAACAGTACTTAATCCGCTTGCGTTGTTCAACTTGAACGTTTTATAGATGACGGGCTTACGTAAGTCTGCATCGACTAGCAGCACCCGTTGACCGGATTTAGCAAAAACAACGGCAATGTTTGCTGCAGTGGTCGATTTCCCTTCTCCAGGTCCTGATGAAGTCACGACAATCGTTTTGATTTGCTGACCAGCTGCGGAGGCAAACTGGATATTCGTCCGAATCGTACGATATTGTTCAGCGATTGGTGAAGAGGGGTTTGTGAGTGTGACCAAACTGACTGCATGAGTTTGGGTTGCTTTTTGTTTCTGTGTTCGTGCCATTTTTCTTTCCTCCTAGACTCTTGAGCGGCTTCTGCGTGATGGCGCTGTTTTATCATTTGTAGCTTTTGGTTGTGTCGGAGCTGGTCCTTTTTTACGGATACCAGCATTCAATTCTTTCGCTGACATTTCTGGAACTGTTCCTAAGATTGGGAAGCCTAATGTATCCGTCACATATTTTTCATCTTTTACTGTCCGATCAAGTAATTCAAATAAGAAAGCTAGACCTACACCTACCATCATTCCTAACACTAAGCCAATCACTAGATTCAATTTATTATTTGGCGAAACAGGTGTCGTATTGGCAACTGCACCTGAGATGATCGAGATTTTATCGACATTCATCACATCTTTGGCGTTCTCTTGGAATACTTGTGACGTTGTATTAGCGATTTGTTGAGCCGTCACTGCATTTGTGCTTGTTGCTTGGATCGAGAACATTTGTGAATTTTGTGACTGATTGACGGAGATAGCATCTTTAATTTGTCCAGCAGTCATTTTCACATTGTCTTCTGTTTCTAAACGATCTTTGACTTCATTTAGTACTAGATCACTAACGATCATATCTTTATACGTATTGATCATTTGCAGGTTCGTATTGACATCATTGACATTTGCAGTATCTGATTGCGGCAGTGTCACGATCAATTGGGCTTGTGAGCTGTATTTTGGCGTCAAGATGAAAAACGTCACGATGCCTGAGATGGCCAAGCCAGCAAACATTGAGATGAGGATTGTTATCACGTGTTTGCGTAATGTTTCAAAAATTTCTTTCAAGCTGATTGTCTCTTCCATTTTTTCTCCACTTTCCTATTTATTCTCTAGATTCATTTGATCTTTTAATTCTTTTTTCACACGGTCAAGTTCTTGATCGCTGACTTTTTGGTATGAGATATTGTCTTGCATGAAGCCTTCTCCTTGCAGCTGATCTTGCTTGATCGTACCAAATGCCTCCCGATAATCTAAAGCAATCTTTTTCATTTCATCAAAGCTCATGTCTGTTTTCATATTCGACTCTAGAGCATTTAAAACAGATTGATAGTTGCTTACACCGTTCAGACTCAATACTTTTTTCGCTACACCTTCTACAATCTTTCTTTGACGTTCTTGTCTGCCGTAGTCACCATTTGGATCTTCATAACGCATACGAGAATAAGACAATGCCTGATCCCCATTCAATGTGATTTTACCGATCGTAAAATCATAGCCATCTTGTGAGAAGGTGAGGTCATTATTGACTTCGATACCACCAACTGCATCAACGAGTTCTTTTAGACCTTTCATATTGATTGAAACATAGTGGTCGATTGGGATGTCTACATATTTTTGTACGGTATCCATTGCCATGGCAGCTCCGCCGAATGCATAAGCGTGGTTGATCTTGTCTTTTGTGTCACGACCAACGATGTCGACATACGTATCACGAGGAATGCTGACGATCGTTGTCTGTTTGTCTTCTGGACTGACTGTGGCAACCATCATCGTATCTGATCGTCCTTGATCGACCCGACCTAAATCTCCCGTATCGATTCCCATCAATAGAACAGAGAAAGATTCTTGTTTGTCCAGATCAACTGGTTTTGTTCGTTCTCCTTGGGTTCGTTCCACTGATTCGTAAGTTTTTTCAATAGAATGTGAGAGATCTAGATATAATTTTGCTCCTACTCCTACGATTGCTAATACTAATACGACAAGAATTGCTAAAATAATTAGAAATATCTTTTTCCCTCTTGATTTTCTTCTTCGTTTTGCCATAGTTTCCTCCGTTTGCTAGCCTTGCTTGAATTCTCGCTTATTAATAGCTCGTATTGCTATAGCCCATTTGCTGAGCGACTGTTTCTGCTTTTGACGCGTATACGGCTCTTATTTTTTCATTCCGGATCTGTTCGATGAGACTGAGTGCGGTCAAATATTGATCGTAAGTAGCGGTAGCTGTTACTTGATCGTCTTTCAGCATCGTATCGAATAGCTGATCTAGTTGCGTGACTTGTGCAATTTGGGTATCAGCGAATCCTAGATATTGCTTAACAACTGTTTTCCAAGCACTATCCTTAAAAAAGCTCATATTTTCACGTATATGGGCGACATCTGCACTTGCCAACTTTTCTTTGATGATGACATCATCCACAGCTTGCTGCCAGTTTGATACGTTTTTAGTAAATAATTTATTGACAGCCGTCTGGATCTTCAGTTTTGATTCTGCATCCTCTAACTGCGTTAAGACTGCTTTCTTTTCTTCTTGGATCGCAGCAGCTTCTTTAGGTAATTCTGATTCCTTGATGTCATAATCATCTGCCGAAAGTTTGATAGAAGATAGTTTATGTGACAAATTTGAAACTGTTTCTTCTGTTATTTCAGGATTTAGGAAAATTTTTTCTTTTGTACTGTACAGCTTATCTACTTCTTTTGATAAAGAGGTCACGGTGTCTTTTTGATTGGTGATGGCAGATTCTGCGTAATTGATCCGTTGATGATGTTGCCGTTGATTATTGAGATGGTATCCAAACAAGCAAATCACAATAGCGCCTGTGCCTACCGCCACAGTAGCCAATAACTTGACGAACGGCTTTTCCATAGATTCACTCCTAAATATTGATGATAGATAAATAAAGATGTGATTCATTCACATCAGAATGAGCACTTTTTATTTTAAAAGCATAATTAAACTAATATATTCATAGAAATATTTATAAACATGTTTTCCCTATATAATCATACCACAAACAGTTTTCTTGACTAGGGAAATTCCTAATTTAAAAGTAAATAAAACAGTAACAAGATTATGATTAATCGTTTTCATTTTTATTTCCTCACTTTTCATGAGCGTTTTGAAAATTCGAACAAAGAATAAAATAACAAAAATTATTAAAATAGAATTAATAACAGCTATTTATATTTATAACAAAAAAACAGAGACGCAGCACGTTTCGTGCATGCTCTCTGTTTTTCAAACAAAAGACTATTTTGTGATGATTTGATCCAAGCTTGCTAATGACAAAGCCATGGCAGCTATTTGACTAAGTTGTGTTAGTCGGTTCTTACGTACTGCTGGTTCATCAGCCATGACCATCGTTTGATCAAAATAATTTTCGATCAGTGGACGAAGAGCGACAAGCTGGTCGTAGTTTTCGTGGATCGTTTGGTCAGCAAAACTTGCTTTCATTGCTTCTACTGCTTTGTGTAATTCTTTCTCTGCGTCGTTTTCGAACAGCTCAGGGTCTACTTCTGATTGTTTTTCAAGCTGCGCTTTTTTCGCTAAGTTCACGACACGTGTCAAAGCTTCCATTGAAGGTTTGAAGTCTTCATCTGCAAGATGTTGTTTGAACAATTGTGCTGCTGCAAATACTTTTGTCAGATCTTTTTGTTCCGCATTCAAAACAGCATCGATGACATCATGACGGATGTTCTTCGTTGTCAATAATTGGCGCAGACGACCTTTGATAAAGTCAATCACTTGTTGTTGCCCATCTGATAAACCAATGCCGAAACGATCCGTATCTTTACTGATAACATCGCTAATCGTTTCTTGCAGAACAGACAAAGGAAAGGCCCATTTTTTCGATTCGATGATCCGAACGACACCGTATGCTTGGCGACGTAAGGCATAAGGATCGTTTGAACCGCTTGGGATCATCCCAACAGCAAAGAAAGAAAAGATGCTATCTAATTTATCTGCAATCGCTAAAACAGAACCTACTGTAGACTGAGGTAGCTCTCCTTCACTGGATATAGGCATGTAATGCTCACGAATCGCTGTCGCTACAGCAGGTTTCTCGCCTTTCAGCAGAGCATATTTTTCGCCCATGATCCCTTGTAGTTCAGGGAATTCCCCTACCATGTTGGTTACTAGATCAAATTTATAGATTTCAGCAGCTCGTTGCAGATCCATCAATTCTTCCTCAGATAGTCCTACTTGTTCGCCAATGATACGGGCAATGACTTGTACCCGTTGCATTTTCTCATAGATACTACCGATTTTTTCATGGAAAGTAACAGTTTTTAGTTTTTCAACGTATTGGTCGATTGAAGCTTTCTTGTCTTCATTATAAAAGAATTCCGCATCTTCTAAACGAGCCGTCAATACTTTTTGATTGCCTCGAACCACATTTTCCAATTTTACCCGATCACCATTACGAGCAGAAATAAAATGAGGAAGCAGCATACCTTGATCATTCCGTACCTCGAAATAACGTTGATGTTCTTTCATAGAAGTGACTAGTACTTCTTCAGGAACAGAAAGATATTTTTCTTCGAAGTCGCCAGAAAAGACAGTTGGATATTCGACTAAATTGTTGACTTCTTCTAATAAATCTTCGTCTAGATCAATAACCCAATGATTTTTTTCGGCTAATTCATTGGCTTGTGTAACGATCAATTCTTGTCTTTTTTGCGGAGACGCAATGACGAATTGTTCATTCAATTTTTCTTCATATTCTTTTGCATGCGCAAATGTCACATCTTCGCCTAAGAAACGATGACCTCGAGAGGCTCTGCCTGTTTTGACATCTAAGATCTCAAACGGGATTACTTCGTCATCTAACAATGCCACGATCCAGTGAATAGGGCGGATATATTCAAAATCGTATTCTGCCCAATGCATCGTTACTGGGAAAGTCAAACTTTTGATTACCTCTGCTAAGCCTATCAATACTTCTTTTGCTTCCTTACCATGAGTGTATTTCGTTACATAGACATATTCTACACCTTTTAATTCTCTAAATGTGATAGCATCTGTCGTCAGACCTTGTCCGCGGACAAATCCTTCCGCTGCTTTCGTCCAGTTTCCATCTGCGTCCAAAGCAATTTTTTTGGCTGGTCCTTTGACTTCTTCTTCACTGTCCGCTTGACGTTCTGGAATGTTTGTTACTTTGATTGCTAAACGGCGCGGTGTGGAAAATGTTTCGATCGTATCATAAGTCAATTGGTTTTCATCTAAAAATTTTGCTGTTTTTTCTTCTAATTGTTTCATGCTTGGTGTGACAACATGGGCAGGCATTTCTTCCAGCCCGATTTCAAGTAATAAGTCTTTTGCCATCTTATTCAGCCTCCTTCACGGTTTCTGGATTTGCTGTGTTTTTATTCAACAAAGGGAATCCTAATTTTTCGCGTTCTGCCACAAAGATTTTGGCTACAGCACGAGCCATGTTGCGGATGCGAGAAAGATAACCGGCACGCTCTGTTACGGATACTGCACCGCGGGCGTCTAATAAGTTGAATGTATGGCTACATTTCAAGATATAATCATACGCCGGATGAACAAGATTTTCATCGATACAGCGTTTAGCTTCTTTTTCAAAACGATCAAAGTTGCTTAGTAGCAAGTCTTGGTCGCTTACTTCAAAAGAATATTTGGAATGTTCATATTCTGGTTGTTTGAAGATCTCGCCATATTTCACGCCATCAGCCCATTCTAAATCATAGACACTTTCAACTTCTTGGATATAAGAAGCAAGACGTTCTAATCCATAAGTGATCTCAGAAGTTACTGGTTTACAAGGCAGTCCACCAACTTGTTGGAAGTACGTGAATTGTGTGATTTCCATTCCGTCAAGCCATACTTCCCAACCCACACCGGCACAGCCCATGGATGGGTTCTCCCAGTTGTCTTCAACAAAACGGATGTCGTGTTCTAATGGATCGATTCCTAAAAGGCGCAAGCTTTCTAAATAAAGCTCTTGGATATTCTCAGGTGAAGGTTTCATCACGACTTGGAACTGATGATGTTGATACAAACGGTTTGGGTTTTCGCCATAACGTCCATCAGCTGGTCGGCGAGATGGCTCTACGTAAGCAGCATTCCATGGTTCTGGTCCGATTGCCCGTAAAAAGGTATATGGGCTCATCGTACCTGCTCCTTTTTCTGTGTCATAAGCTTGCATCAGCATGCAGCCGTTTGATGACCAAAATTTTTGTAATGTTAAAATCATATCTTGGACGGTCAATTTTTTACTCATCTGTTTTGCCCCTTTCAATTTTAAAGCGTTGCTGTCAAATAAGAATACAGGAAAGAAAACGACAAAAAATCCCTATGTCTGATTACAGACATAGGGACGAATAATTCGCGGTTCCACCCTACTTCCGAATAAAGATTCGGCAGCTTCATTTATCGTACTCGCAAGTGCCTCTTCAAAAATCGTTTGGATCCGGCTCCCACTCTCCCGAACTCGCTAAACCACGTGTTTTTTACTGATCTTGGTCAATGTACGTATTCATTTTGCAGTTTTCTTGTTTCTATAATAGATCTTCTCAGTGAACGATCTATTTGATCTACGGTTAATAATAGACGGAACTCCCTGTGTTTGTCAAATGGTTTTGATTTTTTGTTGTATGTTTCATTTACTATTCTTCTTTTTTAGGTAGATCTTTTTCAGACTTATCTTTCTCTGGCGTCTTTAATACGTGTGCCCAAGACTTCATTTGATCGATGAACTTTTTGCTTTTCAAATGGATACCGACATATTCATCATACAGCTGGTCGATGAGTTCACGGATTGCTTGTTTGGTTTCTTCTTTCAGATGGATTCCACTGATTTTATCATAAGAAATAGCTGAAAACATCCGAACGAAATAAACAGCTCGAGGATCTGCATGATAACGGTGATCGTCCATCGACCAATGTCTTTCGCATATCACACCACCATATTTGGAAGAATAGTCAAATTTTCCTTTTGTTTCCCCGCATACGACGCAGTGTGTCCAGATTGGTGCAATTCCGAAGCGTTGCAGTATTTGGACTTCAAAAATATTCGTGATGATTTCTGCATCGTCTCCTTGGTCCATCCGTTGCAGTGCTTGTTGCGTAAACTGGAACAAATGCGGGTCGTACTGATGATCTTCGATTGCCGCATCTACTAGATTCAATAAATATGTGCCATACCCGCTCAAAAAGATGTCTTCTTGGATGTGTCGAAACGCATGGACATCTTTGACACTGCTTAAAAATGACAAACCTTCACTTCGAAAATTCCCGATATAAACTGCTTCAGTAAAAGGGAGCAAAGCCGGAGCTAATGGCTGATTTTGCCGATGGATCCCTTTGATATAAAACATCATTTTGCCAGAAGATTCTGTAAAGATTTTGACTAATTTATCTTTTTCTTTGTAATTACGGCTAGATAAAATCAAGCCTTTTGATTCTGCAAGCTGGCTCATATTCTCCCTCCTAAAAAATAAATCTGGAAAAGCAGATTCTGCCGATCCAGATCATTTATGTTGCGATCTTCCGCAGCTTTTCTCAACACGCGGATTTTTATCCAGTTTATTTCTATACCTAATTTACAAGAAGCTCAGAATATCAGTATTCGTCTTTTCGGTAGCCGAAGTCTTGCAGATAGACTTTTTTGTCTCGCCAGTCTTTTTGAACTTTGACCCAAAGTTCTAGAAAGACTTTGTCTCCTAAAAGATTTTCGATATCTTTTCTTGCTTTCGTTCCTACTTGCTTCAGCATTTTTCCGCCTTTGCCGATAATGATCCCTTTTTGGCTATCTCTTTCGACGATGATCGTAGCCTGGATATGGATTTTATCATTCTCGTTTCGCTTCATCGAATCAACAACGACTGCGACAGAATGAGGCACTTCGTCTCGTGTTAAAAACAAGACTTTCTCACGGATCAATTCAGAAACGATGAAGTATTCAGGATGATCAGTCACTTGATCATCTGGAAAATATTGTGGGCCCTCTGGCATTTCACTGACTAATACATCCATCAAACGTTCGACGTTGTTTCCTTCTGTAGCAGAAATTGGAATCACTTGTGCAAACGGCATCTGCGTTGAATAATCTTCGATGATTCCCAACAACTCGTCTGGATGGATTTTATCGATTTTATTGATAATCAGATAAACAGGAGAATGCACGTTTTTTAGACGTTCAATAATAAAATCGTCTCCCCGACCGCGTTTTTGATCAGCACTGATCATAAATAAGACCGCGTCCACTTCTTTCAACGCACTGTAAGCTGCTTCTACCATAAAATCTCCTAAACGATGCTTTGGTTTATGGATTCCTGGTGTGTCAATAAAAATCAACTGAGCTTCTGGTGTAGTATATACTCCTTGGATTTTATTTCTAGTTGTCTGTGCCTTATCACTCATGATGGCAATTTTTTGACCCACGATTCGATTCAATAACGTGGATTTTCCTACATTCGGGCGGCCGACGATTGCGACAAACCCTGATTTATGTTCTGGCATATATGTTCTCCTTTTTAATTAAACAACAAATGATATATTTTAGGGACAAATAAAATCAACCCAACGATGACGGCAAAACAAGCGGTCACTAAAACTGCTCCAGCTGCCATATCTTTGATTTTTTTCCCAATCGGATGAAAATGAAAATCCGTAAACATGTCCACGACATTTTCAAAAACAGTATTGATGATCTCTACTATCCATACGAGAAAAACAGCTAAAAGCAGCCATAACCATTCTATCCGATCAAGTTGGAAAATCACGCCCATAAACAAAGCGAGGATTCCGAACGCAACATGTTTCCTCATGTTGCGTTCTTCCTCAAAAACAGTTTTGACTCCTTGGACGGCAAATTCCACGGACATCAGGAAATGTTTGTTTTTCTCTACGTTTTTATCTTTTAAGTCCATAGGCATCTAAGATCTCTTTCTGTAAACCAAACATTTCTTTCTCATCCTCTGGTGTCATATGGTCATACCCGTTGATATGCAAGAATCCATGAACCGCTAAAAAGCCAAGTTCCCGATCATACGAATGGCCGTAAGCTTCTGCTTGCTCTGCAGCACGTTCAGTAGAGATCATGATGTCTCCCAGTACACGAGGTAATGGATTCTCTCCATCTTCAAAAATCACTGGGATTTCGTCTTCGCCCTCTTCTTCCAAGGCAAAACTGATGACGTCTGTCGGTGCATCTTTTCCACGGTAATCACGATTGATTACTTGGATCGCTGCATTGTCCATGAAAGTAACAGACATTTCTGTTTCTTCTGGCAACTCTAAATATGATGCTGCAAATTGCAGCAAGTCGTCGATTTCTTTCATTTTCTCTTCTGAGACTTGGTTTGTTTCATCCATGAAGGTAATATCCATTATACATCGCTTCTTTCTATTCTTCTTGCTATTCTTCTTGTTCTTCTTTTATCTTCTCAACTTCCGATTTCATTTTAGGATATTTGATCCGAGAATGGAAGGTACTGCTTAAACCGCTGATCAATGATTTTTCTACTTTACGGATTTCTTTTAACGTCAATCCACTGTCGTCCAATTGTCCATCGGAAATACGCTCTTCTATAAGATTATGGACAAAACTTTCGATTTTTTCGCTCGTTGGATGGTCCATTGCCCGTACTGCCGCTTCACAACTGTCAGCTATATTGACGATTCCTGCTTCACGGCTTTGAGGTTTTGGTCCAGGATAACGGAATTGCTCTTCCGTGACTTCAGGGTTGCGTTCCTTTGCCTTAACGTAGAAATAACGCATCAGCGTGGTTCCATGATGCTGTCTGCAAATATCGATCACCATTTGCGGCATATTATAATCTTCCAATATTTTGGCACCATCTGTCACATGTCCAAAGATAATATGTTTACTGTCTTCTGGCAATAAGAAATTGTGCGGATTTTCCGCTCCTGAAGGCAAGTTCTCAACGAAAAAACTGGCGTGTTTGATCTTGCCGATATCATGATAATAGCAAGCTACTCGAGTTAGTAAAGAACGTCCACCGATTTCTGCTACAGCATTAGCACTTAGATTGGCTACCATCATGCTATGGTGATACGTGCCTGGTGCTTCTTCTAGCAACTGTTTCAATAAAGGGTGATTAGGATTGCTGAGTTCATTTAATACGATCACACTATCATCATTGACCATCAATTCAATATAGGGGTGCAGACCTATCGTCAGCAAGAATGAGAACAGTGCACCTGTGAATCCGCAGACTAGCGTTAACCAAGTCGTTGCATCCCCAAAGCTCATTCCTTGGTAGATAATCAAAATGACATCCATCATCACAGGGAAAATAATGACCCACATAGCTGCGGATAACCCTTGTTCTGAGATCCGTTTGCGTCTGACAATCGTTGCCATGAGACCAGAAAATACATAGGACATCAAAATAACTGTCAGAAAGTTCGTGCCAATCGAATCATAAAAAATGAAAAGTGCGGATACTGCTTGGAAAATACCAGCCATGATCCCTGCTCTTCGATTCAAGAAAAAGCTTAAAACAAGTGGAGCAAAAGCCGCGGGGTAAAACAGCGGAATATAAGCAGCTTGTTCTGTTTGGAAGAGTTGGAAAAATTTCATTAGTACGACGCTGACTGACATTGCCGTCACGTAGAAAAGTACGTATTTTGTTCTTTCTCCTGCATTTTGGAATTGAAGTGAATTATAAATCAGTACACCGATTTGAAGCAAAACAGCTAAAACCATGGCAATGAGTGGGAAAATCGAAGTCGTTTGATTCGTCAATCCTAGTAATTCCAATTTTTTCATTGCTGAAGCATCAATTTGATTTCCTTCGCGAACAATGATTTCTCCTTGGAAGATCATCACTGGTTGTACAGCTTCTCGTGCAGATTGTTTTAATTCTTCTGTCTTTTTCTCATTCAATACATCATTGACTACAATTCCTTGATCTACTAAGTAGCGAATCATTTGTTGCTGCTCTGTTGTGACATTCAAATATTGAATCTGATCTTCTGCTTCTTGTTTAAAAGCTTCCAATTCGCTTTCACGAACTTGTTTACTCATCTGTTCGTCAATGAGCTTCAAACTTTCATCCCTAACTGTGTGAATTTCCGTTTCAGTCATTTCAAATATCGTCGAATAAAAATTGTTCGGCAGTTTTTGGTAAAACGCAACGTTTTCTGCATTCACGTTTTCAAAATTTTTCTTCAGTGTAGCAATCCGCTCTTCTGTAGTAGGTTTCGGGATATTTTCATCTTCCTTCGCCTTATCTACCTTGTCATTATAAGATTTGTTGATGGTATCATTCGTCTTATCGATCAATTCGAATAATTGCTTGATCCGATTGTTCTGGTCATCTGCCAGATCTTTTTGATAAGTATATTCTGGAGTCACTGCTTCTGCTGCCAGTTTTCTTCTTTGTTCGGTTTCTTCCGTGTTCTCGATCGTTTTATTCGCACGGATACTCTCTTCTGCTACTTGGCCTTCTCTAAAATCATTGGCCTTTTGTTTGACACTACTAAATGTAACGCCGCAGACAATGATAAAAAACAAGAACAGAAGGAAAGGCAATGCTGCCTTTCCGAGTTTTTCTTGTAGTTTCTGCAGTGTTTTATTCAACATGTGCTTATCCTCCTAAGCAAAGCTTATTCTTGATGAAGATCCGCCTTTTCATAAGCTTTGATGATTTCGGCAACTACAGGGTGCCGAACAACGTCACTTGCTTCAAAATTAACAAAATCGATTTTTTTGATTTGCTTTAGTGTTCGTTCTGCATGAACAAGACCACTTGTCGTCCCTCGAGGCAAGTCTATCTGACTTGTATCCCCATTGACAATCATTTTTGATTGATAACCGAGACGGGTCAAGAACATTTTCATCTGAGCGACTGTCGTGTTTTGTGCTTCGTCCAAGATAACGAATGCATCATCCAATGTCCGCCCCCGCATGTAAGCTAATGGTGCGATTTCGATTACGCCTCGTTCCATCAATCGGTTCGTATGATCCAATCCAAAAATTTGGTATAAAGCATCATAAACAGGCCGCAGATAAGGATCCACTTTTTCTTTCAGATCCCCTGGTAGAAAGCCTAGGTTTTCCCCTGCCTCTACAGCGGGCCGCGTCAAAATGATTTTTTGCACTTCGCCTTTTTTTAAGGCAGCAATTGCTAATACTACGGCAAGAAACGTTTTCCCTGTTCCGGCTGGCCCTACACCAAATACGATGTCATGTTTGGCTACCGATTCAACGTATTTCTTTTGACCGCTGTTTTTTACCCGTATAGGTTTTCCATTACGGTCTTTGACGATCTCTTCCTCATACATCTCGACAAAATAATCTAATGTACCTTTTTGCCCCATTTTCAATGCCGTCACAACATCGGGCGTACTTACGTGGATTCCTCGTTTGATCAATTCCTGTAATGTCCGAATGACTGAGGCAGCCAAGGAAATCTGGGATTGCTCACCAATGATCTGAATGATTTCTCCACGTGTATGGATGGTTGTTTCCGTTGTTTCCTCGATCAGTTTTATATGCTTGTCGTGTGCACCTAAAAGCATGCTGACATCATCAGCAGCTGTCAATCTAATCTCTAAAGAACTAGACTCTTCCGTCAAAAATAGACATCCCCTTTTTTTCGATTCATTCTTTCCTATTTTACCATACTCAGAAGAAACTATATAGCAAATAAGAAAAGGTTGTAAAAGAGTCGCTTAACCATACGTACCAAGAAACGTTAAAAAATAGCCGTTTCCATTCGCTAAAGGTCTCGTTTTGATAAAAAGAAACTGAGAATGTAAGTTATATGAAAGTGGAGAACAAAATATTCCGTTTCATTCAACAGGTATTCTCTAGGTATTTTTCTTGTTTCAAAAAAAGAAAACAAAATAGTTAAAATATTCTTGCATTTCAAAAAAAACAGGTGTATTATTACGTCAACAAATAAACATACAGCAAAGCGTCGAGGAAAACAGTAGGCTATTCAACGATTTATTCCCAGTGAGTCATGTAAGTGAGAAATGACAATAAATCGAATAGACGAACATCATTTCCGAGTCAATGTCGAAAACGTAGATCATTGTGGCTGCCTCCATTATCAGGCTAGCGGATAACTTTATCAAAAAGCGTCCGTGAATGAAGAAGCTTTTTTAAGCGAAAAAAGGTGGTACCGTTCTAGAATCTAGAGCCCTTTTCCCAAGTGGAAAAGGGCTTTTTTTTATATTTTAAGGTGGTGGTTTTCATGGAATCTGATATTAGTGGCATTACTAATTGCTGCAACGTTTATATCGTCAATCAAAATGATAATTATTGGAGGAAAAATTTAT
This sequence comes from Enterococcus sp. 2STP, assembly GCF_032465635.1. Classification (NCBI taxonomy): domain Bacteria; kingdom Bacillati; phylum Bacillota; class Bacilli; order Lactobacillales; family Enterococcaceae; genus Enterococcus; species Enterococcus sp. 2STP. The sequence goes on from NZ_JAWDJH010000019.1 coordinate 17,161, forward strand.
GGAAGAAACAAAAACTTATTCATGGAAACAACTATTGATGGTCAGTTCACTTATCTTCGGGATGTTCTTCGGGTCAGGTAATCTAATCTTTCCTGTCCACTTAGGTCAAATGGCTGGCGCAAACTGGGTCAGTGCTGGCGTAGGATTTACCATCTCAGGCGCTCTTTTCCCATTACTAGCTATCTTAGCTGTAGTAGTGACAAAAAGTGATGGTCTGTATGACTTAGCTAAACCTGTCGGAAAATGGTATGCTGCCTTGTTCTTAATCCTTGTTCATTTGACGATCGGACCATTTTTCGGTACACCACGGACAGCTGCTACTGCTTTTGAAATGGCTGCTAAACCATTTTTGCCTGAAAAATATAATTCATTAGGTATGTTTTTATTCTCTGCTCTTTTCTTTTTACTTGCTTATTTCCTTACTGTCCATCCCACACGGTTGGTCAAATACGTCGGAAAGTATCTAAACTCCTTGTTTCTTGCATTATTAGCAATCATTTTTGTCGTTTCTTTATTCCACCCAATGGGAAATCTAAATCAATCTGCTGCAGATACTTACCAAACAAACGCTTTAACAAATGGTGTCCTAGAAGGTTATAACACCGTTGATGCAGTAGCCTTGCTTGCCTTAAGTGTCACTTTTGTCCATGCAGTCCGTGACCTTGGTTTCAAAGATAAAAAAGTCACAGAATTAACAGCAAAAGCTGGTAGCCTGAGCGTTGCGCTAGAAGTCATGATCTATTTTGGTCTTGTTCTTCTCGGTGCGATGAGTTTGAATAAGATGTCTTTATCAGAAAATGGCGGAACTGCACTTTCTCAGATTACTAATTTTTATTTAGGTAACTTCGGCGCTAGCTTCTTAGGAGTGATGGTCACATTAGGTGTCTTCACTACCGCTATGGGACTCGTTGTTTCTTTTGCACAAGATTTCCATAAACTGTTCCCTACAGTCAGTTATATGACATGGCTGCGGTTAACGACTTTCGTCTCTTTTGTCGTTGCAAATGCTGGTTTGGACAATATCATCCAATGGTCTTTACCAGTATTGATGCTTTTGTATCCATTGTCGCTTGCGTTGATCTTGCTTTCCTTAACAGCAAAATTTTTCCAAAAGACACCATTTGTCTATCAAGTAACGATGTTGTTTGCTGCTGTTCCCGCCGTATTGGATATGCTGGCAAATTCGCCTGCTTTAGTGAGTCAACAAAGAGTTGTAGCAAGCATGCTCGAATTTTATCATCATCACGTTCCTTTTGCTGCATTAGGACTTGGTTGGATGGTCCCAACGTTACTTGGTTACGCTGGCAGCTTACTCTTCTATTACGCCTATCGCCTATCAGGGTATAAACAAGAAGCAAATGAACTACCAGAAGAATAACCAGATCAAACACAATTTAACATAAGAAATATTAAACAGGAAAAAACCAGCTAGATGAAAGAATCCTATTCTTTCGTCTAGCTATTTTTTAGATTTCTTTTTTACGAGCACAAAAAAACTGCGGACAATGATTGTCCGCAGTTTAAATGATAAAATTAAGATTGTAATAGTTCTTTCACAATGGCATTTACTTGGTTTCCATCTGCTTTTCCTTTGACTTTAGGCATGATCGCACCCATGACTTTGCCAAATTCTTTCATTGATGAAGCACCAGTTTGTGTGATTGCTTCTTGAACAAGTTGTCGAATTTCTTCGTCGGAAAGTTGTTCCGGCATGTATTTTTCGACTATCACAATTTCACTTTTTACTTTTTCAGCTAAATCGTCACGTCCTGCTTCTTCAAACTCATGCAAAGAATCACGTCGCTGTTTCATTTCGCGAGACAACACCGTTAATTCTTCTTCTTCTGTCAAGTCGTGACCTTCTTTAATCTGCTCGTTTTGTATAGATGACTTGATCATTCGGATGACTTGTAAAGATTCCTTATCTTTCGCTTTCATCGCTGTTTTCATGTCATCGTTTAATCTACTTAGTAGTGACACACTACCAACTCCAATTCATCACAGAACTAGAATTTTTTGCGTTTTCTAGCTGCTTCAGATTTTTTCTTGCGTCTTACACTTGGTTTTTCGTAGAATTCACGTTTACGAGATTCTTGTAAAGTACCCGCTTTTGACACGGAACGTTTGAAGCGACGAAGAGCATCGTCAAGTGATTCGTTTTTGCGAACGACTGTTTTTGACATGTTAATTCCCTCCCTCCGAGCTTAAAAAGTAACCGTAATTGTTATTGAAATATATCTCAAAAAACAAGACTGTCCTGTAAATATTATATCTAATGCTGTTTTGACCGTCAAGGAAATCTTGCTTTTTTTTAAAATTATCAAATGTTATTTTATTTAAATCCTTATTGACAATTTTCACATCTTCCGAAAATCTCGAATCTATGCCCTTCGATCGTACATCCACCGAGCTGTTCTTCGAAATAATTCATTGGACACATATGGATTTCTTTCGTTGTTCCGCACACCGTACAGATAAAGTGATGGTGATGGCCGATTTCCCCTTGACAGCAATGAAAACGAAACTTCATCTCTCCATTTAAATCGGTTTCTTCCAGTAAATCGATTTCTGCAAAATCATGGAGATTTCGATAAATCGTATCGTAACTTACTCCTTTGAATTCCTGATTCATATAGTCAAAAACTTCTTTAGCGGATACGTAGCGATTGCGCTTCACTAAATAAGTTATCAATGCTTCTCTTTTTTTAGTATATTTAAAACCGTTATTTTTCAATGTTTCTAGTGATTGTTCGATCAATGTCTGTTTTTTCATGACTTATTCCTCCAAATCAAAATGATTACGAAGTACACATTCTAGAGTATGGTATAATAAACATAAAAAAAATGCAAGTGAGGTTTTATCCATGTCTTCCGATTCTACAGAAATCGTTACTTTTTTTGTCATCTCCGACTCTGCTGGAGAAACTGCGACAAAATTAGCGCAAGCCACTATGGCCCAATATCCTACCGTTGAGTTCAATTTATTCCGCAGAACATTTGTGACAGATGAGAAAACATTGATGCAGGCACTGCAAGATGCACTAGAAGAAAAAGCTCTTGTCTTACACACATTGATCAATCAAGAATTGATCGAGATGACGCGTTCTTTTTGTGAAGAACATCAATTATTTAGTTTTGATGTGATGACTCCGCCGATATCAGAAATCGAGCGCTTAACTGGTATCAAGCCCATTCGGCAACCTGGCGCCCTTCATTTATTGAATGAAAACTATTTCAAACGGATCAAAGCAATGGAATTTGCTGTAAAATACGATGACGGGAAAGATCCGCGTGGGTTTCTAGAAGCAGATGTCGTTTTGCTAGGCGTATCCCGAACTTCCAAAACGCCTTTGAGCTTGTTTTTAGCTAACAAAAATTTAAAAGTTGCCAATCTACCTTTGATCCCACAAGCACATATTCCCAAACAGCTTTGGGAGATCGATCCTAAAAAAATCGTGGGACTGACGAATAACCCAGATATTTTAAACAATATCCGTAAAGAACGGATGCGCTCTTACGGATTAAATCCTGATACTGCTTATTCCGATATCGAAAAAATACGAGCTGAACTCGATTTTGCGAATGATCTTTATGAAAAATTGGGCTGCGTAGTAATCAATGTCGCTTCTTTATCTATTGAAGAAACAGCTTCGCTTATTTTGAATGCTTTAGACCTAGAAGACCATAGTTATTATGGAACTGAAACCACCGAAGAAACAGACTAACAATTTTTCTTTAAAAAAACTGGACTGTGTCAGCGAAGAAGATTCGTTGACACAGTCCAGTTTGTCTCTATTTGCACCTATCGTTATTGATGTTCCACATGTTTGAGTGTCTGGTTCAAAATATCCAGTACGTGAGAATCATCAAGACTATACAAAATCGCTTTTCCCTCACGATGGGACTTGACGACATGGTTTTCTCTTAATAAACGCAGTTGATGCGATACAGCAGATTGTTCCATTTCCACTGCTTGGGTGATTGCTGTCACATTTTGTTCCCCGTCTTTCAGATACAGCAGAATTTTGAGACGAGTGGGGTCACTCAACATTTTGAATAGTTGGCTGACTTTCTCTACTTTTGTTTTTTGCGTGTCTGGCAATCCATTCACCTCCAACTTGAAAAAAGACTGACTTCTAAAGTTTACCACTTTTTCCATCAGTCTCAAGTTTTTTTATTCTTCTGTCATCTTTTGGATAATCGCTTCATAAGCGGCTACTTTTTCAGCTGCGTCTTCTGAAGAGTTTCCTTTTACACCGATATAAAATTTGATTTTCGGCTCAGTTCCTGAAGGACGGATAGCGATCCAGCCATTTTCTTCCAGCGTATACTTCAATACATCAGATGGCGGTGTCGTTAGTTTTTCTACGTTTCCTTCACGGTCTGTTCTCGTCAACTCTTTGAAGTCTTCTGTTTGGATGACTTTTGCTCCGGCAAATTCTGTTGGTGCTTCTTCACGGAATTTTTCCATCAAAGCAGAGATTTTCGCAGAGCCTTCTTGTCCGCTCATTGTCACAGAAATCGTTTTTTCTGCGTAGTAGCCATAGGTTTCAAAAATCGTTTGCAAGCCATCATACAACGTTTTGCCTTGTTTTTTATAGTAAGCTGCTACTTCTGCTAATAAGAGCAATGCTTGGATCGCGTCTTTGTCGCGAACGAAAGGTTTAACTAAATAACCGTAACTTTCTTCGAATCCGAACATAAAAGTATGGGAATGATCTTCTTCGAATTGTTGAATTTTTTCAGCAATGAATTTGAATCCTGTCAATACATTGAACATGGTAGCCCCATAGTGTTCCGCAATTGCTGTAGGTAATTCGCTAGAAACGATCGATTTCAATACCGCTGCGTTTTCAGGTAAAGTGCCTCGCGATTGGTGTGCTTCCAAAATATATTGAGCAAACAGTGCTCCGATTTGGTTTCCGGTCAATACTTCATAGGAGCCATTTGGCAAACGAACGGCTGCACCTAAACGGTCTGCATCAGGATCTGTTGCAATCAGCAAATCAGCGCCTTCTTTCTCGCCAAGTCGTATCGCATACTCAAAAGCAGAGTGTTCTTCTGGATTTGGTGATTTGACTGTAGTGAAATCTGGGTCTGCGACAGCTTGTTCTGGAACTAGTACGAATTGTTCGAATCCAGCTTGTTTCAACGCACGTTCGCCCAACATTTTTCCTGTTCCGTGAAGTGGTGTGTACACAAGTTTCAAATCTTTCCCCATTGTTTCCACCAATTCATGATCAATCGTTACTGCTTTGATTTCTTCTAGATAAGCGGCATCCACTTCTTCTCCGATGATCGTGATCAATCCGCTATGTTCAGCTTCTTCGTCAGATAATACTTCAACTTTTAACGGATTGCTGACTTCACGGACATATTTCGTCAATGCATCTGCGTCTGCAGGAGGCATTTGTCCCCCATCTTCTCCGTAGACTTTATATCCGTTGTAAGCTGCTGGATTGTGGGATGCGGTTACCATGATTCCCGCAAACGTCTTCAAATGACGGACTGCAAAAGAAAGCTCTGGTGTTGGACGTAGACTTTCGAATACATAAGATGGGATATTGTGATGTGCTAATGTTTTGGCTGCTTCCATGGCAAATTCTGGTGATTGATGGCGTGAGTCATAAGCGATAGCGACACCTCGGCGTTTTGTTTCTTCGCCTTGTGTATCCATGAAACGTGCAAGTCCTTCTGTTGCTTGTCTTACCGTATAGATGTTCATTCGATTGATCCCAGGCCCTAAGATTCCCCGCATGCCTGCAGTACCGAATTCCAACGGTGCATAAAAAGCATCTTCAAGTTTTTCAGGATCTTCACCCAGATCATTTAATTGTTTTTTTAAGTTTTCTTCTAAATTTTCTTCATGTACCCATTGTTCATACACTTGTTCCCAAGACATGAAAATAACACCTCTTTCTGAAATATGGTTCTTAATAAGTATAGCATTCACTTATTAGATATGAAAGTACGAGGTCCAAAAAACGCTTAAATCAAGAAAGGATTCTTTTATCAAGCACGGTTGCAAGTATTCGCATAAATCGGATTCAGTAGATTTCACGCGAAAAAAAGAGTAAAAGAACAATTGAAACCGTTCTTCCACTCTTTTTAAACTTATGCAGTTGTTTCTTCTAAAGATTCCAAGTATTTATACACTTGTTGTCCAGCAATCCCACCATCACCAACAGCAGTAGTGATTTGTCGCAAATCTTTTTCACGAACATCTCCGATGGCAAAAACGCCTGGTATATTCGTCTTCATTTCGTTGTCTGTTGGAATCCAGCCAGCTTCGTTCGTCAACCCTGCTTCTCTAAATGGTGCAGTTAATGGATCCAGTCCAACATAGATGAATACTCCGTCTGCTGCCAAATCAAACTCATTGCCGGTTTTGACATTACGTGCTTTCACACCTGTCACTACCATTTCATTCCCAACGATTTCGTCAACGACTGTATCCCACATAAAGGAAATTTTTTCATTCGCAAATGCACGGTCTTGGATGATCTTTTGTGCACGTAATTCATCTCTACGGTGGACGATGACTACTTCAGAAGCAAATTGTGTCAAATAGATGGCTTCTTCTACTGCTGAGTCTCCTCCTCCGATCACTACTAGACGTTTGTTACGGAAAAACGCACCATCACAAACTGCACAGTAAGAAACGCCACGTCCAGCAAATTCTTCCTCGCCAGGTACGCCTAATTTACGGTGGATACAGCCTGTTGCGATAATGACTGTTTTTCCTTCGTAAGTTTTATCTTCACAAATAACTTCTTTGTGGCTGCCGTGATCCTTGATATCTTGCACGATTCCATAAGCATTTTCTGTCCCAAATCTTGAAACACCTTCATACATCTTATAAGCTAGATCAGGACCCATGATTGAATCGAAACCAGGATAGTTTTCGATTTCTGCCGTATTGTTCATTTGGCCGCCAGGGGCGCCTTGTTCGATCATCAATACGGATAAGTTTGAACGTGAAGCATATAAAGCAGCAGTCATCCCAGCAGGACCTGCGCCAATAACGATTACATCATACATATGTAGATTCTCCTTTACTTAATCAAGTAAGCATACTTTACAGCCAATGCGAAAAAAAGTCTATTGTTCTGCTTGCGTTTCTCGAATAGCTTTATTATACTCGAAAAATCCGCTGAAAAACAATAGACTTTTATAAATCATTGATCAATCATTCGAAAGATTTTCTCCATTTGAATCAATTACTTTTTTATACCAGTTGAATGATTTCTTCTTCGAACGGGCTAATGTGCCATTTCCTTCGTTGTCACGATCGACATAAATGAATCCGTACCTTTTCTTCATCTCACCTGTACCAGCTGATACTAAATCAATACATCCCCAAGTCGTATAGCCTAATAGATCGACTCCATCTAATTCTACTGCATCTTTCATTGCCTGGATATGTGCTGCCAGATAGTCGATTCGATAATCATCTTCCACATAACCATTCTCATCGGGCGTATCGACTGCACCTAAGCCGTTTTCTACAATAAATAGTGGTTTTTGATAACGATCATAAATATCATTCATCGTTATTCTCAAGCCTAATGGATCAATTTGCCAACCCCATTCACTTGCTTCCAGATATGGATTTTTGACAGAAGCAAAGATATTTCCTGCAGTCTGTTCCAAGAGTTCGTTGTCAGTAGTCGAAACTCGAGAAGAATAATAAGAAAAGGAGATAAAATCAACAGTATGTTCTTTCAGCAATGCGGCATCCCCAGGTTCCATTTTGATCTGAATGCCATTTCGTTCCATTTCTTTCAATGCATAAGCGGGATATTCTCCTCGTGACTGGACATCAATGAAGAAATAATTTTCTCGATCTGATTTTCTAGAAGCCCAAACATCTTCAGGATTGCAAGTGTATGGATAATATGCTCCTGCTGCCAGCATACAGCCTACTTTGTTCTCCGGATCTACTTCATGAGCAATCTTCGTTGCGATGGCACTTGCAACCAACTCATGATGTGCCGCTTGATATTTGATTTGTTCTTCATTTTCTCCTTCTTCAAAATACAGCCCTGCGCCCATGAATGGTGCATGAAGGATCATATTGATCTCATTGAATGTCAACCAATATTTGACAAGCCCTTTATAGCGATTGAAGATGACTCGGCACAGATTTTCATAAAAACCAACGAGTTCTCTGGAACGCCACGCACCATATTCTTTGATCAAATGCATCGGACAATCAAAATGTGTAATCGTCACAAGCGGCTCGATCCCATACTTTTGACATTCTTTAAAGACATCCTCATAAAATTTCAACCCAGATTCATTTGGCTCTTTTTCATCGCCCATTGGAAAAATACGACTCCAAGCAATGGACATCCGATAAGTCTTGAACCCCATTTCTGCAAACAAAGCAATATCTTCCTTATAATGATGATACATATCGATCGCAATTTTTGCTGGATAAAAATGATCCTCATCAAATTCAAACATTTTCTTTTTTCCAGTAATGACAGAAAAACGGTCTTCTCCGATTGGCACAACGTCTACGTTCGCTAACCCACGTCCGCCTTCATCATAACCGCCCTCGCATTGATTGGCTGCTGTAGCACCGCCCCATAAAAAATCTTTTCTGAATCCCATCATACTTCCTCCATTACATGTGTATTGCTTGATAATTCTCTTGCCAGTTCATCTTGGACTTCGATTCCTTCTGCTTTTAACCGGCTGATTGTTTCCTTGAATTGCGGTAAATACTGCTGATGTGCAATAAACAACTCATCCATGATCCGTTTTGCTGTCTTTCCTGATCGTATAAGCGGATTGATCGTAAATGCTTGTAAAGCTGTTCCATAATCACCAGTCACGGCTGCTTCGATCGTCAGCAATTCCATATTCTTCATTACTTGCAACCAGCCTCTTTCAGCAGCAGGAAGGGAACCAAACGCTACATTTCGTGCGCCTTGTGCGCCAACATAGGCAGTGACTTCTACTACACAATCTGCCGGCAGATCAGGAACAGCTCCATCATTCTTTGTAGATACCACGATCTGTGTTTCTTTATTTCCATAGATCGAAGCAATCGTTTCACAGGCAGCATCTGAATAATAAGCACCACCTCGTTTTTGCAATTGTTCAGGTTTATGATCCAACTCTGGATCTTTGTATAATTCAAACAGCTCTGCTTCTGTTTCTTTCACTTGCTGCGCTCTTGTACCAATCGTTTGATATTCTTCTAAAGCATGTTCCAGCATTTCTTCTTCACGATAGTAATAGCGGTGGTAGCCACAAGGGATCATGTTCATTTGTTTTAATTGTTCTTTGAAAAACGGGATATCAAAGATATTTTTCGGCAATCCATTGTCTTCATCGTATAAACGATCAATCAATTCTGCCGTGCGGTCATTTCCTTTATTATCTGCTACTTTGTGCCAATGGAAGTGATTTAGACCGGCAAACTTGTAGATCAGCTCTTCTTTTTTCTTGCCAAGCATTGCTGGTTCTGTCATCATCGCCATTACTGGCACATTGCATAATCCGATCACTTTATCCCATTTGCCATATCTGATAACTGCTTCTGTCACCATCCCGCTTGGGTTCGCGAAATTGATCAGCCAAGCATTTGGACATAAACGCTTCATGTCTTCAACGATTGCCAAAACCACTGGAACGGTACGAAAAGCTTTGAATATCCCGCCAGCACCATTTGTTTCTTGCCCAATCATCCCATAATAACTAGGGATCCGCTCGTCTTTGATTCGTGCATCTAATTGACCGACACGAAACTGAGTCGTAACAAAATCCGCATCTTTCAATGCTTCTTCCCGATCCAGAGTTGCATAGATTTTGACTTCATACGGAGAAGCATCCCACATACGCTGAGACATCTGACTGACGATCTCAAGCTTTTCTTTTCCTTCTTCTACATCTACGAGCCAGATTTCTCGTATCGGTAATTCCTCATATCTTTTGATAAATCCTTCCATCAACTCGGGGGTGTAACTGCTGCCTCCACCAATCGTAGCGATTTTGATTCCTTTTGCCATGTTCTCACTCCTTTACTTTTTACACTTTTATTATCTTTTTTGTAAACAAAACAAACAATAGAAATTCGTTTCTTTCCAGTAACATTTACAAAAGTTAGTGTTTTCTTCTGGATTTTTGTAAATATCTTGTCAAAAAATGTCTTTATTAAGCTATATAACATAAATCCGTTTACAAATCATTTTCAAAAAAGTTATAATTTACGTAAAAAAACAAGAAGAAGGTATCTACATGTTATTACGTGAAAAAATCAAAGAAATCTCCTTTTCTCCTTCAGAAAATGAAGTGATTCAGTTTCTCTTAAGCGATTCTCCAGCACTTGGCGAAATGACCATCCAAGAGATTGCTGAGCGATGTTATGTCCACCCGTCCACACTCATCCGTGTAGCAAAAAAAATGGGTTTTGATGGCTGGGTCAGTTTTCGTAATGCTTTTTTAGCTGAAACAGCCTATCTTGAAGGGAATTTTCAAGACGTAGATGCAAATCTTCCTTTTTCCACCACAGACGGTATTATGACGATCGCAAATAAAATAGCTTCTTTAGAACAGATGACGATTCAAGATACACTTTCTCTCATTCATCATGACCAACTGCAAAAAGCCAAACAACTAATGCTTCAAGCAAAAAAAATCGTGATTTTCGCCAGTAACTCGAATACTTTGATTTCTCAAGATTTCATGCTGAAAATGAAGCGCATCAAAATGGATGTCACGATTGTCACCACTTTTGGTGAATCGTTCTATGAAGCGTACAATTGCACAAGTGATATGTGCGGGATTCTGATTTCTTATACGGGTGAAAACAATGTGATCCTTCGTACCGCAGAAATATTGAAACAAAATCATGTGCCAATTTTAGCTTTGACCAGTATCGGTGATTCAACGCTATCCTCAATGAGTACAGCCGCTTTGCGACTTACGACACGCGAACGACTGTATTCAAAAATTGGTAATTTTACGATCAATACATCGATTTGTTATCTTCTAGACGTGTTATATAGTTGTGTTTTTGCAGAAAATTATCAACAGAATTTAGTCCATCTAATTTCTGTAGGACAAAAATTTGATAAACGCCCTATCAGCTCAGCCATCATGAAAGAGCCTTTCAATTTTGAAAATAAAGAAGTGGACTAAAAAGAATAATTAAGCCTAGTCCATTCTTTCACCTAACCGTTCAGGTCAGTGCGGTGATAAGTGCATCGTCTGGCCCGACCGTCTCCCCTTGATTTTCCAAAATATCTAAATAATCCATGTAATTGGTGACGATCACAGGTGTTTCTAAACTGTATCCTTCCTTTTCGATTTTCTTTTTGTCGAAGCGGAGCAACAGATCGCCTTGTTTCACTCTTTCTCCTTGCTGCACCAAGCTTTCAAAATATTTCCCTTCCAACTGAACAGTATCCAATCCGACATGAATCAGCAATTCCAGACCTGCTTCAGAAACCATTCCGATTGCATGTTTCGTCGGGAACAGGGTCATGACTGTTCCGTCAAAAGGGGCACGTACTTCTCCTTTTTCAGGGTAGATCAAGATTCCTCGACCTAGTGTTCCTTGTGCAAAAGCTGCATCCTTTGCTGCATTCAGTGGAGCGATTTGTCCTTGTATCGGTGTTTTTACAATTTCTTTACCTGATCTTTTCTGTCTATCATCTGTTTCACCTGCTTCCTCCTTCCAAAAGAAAAAAGTCAGCGCAAAGGATACCACCATCGCAATGGCGATCCCAATCAATACATTAATCACATCTGTTAAATCACCATCTGGTCTAATATAGTTGGGAATTGTAAAGATGCCTAGTCCACCTTGATTCCAAGAAGTTAAATTCATTAACCCACTATACGCGCCCCCTAACGCACCACCGACACAGGTAAAAATAAATATTTTTTTACGTGGCAGTGTAAACCCATAAATAGCTGGCTCTGTAATCCCCACAATACCAGAAACAATGGCTGGTATTGCAATTGCTTTGTCTTTTGGGTTTCTAAGCTTAAAGTAGAGTGCAGTAAGTGCTGCAGTTTGTCCAAAAGATACTACTGCAACAGGTGTCATGATATTTTGCCAACCATTCACAGAAAATTGCATCAATCCCATTGGTACGATTGCCCAATGGAGACCAAACATCACTAGAATTTGCCAGAAGAAGCCTACGATTGCTCCATAAATAACTGGCGAAAGTGCTAAAAGTGTTTCAAATCCAGCCATTAAAATATCAGTTGCGAATGTGAATGCTGGTCCAACGAGTAAAAAACCTAAGGGCATTGTAATAAGAACGGTGAAGAATGGAACGAAGAAATTCGCGATCATCTCAGGTACTAACTTTTTAATTGGCTTCTGAATTTGGCTAGCTAACAACACAATAAAGATAATGGGAATGACAGAAGAAGCGTAGTTACGCGCAATCCAGGGAATGCCGAATACTGTTTGATAAATAGGTGCTTCAAAAATAGTACCAGAAAATATGGTCGTCAGTGGTGCTTCTGCTGCACCACTCAAAGCTTCCAGCGACAAGCTAGGATTCATTAATGCTGCGCCAAGCAACATCCCTACGAATTCATTTACTTTAAATTTACGGGCAGCTGTTAAACCGATAATAACAGGCATAAATTGGAATACAGAATCACCGATATTATCAAACATAACAAATGTGCCAGAACCGCGGTCAAATGCGCCTAAGAAGACAAGTAATGCTGTCAGTCCACGAATCATCCCACCAGCAGCTAGGATAGCAAGGAATGGCTGGAAACATCCCGATATTCCATCAATAAGCATATCAAACGGTCTCATTTTTTCTGTTGAAACAGCCTCATCAAAAGTAAGATTTCCTGCTTTTATAACCTCTTCAAACACGACTGGCACATGATTCCCGATGACAACTTGGTACTGTCCTCCCGCTCGCATTACCGTCACAACACCGTCCATATTTTTCAAGATCTCATCATTTGCTTTTTCTTCGTTTTTTAATTTGAAACGAAGTCTTGTGATACAATGTGTCAAACCATTGATATTTTCCTTCCCGCCGACATTTTCTACAATTTTGCTCGCTAATTCTTGATATTTTCTCATTTCTATTCCCTCCAATTTATTAGTGGAAGGTTTAGCCAACTGAATGTCACTACCCTTATTTCATGCGTTCTTGTTAATTTATCCTCCTTTTTTTATTTATTTACAACGATTCTCATGCACTAAACGCGCAGTATGGATCGTTAAATACATTTTTTCGTCCGTGGACATCTGGTAGTTGAATGCCTCGGCTAAAAAGTCTGCTATTTTCTCAACGCAACCAAACGTATCCTTATATTTTTTTTGAATAACCTGGAACAATTCCTCAGAAACTTCTCCCACTTCTGATTTTTCTCCATCTAGGACGCGTGTCAGAAAAAAACGTAGGTGTGTGACGAATCGAAAAAAATGGACTGAATCTTCATCAAATGTAATCTTATAGTAATAGCGGACGATATTTAGAATATCCTGTATTGTTGTAGTAAACAGGTAGGTATTGTCTTGTTGGCTTTGAATGCCTTGTGCATTGACTAAATGCAATGCGATAAATCCGGCTTCATCTTCTGATAACTTGATGTGGTATTTATCCGAGATTTTCTTCACTGTTTTTTTCCCGATGGCATACTCTTTAGGAAATAGTTGTTTGATATCATACAGCAATACATTTGGTACAAATATTCCCATTTTGTGACGTTCGATAGCCGTATACAAATGATCCGTCAATGCAATATACACTGAATCATTCAACTGGACTTGTAGAGCCTCTTTTGTATATTCAATGATTTCACAAGAAATTTCTAAGTACTCAAGAGGAATCGCTTGTGCCAATTCTTGGAACTGTTGTGAAAGTCCGTCATTTGTCAACTGAAATTTTTTGTCGATGCATGAGTCAAAAATCGGGTCACCCACTTTCTTTTTGAATGCCAAACCTTTTCCCATCACGATCATTTCCTGATTTCTTTCATCTCTGGTTATTACGACGTTGTTATTCAGTACTTTCTCAATCAGCATGTTTTACTCCTTTCCATGATATATAGGGCTGTATCCAAAACAAAAAGAAAAACCCAAAAAGCCGTCCATGAAACCATGGGAGACTCATCAGGTTTAGCTTGCATCAGGCAATCACTATCCAAGTTGTATCGTTTTCTTTATATTATCGAAAGCAAGCGCTTTTGTCAACGCTTTCTTAGCGGCTATTGGGCACTTCTGACTAGCTGTCGTGATTTTTTTTAAATCTGGTAATTACGACACTAACGCTCACAGATGAAGAATCTGGGAAGCTCTGTTTTATTTTCACTCTAGCGCTTAGGTCAAAATGCTACTATGCTACTGTCCCAACTTCTAATATACGGTGTTCCAGTACCAGCTTATCGGTGATAAGCCAAATTTATGCAAAAATCTGGAAAGCCTTTTTTACAATTTTTTTCTTATCACCTAAAGCTGAACGGAGCCCTGTCACAACCACTTTTTACACACCACTGCTTTGCAGTTTGTACATATCTGCATACAAACCATTTTGCGCTAGAAGTGTTTCATGATTCCCGCGTTCTACTATATGACCTTTGTCTAAAACTAAAATCAATTCTGCATCCCGAATCGTGGACAGCCGATGGGCAATCGCAATCGTTGTCCGTCCTTGTCGCATTTTTGTCAATCCTTCTTGGATCAATCCTTCTGTTTCAGTATCGATATTTGCTGTCGCTTCATCCAATACTAGTATTTTAGGATCTGTCACGATTGTTCGCGCAAAAGTGATCAGCTGTCGTTGTCCGCTAGAATAGCTGGCACCGTGTTCGATCACTTTTGAGTGATATCCTTTTGGTAATTCATCGATGAACTTGTTTGCTTGAACAAACTCAGCTGCATGGCGAATCTGTTCGTCTGTGATAGCTGGATTCATCATCCGGATATTTCCTGCGATATCTCCATAAAACAAGAAGGCATCTTGCAAGACCAATCCCATTTTCTTACGTAACTCTTCCATTGGATATTCTCGAATGTCATGATCATCAATCAAGATCTGGCCTTCATAAAATTCGTAAAACCGCATCAATACGTTGATGATCGAGCTTTTTCCGCTTCCGGTGTGCCCCACTAATGCAACGGTCTCTCCCGGATTAGCGACAAAAGAGATATTGTTCAATACATTGTGCTCTCCATCATAAGAAAAGCTTACATTGCGAAACTCGATCTTACCTGAAGTAATCGCTTGATCTGCTCCAGGATTTTGTTGCGGTGCATATTCTTCTGTATCCATGATTTTCAAAATGCGACTACCGGCAACCATTCCATCTGTAAAGGTGCTCAAAAAGTCCATCATTTGAGACATTGGATTAAAAAATCCCTGGACATAGGTCGTAAATGCATAGATCAGTCCAACTTCTACGGGAGAATGCAACGCATCGATCCCAAACAAAGTCAACGCCAACGCAATCGCCAATGCATATAGAAAATTGATGATCGGACTTAACAGAATCGAATTCGTTTTGATCATCGCATAGCGCGTGTCTAAATACTCGTTGTTCACTTGTTCAAATTCTTTAGCTAAACGAGCTTCTTGGCGAAACTGCTGGATAATACGCATGCCGGAAATCGATTCATTCAATTTCGTGTTCAGCTGACTTAATTTTTCCCGCATATTCCGGTAAATACGAGAACTGAATTTCTGGTAATACCAGATGACGATTCCTAAAATCGGCAAGAACACCAAAGTCCACAAGGCAATTTCTCCATTGATTTGAAACATGGCAATGAAGGAAGAAACGACTGCAAAGATCCCAGTCAATACCATCAAAAAGACATACCAAAATTCAAATAGCGTTTCTGTGTCATTTGTCACTCGAGAAACAGTCGATCCTGCCGGTGTCTGATCAAAATAACGCATACCTAGTGTATGCAGCTTTTCAAATAATCTTACCCGAACATACTGATAGGTCTTCAATGAAGCCATAGAATACAAATACCATTGGAAAAACCAAATGATACTTTTGACTATGACTCCAAACAAGTACATACCAGCAAAAAACAAAATAACTTGTGTCGTAGCCGACTGTTTAGCCAGATGATCATCCATAAAAGTTTGGATGATCCTTGGCAATAGGACATTGATCACAGACAGGGCAAACGCAAATAAGATAGCAACGATGAACGTTCTTCTAAAAGGTTTGGCGAACTTCATCAGTCGTTTGATGATCTTCTTCTGTTCTTTAAGTGGAATCGATTTTGTCCATTCCGATTGATAATTTTCATCCATCAGGCCTCGCCTCCTTCTATCTTCGCTTCTAATTGCTGTTTCTCCCACATTCGTTCATACCAGCCGCCTAATGCAAGCAGCTCATGATGGGTTCCTCGTTCAATGATTTTCCCTTGATCGACAACAATGATTTCTTTTGCATGCATCACGCTGCTTAAACGGTGAGCTGCAATGATGGTTGTTTTCTCTTTTCTTATTTCTTTTAAATTATGCAAGATAGCTTCTTCTGTTTTGGCATCTACTGCAGAAAGTGCATCATCTAAGATCAGCAATTCAGGATTTTTGATCAATGCTCGAGCAATCGAAATCCTTTGTTTCTGTCCGCCAGATAAAGAGACTCCACGTTCTCCAACTAAGGTATCATAACCTTTTGGCAATTCCTTGATTTCATTGTTGATAAATGCTAAAGAAGCCGCATGCTCTACTTCTTCTTCTGAAAGTTTTGGATTAGAAAAACGGATATTATCTCGAATGGTCATCGAAAACAAGAAGTGATCTTGAGGCACATAGCCGATTGATCCTAATAAAGCATTCAATGAATATTCTTTGATCGAACGTCCGCCAAATTGGATTTTTCCTTGATAATCATCGTATTCACGCATCAGTAATTTGATGATTGTCGTTTTTCCCGCACCAGTTTTCCCAACAATACCTAATGTTTCTCCTTCTTGAATCGCAAATTTGATTTGTTCTAATGCTGGTGATTCTTCTTTCGGATAGTTAAAAGAGGAAATAGCTACATTCAGCTCGCCTTTTGCCGGGGTCTGCACTGCACCCAGTTGTTCCACGATATGCGTCTTTTCATGCAAAAGTTCATTGACGCGATCATAAGAAGCATTTCCTCTTTCCAATACGTTGAACAATCGACCAATCGCAAACATCGGCCAAACAAGCATACCGATATAGCTAATAAATGAGACCATCTGCCCGATCGAGATCGTGCCTTCCAAGACATACTTTCCACCTAAAATAATTGTTGCAACATAAGACAGACCGATAATCAAGGTAATGAATGGATCAAATAAGGAGTCTAAAAAATTGACTCGTTTGTTTTTAATAATTGCATCTTCAATCTTTTCTTCAAAATCCGCGAGATCTTCTTTTTCTTGTCCAAATGTTTTAATGACTTTGATTCCAGTAATACTTTCTTGTGTCTTATCATTGATACTAGAAAAAGCTTCTTGCGAATCACGAAAAGCATCGTGGAGTTTTGACCCCAGTACTCGTGAAGTAACGGCTAGTAAAGGCAGAGGAATCAGCGCAATCAGTGTTAAGCGCCAATCAATAAACAAAATCATCGCAATGATCGTTGTTCCGCCCGTGATCACTGAATCTGCAAAGGTCAAGATACCAGCTCCTGCTACATTTTGGATTGCATTCAAATCATTCGTTGCATGAGCCATCAAATCTCCAGTCCGATATTTTTGGTAAAAGAGATTGTCCATTTCTGTAAAATGTTTGAATAGCTGCTGCCGAAGTTCTTTCTCCAACCGAGCTGCACTTCCCCAAATATTCGTCCGCCAGATATAACGAAAAAGATATTGTAAGAGAGCTGCAAGGATCAATAATAAGATCCACCAGGAAATGATCTTTATTGATAAATTTTTATCGGCAATCTCATCAATGATGATCCCAATCACTTTTGGAGGAACTAACTGTACCAAGGCCACTGCGAATAGGGAGAAAATCCCAATTAAATAATGTTTCTTTTCCTGTCGAAAAAACCAACCTAATTTTCTAAAAATCGACATTTTACTCCTCCTTTGTCTTTATCAAGAGCATAGGATTGTCTGTGCTTGTCTTTTTTGCTGAATAGTCTGAATAGTCTAACAAATTACGAAATAAAAAACGGACTGAAAAAATCAGCCCGCAAAAAGTCTTTGGGTCAGAACCTATTTTTTCCCTTGGTTCTTCATTTGCTGCATCATCTGGCGAATTTTCTTCTCAGATGGTTTTTGCCCCATTGACATCATCATTGATCGCAACATGTCCTCATTAACGGGAGGATTTTTTTCTAAATAGTCTTTCATATATTTACGCGCTAGGAAAAAGCCACCTACTGCGCCGATTAGCAAAGCAATAATAGCAATAAGTACGACAATACCTGTTGATACCATATAAATCTCTCCTTTCTATTTCCGAATTGCTCTCAATGATTTATTTTACTAAAGTTTATTGAAAAAAGAAAGGCGTATTCTTTAGTTTCATGCAAAAAATAGTGGTTTTTTTAGAGAAGAACAAAATTTCTTTCATTAACCAGCAAGACACGCCACGAAAAAAAATTAGGCATACCGAATCTTTTTCTTTAATTTTTTCTTTCTGAGGTGTAGAATGTAATCGTAGATAAATAGGAAAGGTGGTTTTTTCTTGAATAATCAATCCAACAAACAATTTCATAAGCATCGACTTATTGAACATACAAATGGTTTATCTTTAGCTGAAGTAAATGGAACAGTGGATGTACCCAAGGGAAAAAGTTTTTTTAAAACACTTCTTGCTTACTCTGGACCAGGTGCATTAGTAGCAGTTGGTTATATGGATCCAGGTAACTGGTCCACTTCGATCACTGGTGGACAAAATTTCCAATATTTATTGATGTCAGTTATTTTGATGTCTAGTCTGATTGCTATGCTTTTACAATATATGGCAGCAAAATTAGGAATCGTGACCCAAATGGATTTGGCCCAAGCAATCCGAGCACGGACAAGTAAGACATTGGGTGTCATTTTATGGATCTTGACTGAATTAGCCATTATGGCAACAGACATCGCAGAAGTCATTGGTGCAGCAATCGCCCTCTACCTGCTTTTTGATATTCCATTAGTGATTGCCGTATTTATCACTGTGTTAGATGTTTTCGTCCTCTTATTGCTGACAAAAGTCGGGTTTCGTAAAATCGAAGCTTTGGTTGTCTGCTTGATTTTCGTCATTTTATTCGTTTTCGTCTATCAAGTTGGCTTGTCTAACCCTGATTGGCACAGTTTGTTTGCTGGCTTTATCCCTAACAGTCATACATTCTCAGACTCACCTGTCATCGGTGGTGAAACTCCGCTGACTGGAGCTTTAGGGATTATTGGTGCAACAGTCATGCCGCATAACTTATATCTTCATTCAGCAGTTTCTCAAACTCGGAAGATCGATCACCAAGACGAAGAAGATGTAGCACAAGCGGTACGCTTTTCTACTTGGGATTCTAATATCCAGTTGTCAATGGCTTTTCTAGTCAATGCACTGCTATTGATCATGGGTGTCGCTGTATTCAAAACCGGTTCTGTCCAAGATCCTTCCTTTTTTGGTCTGTATGAAGCTTTATCTGATCCATCAGCTATGAGCAATGGTATCTTGATTGCTGTAGCAAAATCTGGTATCTTGTCTACTTTATTTGCTGTAGCACTTCTTGCTTCTGGCCAGAACTCTACTATTACTGGTACGTTGACTGGTCAAGTCATCATGGAAGGCTTCATCCATATGCGTATCCCAATTTGGCTAAGAAGACTAGTCACACGATTGCTTTCTGTGATTCCTGTATTGATTTGTGTTTTGTTTACAAGTACAAAAGGAACGATCGAAGAACATACCGCTTTGAATAACTTGATGAATGAATCCCAAGTTTTTCTGGCTTTTGCATTGCCATTCTCGATGATTCCTTTACTGATGATGACCAATAGCCAAGCGGAGATGGGGAGCCGATTCAAAAATTCATTTGTTGTAAAACTACTTGGTTGGTTCTCTGTGATTAGTCTGACTTACTTGAACTTACGAGGATTACCAGGTCAAATCGAAAGTTTCTTCGGCGAGCAAGCCACCTCAGCTCAACTAGCATTGGCTGATCAAATCGCTTATGTAATCATTGTTCTAGTCCTTCTCCTGTTGGCATGGACGATTGGTGATTTATATAAAGGAAACAAAAAATATGAACAGCGTTTGCAAGAAACGATAGAAGAAATCGAATAGAAACTGATTCTTTTACACAAAGGAGGTTGTGACAGAAGTGGGCAGCTTCAAGAAATAAGAAGGAATTTACGAAAATTGCTTTTCAAATTTTTGTGAAATTTCGGCTTATTTCCGAAGAAGTTACTTCTGGAACACCGTTTAGTGGAGAGGTTGTGAAAAAGCTGTCCTGCATCAAGTAATAAGAACAGCCAAGTAAAAACAGCTTTTTATGTTTTTAACTTGGTTGGACTTATTACCGCAGATGCAAGCTTTTGAGCACCGTTTATTCGGAAAAAGGGAACTGCGACAAGACTTTTGTCACAGTTCCCTTTTTATTTAGAAGATAAAGCTTTTTTCAGATTCAATTTACTGAAAACTAGCATGCTTGTTACTACGATGAATTGCGTTAATGGCACGCCTGCGCCAGTGTAGACACTTAAAAAATAATCCTTTTTTTCTGGCGCATAAGAACAAAACCACGAGACGCCGAAAAGAAAAACCAATTGTGTCAGTATTAATCCGGTGACTACAATCAAAGAGGAACTATAATAGGCACGATCAGCTTTTGCAAATACGGTTCCTAGTATCATAAGTAATATCCCTGCTATTGAAGCAATCAGCACGGGAATGGCCAGAACTTGGTAAATTTTTATCATGACATTCGCGACTTTTGCTGTTTTTGTCAACTGGAAATCAGGTGTTCTCGGATCACTGCTATCGATCCAATTATCCATTAGTGGAAGATTCAATAATTCTTGGGCCTGTTCGACTTGTTCTTGCGTCCCGAAACTATAATTCCCCCCTTGATGGAAATCTTTGTATCGCCATGCATAGGCATATCCTGATTTCAGAAAAGCAAATACGATTGGCAGATCATTCATCGTCTTTCCATCCCCTGATCCCATCAGATAGAATTCTTTTTTCTTTTTGATAGTTCCCTTTTGATAGGCTTCTTCTAATTCTTGATTGACTTTTTTCCAAAAATCATTGGTTTCTTTTGCATTGTTTTGGTAATAACCAGATTCGCTTACCACATCTCGCAATGCCCAAAAAATGATATCTCCTGGTAATTCTTTTACTTTTCCGCCTTGGGTCCACGCATGAGTCGTATACAATTCGTCAATACGAGTAGAAACAGTATGAAATGTAGGAGATGCGTCTAATGCTTTATTTAATGCAGCATGCGAGACCCATATCTCACTGTTTTCTTTATTTAAGTTCGTTTCGTCATCTATTCGGATCAGCTGTTTCATCAAACGTCCAAATTCACCACTCGAACGGTCATTGATGGTGGCAATACCATATGTTGTCTCGTTTTTATATTCGATCCACTGATAGACGATGGAGAAACCGACTAGAGGGAGTAAAAACAATGAAAGTTTCAGCCATTCTTGTTTCGAAAGGAGAAATGGTCGTTCTTTTAACTTCTTTGCTTCTTTGAAAGAAAAGTCTTGTCCTAGCAAGATCTGAACGAAACTGATGCCTAACGCGACTACAGTAAAAGGAAGAAGCCAGATGGAATCTTCGCGAATGAACCAAAAGAAAGGAAAAGAAACAGCCAGCCCTAAAAACCACGGCAGCAATTTTTTGCTGGAACTATATTTACGGTAATAAATAGCTAGTAAACAAGCGATAATGATCTCAACAGCCGGGATCACGAGAGCATTACGATACGTTCGAGTGGAATACTCATGTGTAAAACTAATCGGAGAAAACAAAAAATAAAAATAGATACTTAAAAGAAGATACTTGTTCTTCACGATCGGTTTAAACGCTAGTGCAACCAATATGCTGGCAAGAATACTGAACATGCCGAACAAAACTGCATAAGAAAGATGCAGTTTATGTGCAAGTACTAAAAACAAGCTGTAGGAGATCCCTTTTGAAAGTGTCGTAGTCGTATACTCCCCTAGCCATTTACCATCCAAAATATTTTGAGCATAGTGAATCAGCAGCTGATCATCATAGGTCGCCGACATATCTGTTCCATAGATTGCTTTACTATATAAATACAAACGAATAATTGTAAATAATACGGCTATGCCAAGAATAAAGTATGTATGTTTCTTTTCTAGTTGGTTGATCAAGGGTTTTAAAGTGTTCAGCATCTTTTCGTCCTTTCAATCACGTTTTGCTACTTGCTTGTGAATCTTTTCGTTTTTTGCTTTTCTATCAGTATACCCTGTTTGTCTGAATTTAAAAAGAGGGGGTAGAAGAAGCGTGATGAAAACGACTGCAAAAAGCACTTCTTTGTTTCTTAAACAAAAAAGGACAAGGCAAACTGCCCAATCCTTTTTTGTTGCTGTCAGATAGAAAACTTAAAGTGTGACTTCTTCTGCTAATAACTCAGGGAACACTTCGGGATCGAATGCTTGCGCTTTGAACATGGCAATTTCTTTTCCATATGGTGCGTAAGCTTTCTTTTTATCTTTGCCGACATATGGAGTTTCTAAGATTTTCGAAATGTTGTCAAACATTGGATCATGGACGATCTTGTTCAATGTGTCAAATCCAATTGTTCCAAAACCGATATTGGCATGCCGATCTTTATGAGAACCTTGTGGATTTTTAGAATCATTGATATGGAGTACTTTGAGTCGATCTAATCCGATGACCTTATCAAACTCTTCCATTACACCTGAAAAATCTTCTTTTATATTATATCCGGCATCATTCGTATGACATGTATCAAAAGTAACGGATAATTTTTCATTCAATTTTACTCCATCGATGATTTGCGCTAATTCCTCAAATGTTCGACCGATTTCCGTACCTTTCCCTGCCATCGTCTCCAAAGCGATCTGTGCCGTCTGTTCTTTTGTCAAAACTTCATTCAAACCCTCAATAATTCTAGCAATCCCAGCTTCTGCCCCTGCTCCTACATGAGCGCCTGGGTGAAGGGTAATTTGAGTAGCACCTAAAGCTTCCGCACGAACAATCTCTTCTCTCAGAAATTGTACAGCAAATGGAAACATTTCTGGTTTGATCGTATTTCCCAAATTAATGATATAGGGCGCATGAACGACGATATTGGTTAGTCCGTTTTCTGCCATAAATGCTTTTCCGGCATCAATATTCATCTCTTCGATAGCTTTTCTTCTAGTATTTTGAGGAGCGCCTGTATAGATCATAAAGGTCGAAGATCCGTAACTGGCTGCTTCTTCTGCCGCGCCTAACAGCATTTTCTTTCCGCTCATGCTGACGTGTGAGCCTAATAACATGGATGGATTCCTCCTTGAAAGGCAATTGTTTCGAACAATTCCTATATATTGGTAAGATGATGTACAAAGAAAATGGTTTGTTTTTCT
Organism: Enterococcus sp. 2STP; assembly: GCF_032465635.1. Taxonomy (NCBI): domain Bacteria; kingdom Bacillati; phylum Bacillota; class Bacilli; order Lactobacillales; family Enterococcaceae; genus Enterococcus; species Enterococcus sp. 2STP. Next base: position 40,673 of record NZ_JAWDJH010000019.1, read on the forward strand.
TTGCCCTGTTCTCCATAGTAACTGAAACTTTCTCTAAAGAAAAGCTTAAGAACTCTTTCATAAAAAAGATCATTTCCTCACGTTTTATCTCATTCGAAAAAGAAATTCCTGTCAAAAACAGCCTTGTCTGTTTTTTTGTCCTATTATTTGCTATAATTAGCGAAATAAAACCATTAGTTGAGGTGACCCTTTTGCCACGCAAAAATACTCGAAAAAAACAGAATAGAAGAAAAAAAGAAAAATGGTTTGTTCCTAAGATTATTTTTAGAGTGTTTCAATCATTGACTGTTTTTATTACTGTTCTTCTTTTGTTGTTCGCAGCTCTAGGTATCGGAATAGGTGCTGGCTACTTTGCCTATCTTGTCGAAGACACACAATTGCCGACTAAAAAAGAACTGCAGACAGAACTAGGAAACATTACGGAAACGTCAAAGATTGTTTATGCAGATAATACAGAGATATCAAAAATCCAGACAGATCTGATGCGGACGACTATTTCATCTGATAAGATTTCGCCTTTATTGAAAACCGCGATTATCAGTACAGAAGATGAATACTTCGATAAACACCAAGGTTATGTCCCTAAAGCTGTTTTACGAGCATTAGTTTCAGAAGCTACTGGCATCGGCTCGTCTGGAGGATCAACTTTGACACAGCAATTAGTCAAACAGCAGATCCTAACCGATGAAACAACATTCAAACGTAAAGCAAACGAGATCGTTCTTTCTGCACAAGTAGAAAAACACTTTTCAAAAGATGAGATCATTGCTACGTATTTGAATGTCTCGCCATTTGGTCGGAATAATAAGGGGCAAAATATTGCTGGAGTCCAGGAAGCTGCTAGAGGAATCTTTGGTGTAGATGCAAAAGATGTGACTTTGCCACAAGCTGCTTATATCGCTGGTTTGCCTCAAAGCCCTATCACGTATAGTCCCTACACGAATACAGGCGCGCTAAAAGAAGATCTTTCTGCCGGTCTTGCCAGAAAAGATTTTGTTTTATTCAGTATGTACCGTGAAGGACAAATTACGAAAGAACAATACGAAGAAGCGAAAGCCTATGATCTTACAAAAGACTTTCTCCCACAACAAATCGCGGAACAGACTGACAGAGAATTCTTGTATTATACCGTGATGAACGAAGCAACAAGGATTATTGCACAACAATTGGCAGAAAAAGATAATGCTGATATGTCAGATTCATCGGTCAGTGAAGCTTATTATCAAAAAGCACAGCAAACGATCCAAAACAAAGGATATACGATCCATTCGACGATCGATAAAGATATCTATGCTGCATTGCAAACCGGCGTAGAAAATTACGGCTATATGTTAGATGATGGTGCTGGTAGCCAAGTGGAGACTGGAAATGTATTGATGGATAACAGAACCGGACGTATCTATGGCTTCGTGGGTGGCCGGAATTACAGCCAGAATCAAAATAACCACGCCTTTGATACAGAACGTCAAGCTGGTTCATCCATCAAACCGGTTCTTGTTTACGGTCCTGCAATCGATATGGGACTTGTCGGATCAGAATCCCGTGTATCAGATTATGCAACGACTTGGCAAGAAGGAGAAAATGCTGGCGAGAAAATCGTCAATGCGACCAATGAAGGGTCGAACACCTTCCAAACCGTCCGTGAGTCACTGGAATGGTCCAACAATATCCCAGCTTATCACTTATACCAAGACGTATTGAATTCCGGTGGATCGAAACAATATGCTTACGAGCACTACTTGGCGAAGATGAACTACCCAGCAAATGATAATTGGGGCGTTGAATCGGCTCCTTTAGGGACAGTAGATGTAACGACGCTTCAACAGACAAATGGATTCCAGGCCTTAGCAAATGGTGGCGTCTACGAAGAAGGCTATATCATTGATTCCATTACAGATAATGCAGGTAATGTGATTTATAAACATGAAAGTAATTCTGTCCGTATTTATTCCGAAGCAACGGCATCGATCATGAATGACATGATGCGCAGTGTGATCAATGAAAAAATCACTACACCATTCAAAGATGTCATCTCAAGCTTAAACGGAAATCTAGGAAAAGCAGATTGGGTTGGAAAAACTGGTTCTACCAATGAATACCGAGATTCATGGCTGATCGTCTCTACTCCGTCTATCACTATCAGTAGCTGGGCAGGACACGATGACAATACTGGAATGGACAGCCAAGCAAGGATACGTTCGGCTAATTATCTTGCCAATCTAATCAATCAAGCTTACCAAGCAAACCCTGAGATTTTCGGCACTGATGAGAAATTTGACTTATCATCTGATGTGATGAAGAAAAAAGTATCTGGGTTCACAGGACAAACAGCTGGAAAAGTTACTGTCAATAAAAAATCCATCCAAACGCCAGGAAAAACAGTGGAATCACTTTGGGCAAAAAATGGTCCGAAGAAAAGCGCCTTTAAATTCGGCGTTGGCGGTACTGATGAAAACTATACAGATTACTGGAACACCGCTTCAGCTTATGCTAGAGCGAATCCAGAGACCAAAGAATCAGACGATAAAGATGATTGATCTAATAGATTAATCAGAATTAAAGGGAGCTGCGACAAAAATCTTGTCACAGCTCCCTTTTTCCGAATAAATGGTGTTCAAAAGCTTGCATCTACGATATTAAGACAAATTTATGTAAAAATGTGAAAAGCCATTTTCACAAAATTTTTCTATATAACTTTACTAACGAAACTGTTTTAATTTCTTTTCTTGTCTTTGGAATAATTCGGTTAGTTTTTCTGCAAATTGCCCTTTTACTGATTCTTTCAAGTGTACATGTCGGTTAGAAAATTCTTGAGCAGCTTCTTCTGCAGTCATTTGGTGATTTTGATCTGTCAATCGTTTTTCTGCCCAAATTTGCTGAGATATCCCCATACCAACTGAACGTACATTTGATCGATGTAGATTTTTCTCTAATTCTTTTAGTAATTGCATTAAAAATTCATTCATAAGATGATTTCTCCATAGTTATTTGTCTGATTTTTTGACGATAGGAACGTTCTAGTTCGTCTTGCTGCTGATAGAGTTTTCGTCGTTCTACTTGTAGGGCTTGTTGATAATGCTCCTGATAATTCGAATAACTTCGTCTTGCTTGAAACAGAGGCTCATTATCTAAAGCTAAGTTCTTTAATACATGATGCAGTCGCTGCTCCTCTTGCTCCATCAATCGTAATCCTTGATTCTTAAAGTGGATCAATTCATCTTCTTGAGCTTCTAATTGTCTTCGTTCACTTCGATAATCTCTTTCCAATTCTTCTAGTTTCATCTACTTCTCCTTTAATTGAATTGCTGTGCTAATTCTCGATCTCGTGCCACGATTTCATTGATTTTGTCTTGGATCTCCTTCGCCAATGTATCAAACGCCTCCCCCATACGTCTTGCCTTATTGATTCGTAGCAGATAGACTTCTTTCGCAGAATCGACTAAGTTCTCTTTTGTGGCGCCCACACTAGCTAATGCTTCTATGATTTCCTGTTCAGTCAACGAAGGGGCGACAACACGTGCTTGCCGCAAGCCTTCTTGCCATTTTTTCTCTAGCTCAAAAATTCCTCTTTGATTGATGCGGATAACTTCTTCCATAGCGCTTTTCATTTTTGCCGATAACTTTTCCACTACTAACCTAGCTTGTGTGTCATCTAAGTAAATTTGTTCATTAACTGTCAGCCGGCCGCCACTTAATCGTAGTTTTTTACGTATGTTGTTCAGTTCTTGCAACTGATAGGAAAACAACTGGGTCGCTTGGTTTTCTTTCTGTTGTTTTCGAGCTTTAACATTGTTTTCATTTTCAGGAATAATCAGCTTTCCATTTTCATCAAACTTCCAAGAGGTTAAACTGTGGGAAGCAAGCAGATTCAAGAATGCTGTTTCCATACTGATCCGAACTTCAGCACCTGTGCCATTACCACCAAAATTACCGATAAAATCGGCGTGATTTCGGTAATTGGTGAGCATACCGGGATTTTCTTCCACCCATTTTTTTGCTTCTGGTGATAAGAGATCATACGGGTCCGGCCCGTTGAAGCCGACATTTTTCCATTGTTTCTCTGCTGCTACATATAATGCTAAGAATCCACCTAATGAATGGCCGGTAGTAGAAATAGCAGCTTCTCCATATTCCTTTTTTACTTCATTAGCAAATGCAATCGCTGAATTGATTTGCCCCGCTGTTTTCAATCCACTAACGGATAAAATCTTGTTTGTTGTTGCTTTTTCAGAAAAACTTGCTCCTGGTCTATTCCCATAGAGATTCATAATACTTCTTGCATCCGTTTCCAAATCTTTCCAATCGCTTAAGTTCGTTCCTGCAAAAGCAATCACTACTTGAGAAATATCCACTTTACCATTCTTGATTGGCGCTACAGCCATCGCCTGCATGCCATCCAATGAGTCTTTGATTTGTAGGATTTGAAATTCCATACCAGCAAATTCTTTAACAGAGTTCTTTTTGTATCCCTCATTGTAGCGGGGATATTTGGGATCTAGCCAATAAACCTTCTCACTAATATCATTGTAATGCTTATCGTTTATTGTCATACTAACTCCTCCTGTCCGTTAGAAAAAATTACTTTTACTCTTTTTATAGTGACTCCTGTCTTTTGTACCGCTCTGTTCTCAATGCCAAAACCACCAAGTTCATTTCTCTCCTTCCAAAAACTATAATCAAAATAAACAGATTTCCCTTCATTATTTGTCATTGTCACAAGTGCCCCATAACTTCCGGTAACAGGGTTTTTTTTAAATTCTTCTACCTTCACTTCCTTGATATCCGCAAAGGTATTTTTCAGAACTTTGACTGACTGTTTTTCTACTGCGAGTAAATCTTGCTGTCTTTGCGCTTCTCTTTTGTCCATATAGACTTTCCCTCCGATTCCTAATATGATGATGAATAAAATGGCTAAGCTGAGTTTTCTTATTTTCCGGGGCAAGAACGTGCCTCCTTTCTTTTTATGTACGGTATTGATACCTTCATTATTTAAGTACGCGAAAGTTTGCAGGAATTTTTTTATTTTTGAAATTTTTCTCCAATTTGCTATGGACGATTGGCACTGCAGCCATCGCCTGCATGCCGTCCAATGAGTCTTTGATTTTTAGAATTTGGAATTTTGTTTCTCCAAAGTTTTTAATGGCGCCTTCTTTGTAACTTTTACTATATTGAGGATGTTTTGGATCTAGCCAATATACTTTATTACTTATTCCTTTATACTGCTTATCAGTAATTGTCATACTTTTTCCTCACTCCCATCTGTATAGATAACTATAATCTCATCAACCGTAATCCCTTCTTTTTGTACTTCTTCATTTTCAACACCATAGCCATCTATCTCATTGCTTTCTTTTGTAAAGCTATAATCAAAATAAACGGATTTTCCTTCTGTATTGGTCATCGTTATCAATGCTTCATAGATTCCTGTCATGTCGTTTTTCTCAAATTGTTCGATTTTCACTTCTTTGATATCCGCAAAGGTATTTTTCAGAACTTTGACGGATTGTTTTTCTACTGCGAGTAAATCTTGCTGTCTTTGCGCTTCTCTTTTGTCCATGTAAAATTTTCCTCCGATTCCTAATATGACGCTTAACAAAACGGCAAAGCTGAGTTTTCTTATTTTCCGAGACAAGAACGTGCCTCCTTTCTTTTTATGTAAGTATTGACACCTTCATTATTTAAGTACGCGAAAGTTTGCAGGAATTTTTTTATTTTTGAAATTTTTCTCCAATTTGCTATGGACGATTGGCGCTACAGCCATCGCCTGCATGCCGTCGAAGGAGTTTTTGATTTTTAGGATTTTATACATAGTGCCGTTAATTTTAAAACTTAAATTTTCTTGCATTTCAGGTACATAGTCTCTATGTTTAGGATCTAGCCAGTAAACAGCATCACTTAATTCACTATATTGTTTGTCAGTAATCATTAAATACTTTCCTCATTTCCATTAGAGTAAGTTACTTTAACTTTATTGAGCGTATTTCCTTCTTTTTGCTTTTTTTCATCAACTATTCCGTAACTTCCTATCTCATTTCTTTCTTTCCAAAAACTATAAGAAAAATAAATCGATTGATCTTGTTTATTAGTCATTAGAATAACTATCCGGTATGAACCCGTCATTTCATTTCGAGCAGATTTTTCAATCTTCACTTCCTTGATATCCGCAAAGGTATTTTTCAGAACTTTGACGGATTGTTTTTCTACTGCGAGTAAATCTTGCTGTTTTTGCGCTTCTCTTTTGTCCATATAGACTTTCCCTCCGATTCCTAATATGACGATTAATAAAATGGCTAAGCTGAGTTTTCTTATTTTCCGTGACAAGAACGTGCCTCCTTTCTTTTTATGTAAGTATTGACACCTTCATTATTTAAGTACGCGAAAGTTTGCAGGAATTTTTTTATTTTTGAAATTTTTCTCCAATTTGCTATGGACGATTGGCGCTACAGCCATCGCCTGCATGCCGTCGAAGGAGTTTTTGATTTTTAGGATTTTATACATAGTGCCGTTAATTTTAAAACTTAAATTTTCTTGCATTTCAGGTACATAGTCTCTATGTTTAGGATCTAGCCAGTAAACAGCATCACTTAATTCACTATATTGTTTGTCAGTAATCATTAAATACTTTCCTCATTTCCATTAGAGTAAGTTACTTTAACTTTATTGAGCGTATTTCCTTCTTTTTGCTTTTTTTCATCAACTATTCCGTAACTTCCTATCTCATTTCTTTCTTTCCAAAAACTATAAGAAAAATAAATCGATTGATCGTGATTATTTATCATTAGAACAAACATACGATATGCTCCCGTCATTTCATTTCGAGCAGATTTTTCAATCTTCACTTCCTTGATATCCGCAAAAGTATTTTTCAGAACTTTGACGGATTGTTTTTCTACTGCGAGTAAATCTTGCTGTTTTTGCGCTTCTCTTTTGTCCATATAGACTTTCCCTCCGATTCCTAATATGACGATTAATAAAATGGCTAAGCTGAGTTTTCTTATTTTCCGAGACAAGAACGTGCCTCCTTTCTTTTTATGTAAGTATTGACACCTTCATTATTTAAGTACGCGAAAGTTTGCAGGAATTTTTTTATTTTTGAAATTTTTATTCTCCAATTTGCTATGGACGATTGGCGCTGCAGCCATCGCCTGCATGCCGTCGAAGGAGTTTTTAATTTTTAGGATTTTAAATTCAACACCCGCAAAATCCCACTCACTATTAATTTTTAAATCAGGCTCATATTTTGAATGTTTAGGATCTAGCCAATAAACCTTGTCACTTAACTCCCGATAGAATTCTTCAGTTATAGTCAAACTAGTTCCTCCTCTTTATTTGTATAAGTAACTTTTACTTTTTCTTTAGTGATTCCCTTTTTTTGTATATTTCTATTTTCTATACTATAACTCCCGATTTTGTTTTGCTCTTTCCAAAACGTATACGAGAAAGATACTGTTTCGTTATTAATAGTTATTAGCGTTATATGCATTCCGTAAGAACCAGTTTTTTCATTTTTTCCTGCTTCGTTAATCTTCACTTCCCTGATATCCGCAAAGGTATTTTTCAGAACTTTGACGGATTGTTTTTCTACTGCGAGTAAATCTTTCTGCCTTTGTGCTTCTCTTTTGTCCATGTAAAATTTTCCTCCGATTCCTATAGTAAGAATGGTCAAAATGATAACTATGGTCTTTCGTCTTTTCTTAGGCAAATAGAAGTCTCCTTTCGGGTTATGTATGATGGATTGTTTCTCCTTTAAGATAAGTACGCAATCGGGCTTGGATTTTTTTGAATTTTTTAGAGTTACTTATCTACTTTTCTACTTTCTTTTTTATCACGTTTTCATTTTAAAGTAATTTTGATAGTAGTGAACAAAATGTAGCATCTACGCACAGATTGTGTCGTATACGATGGACGTAAGGTTTGTTTCCGCCATTTTCTCTTTTTTTAAAGACACAAAAAAAAGGGGTTATGACAAAATTTTGTCATAACCCCTTTTCTCGTATAAAGGTTGTTTCAGAAGTTGACCACTTTTGGAACAACCTTTAAATGATTGATCTTTTATTATTTAGTTGATCCTTTTTCTTCGATTCCATAAGGCAAGATAATCGTTTTTTCTTCGACTTCTTCTTTATTCATCATTTTCGTCAATAGGCGCATGGATACCGCTCCTAAATCGTATAATGGTTGTGTGATACTTGTCAAACGAGGACGAGCTACTTCTGTCAGTAAAGAATTGTTGCTTGTGATGATTTCGAATTCTTCTGGTACTTTTACGCCGCGGTCTAATAAACCATCCAAGATACCAATGGCTAATTCATCGTCTGAAACATAGACAGCTGTTGCACCGCTATTATGGATCCGGTCAACTAGAGACAGACCATCTTTAAAGTTGTATTGTGCCTCAAAGATCAATCCTTCGCTATATGGTAGATTGTTTTCGCTTAATGCTTCTTTATAGCCTTTTAGACGGTTTTGACCATTGATAGGATCAATCAGCGCACCGCTGACAAAAGCGATTTTTTTATTGCCGCTTTCTGCTAATTTATTTACTGCATCTTTTGTTGCTGATACATAATCAATGTTTACGCTACCTACTTGTTCATCTGGATCAATGGAACCAGCTAGTACAACAGGCGTTTTTGAACGTGAAAATTCTCCACGGATTTCGTCTGTGATATGGTGACCCATAAAGATCACACCGTCCACTTGCTTAGCCAATAAATTATTCAATACATTGACTTCTTTTTGATCGTTGCCATCTGAGTTTGCTAAGATGATATTGTATTTGTACATTGTTGCTACATCGTCGATACCACGTGCTAAAGAGGCAAAGAACATATTGCTGACATCAGGAATGATTACCCCAACTGTTGTTGTTTTCTTACTTGCCAAGCCACGTGCGACTGCATTTGGACGATAATCCAAGCGATCGATAACTTCCAAGACTTTTTTTCTTGTTGCTGGTTTGACGTTTGGATTGCCATTTACGACACGTGAAACAGTAGCCATCGAAACATTTGCCTCTCTCGCTACATCATAGATAGTGATTGTTTGCTTTTCCATTTGTGTTCTCCTATTCATATTTTATATGTTTTCTGAAAATACGTCTTACATTTCTAAAATAGGATATCAAATAATCTCAACAATTGCAACCGTTTTATCTCTGTTTTCATGAAAATTTTTACTTTTTTCAGTTTTAAGAACGTTGGTCTTTTAATCAATCAGTGGTACAATTATTGAATACAAAATTAATTTAGAAAGTAGGTTGCCAAATGAATAACGTAAAAATCAATGAACTACGTCAATGGATGGCACAACACCAAGTAGAATTGGCTTATATCAGCGACCCTGGCCACATCGCTTACTTTTCCGGATATGAAAGTGATCCTCACGAGCGTGTACTAGCTCTTTTTATCCCTCTTGAACAAGATCCTTTCCTTTTCACTCCTGCTCTGGAAGTTGAAGATGCTCAAAACAGCAGCTGGGCGTACGATGTACGTGGCTACTTAGACAGCGAAAACCCTTGGGAGATCATCGGAAAAGAGCTTCGCGCACGCTATGGGCAACCTGATAATGTAGGGATTGAAAAGAATGCTCTGACTGTCGATCGCTTCGATGCTATCTCTGATATCTTGACAGGTACAGATTCTTACACTGATCTAACTTCTATTATCCAGCGTCTGCAACTGATCAAGACGGTAGAAGAAAAAGACAAACTGATTGAAGCTGGTAAATGGGCCGATGTTGCCTTTGAAATTGGCTTCAAAACAGTAAAAGAAGGCGTGACTGAACAAGCAATTATCGCAGAAATCGAATACCAATTAAAAAAACAAGGTGTTTCACAAATGTCTTTCGACACATTAGTCCTTGCAGGAGCAAATGCTGCAAGCCCTCATGGTACACCAGGAAGCACGAAGGTTTCACCAAATGAACTAGTGTTATTCGATCTTGGCGTTGTTTGGAATGGCTATTGCAGTGATGCTACTCGTACAGTTGCTTATCAAAAACCAACAGAATTCCAAGAAAAAATCTACAACATCACTCTTGAAGCACAGCTTGCCGCACAAGAGGCAGTTCGCCCAGGTGTGACAGCAGGTGAACTTGATCAAATTGCACGAAACGTGATCAACAGCTATGGCTACGGCGAATATTTCAATCACCGTTTAGGTCACGGAATTGGGACAACCGTCCACGAATTTCCTTCTCTTGTAGAAGGAAACGACTTAGTGATCGAAGAAGGGATGTGCTTCTCTCTTGAACCAGGAATCTATATTCCTGAAAAAGTAGGGGTACGTATCGAAGATTGTGTGTATGTGACAAGTGATGGTTGTGTGCCATTCACGACTACACCAAAAGAATTACTTGTTTTAGAGTAATGAAAATAAAAAGGTGAGAGCTGGTCCGCTCTCACCTTTTTATTCTAGAAATGAGTAATCTTAGTGATTGGTAGTCGAATCTGTCATTGTATCTTTCATTTCTTTTTTAGCTTCTTTTGCATCTTCTTTTGCCATTTTCAACATTTCTTTTGTGTCATCTGCAACTGGTTTTGCTTCTGACATTCCTTCATTGACCGTCTCTCCTGCTTTACCTGCAGCATCTTTTACATCGATCATGATATCTTCTGAAGTATCTTTAGCAATACTACCTAATTCGTCTGCTGGTTTTTTCAGATCTTCTGCTGTTTTTTTGAAACGATTAGATAAATCAGCTGATTGTTCTTTGAGGTTTAACAAGATATCATCTGATTCACTTCCTGCTTCCTCTGCTGATTCACTTACCTTTTGCTTAACATTACCTGCTAGATCCCCTGCTTGTTGAGAAAGATCTTGCGCTTTTTCTTTTGCAATGCCTGTTAACTCAGCTGATTTTTCTTTTGCCATATCTGTGTAATCTGAAGCCATGTCCATCAAATCATCTGCTTGAGCAGCCAATTCATCCCGAAGTTCTTTACCAGATTTGGGTGCTAACAATAATGCGGCGATTGCTGCGGCTGTACCTCCAACTACTGCACCTAATAAAAATCCACCTTTTTTAGCCATTCTTATTTTCCTCCTGTCGTTTCAGTATGTTTTTTGTTTTTAAAAAATTTCATCGCTGTTCCACCGACTTTTCCGGCAACAGTCGCTTTAGCTGTCGTTTTTCCGATTCCGCCGACTTTCGTCACGATGTTTTTACTAGAATGATTAAGTTCCGATACACTTTCACTTAAATCAGCAACTGCTGTGAACAATGGATCGATCGTTGCGACTTTTCCATTGATATCCAAGAGCAGCTCATTACTTTTGACCAGCAAGCCTTCTACTTGTCTAGATAAAAGATCTACGTCTTTTGTGACGATCTCAATTGTCGTATTTGCTTCTGCGACAGTCTGGTCTACTTTTTCTAAAGTTTTGGAAACTTGCAACAATACGCGAACGATGAAAACGACAAGTATCGCAAAGGCGATTGCTGCGATCAATCCTGCAATTTCTCCTCCTGACATGATCAAACTCCCTTCTTGTCTCTCTTTTCTATAAGGATAGCATTTTCGTGTTTTTTAAACAAATAAAAACGAGCTTCAACTACTTTTTATTCAATTAGCAGCTGAAGCTCGTTAGAAAAAAATGATTATTTTTTCTTTTCTTCTTTGATTTCTGTTATTCCTTTTGGATTATGATTGATCTTGCTTCCTTCTGCTTCTAATGTTTTACCTAAAGACATGATGTATTCACGCAAAGGTGCCCCTACTTCTGGATGTGTCAGACCATATTCAATACTTGTTTTCATAAAACCAAATTTGTCACCAACGTCATAACGTTTACCTGTGAATTTACGGGCAAATACGCGTTGTGTTTTATTCAACGTATCGATTGCGTCAGTTAGTTGGATCTCATTTCCAGCACCTGGTTGTTGTTCTGATAATACATCAAAGATTTCTGGAGTCAATAAGTAACGCCCAATAATAGCTAAATCACTTGGTGCTTTGCTTGGATCTGGTTTTTCAACAAAGTTTTTGACATTGTATAACCCATCTTCCAGTACTTCCCCTGGGTTGATAATTCCGTATTTTGAAGTTTCATCGTGAGGAACTTGCATAACGGCAATCGTAGAAGCGTGTGTACGTTCATAGTCATCGATCAATTGCTGTGTCAACGGTACTTCGTCTTCCATGATATCATCGCCTAGCATAACGACAAACGGTTCATTTCCAATAAAGGCTCTTGCTTGAAGAACGGCGTGTCCTAACCCCTTTGGATGAGATTGACGGATGAAATGCAAGTTGACATCTGTCGTTTCTTCTACTAACTTCAATAATTCGGTTTTTCCTTTTTCACTTAGGTTTGTTTCTAATTCGATATTTGAATCAAAGTGATCTTCGATTGGTCGTTTAGCTTTTCCTGTAACGATCAAGATGTCTTCGATTCCTGATTTCAACGCTTCTTCAACGATGAATTGGATCGTTGGTTTGTCCACGATTGGCAACATTTCCTTTGCCATCGCCTTTGTTGCTGGTAAAAATCTTGTTCCTAATCCTGCTGCTGGAATAACTGCTTTTTTTACTTTCATATACATTCGCTCCTTCAAAAAATTGTTAATGAGAATTCATTTTCTTTTTTCCCATCACGTAACATGATTTCTTTTGCGGCTGTTTTGATTTCTTTTTGTTCATACAGCACTTCATAGATTGTTTGAGTGATGGGCATTTCGATTTCCATCATTTGGGCTAGTTCCATCGCTGCTTGAGTAGTATTCACACCTTCAACGACCATTCCCATATTGGCTAGCACCTCTTCTAGAGGCTGTCCTTGTCCTAACAAGTTGCCTGCGCGCCAGTTTCTGGAATGAACACTTGTGCAAGTAACGACTAGATCGCCTACTCCGCTTAAGCCAATAAAGGTCAGCGGGTTGGCACCCATTGCTACACCTAAACGGCTGATCTCAGCTAATCCGCGCGTCATGATTGCCGCTTTTGCATTATCGCCAAACCCTAAGCCGTGAATAGCACCAGCTCCAATGGCAATAATATTTTTCAAAGCTGCCCCCATCTCTACACCAATCACATCAGGGTTGGTATAGATTCGAAAATAATGGTTCATGAACAGCTCTTGTACATATTTTGCTGCTTTCGCATCTGTGCTTGCCGCTGTGATCGTCGTAATGTCATGCTTTGCTACTTCTTCCGCATGGCTTGGCCCAGAAAGAACAGCAACAGCTTTTCTTTTTTCTGTCGGGATTTCCTCTAACAAGATTTCAGAGATTCTTTTATGCGTTCCCTGTTCTAATCCCTTACTTGCGTGGATGATCACTGGCTTCGTATTCAATTTGGCAACTAGTTCTTTTGCAACAGAACGTATCGCTTTCGTCGGGATAACGAATAGTACCGCATCTGCATCTTTTACTGCATCTTCCATATCGGTGAATGCTCGGATGGAATCGGGTAGATGATGATCTGGTAAATAACGTTGATTGGTGTGTTGGGTGTTGATTTCTTCTACTTGTGAAGCACGATGTCCCCAAATCCGAACGTCATGTCCGTTTTCAGCGAGGACTTGTGCTAAAGCAGTCCCCCAAGAGCCTGGTCCTAAAACCGCTACTCTATAATTCATTTTACCACTCCTGAAATTTTTTTCATTTTTAACGCTCTAAAAATCAAATAATTTGTTGATTTTTTCCTAATGAGCGGTCATAATCCGGTAAATTTCCTTTTTTTCTACGCCAAATAAACAGAATCAATGTGCCGACAAATAAAACAGCAGACAATAATTGAGAAATGCGGATCACACCTAAAAAGTAAAGGCTGTCTGTGCGTAATCCTTCGATAAAGAAACGTCCGAAACTATACCACATTAGATAACATAAAAGAACTTCTCCTTTTTTCAAAAGATGCGGTTTCTTCCGCAAAACCAAAAGCAGAATAAATCCAATCAAACTCCAAAGTGATTCATAAAGAAAGGTTGGTTGTCGATAGATCCCTTCGATATACATGTTATCAATGATGAATTGCGGTAAATGCAGACTTTCTAAGAAACTTCGTGTCGTGTCTGGACCATACGCTTCGTGGTTCATGAAATTTCCCCATCGTCCGATTGCCTGCGCCAGTAATACACTTGGTGCAGCGATATCTAAAAAGGTCCACAAAGAAATAAAATGATATTTGGTAAAAAAGTACAGTGTGATTGCACCTGCAATCAATCCCCCGTAAATCGCTAATCCTCCTGAACGGATATTGAATATTTGGATTGGATCAGCTATATATTGGGGAAGATCGAATAAAACATAATACAAGCGGGCACCAATAATGGAAATCGGCAATCCCCACAACATAAAATCTGTCACGTCATCTGCTTTTAATCCTACCCGAACAGCTTCTCTGCTGCTGAGCCACATGGCAATAATGATTCCTGATACGATAATCAATGCATACCAGTAGATAGGAATTCCTACAAGCTCAAAAGCAACTCGATTGATTTGTGCTAACATATTGTCACTCCTTGCTAGTCATTGCCTGAGTTTTCTTCAATCAAGCGACTTAATCTTTCTTCAAATGTTTTCGTTGCGTCAAAGCCCATTGTACGCGCGCGGAAATTCATCGCGGCTACTTCAATGATGATTGCAACGTTTCGTCCTGTTTTGACAGGGATTTTTATTTGTGGAATGCCCACTTCCGCGATTTCAACGGTCGTGTCTTCAGAACCCAAACGGTCGTATTTCTTATCTTTCGCCCATGCTTCTAGATAAACAGCTAACTGGACTTGCATAGAGCCTCGTACCGCACTCGCACCGAAAAGATTCATTACATCTATGATCCCGATCCCTCGAATCTCAATCAGATGTTCCAGGATTTTAGGAGGTTCTCCGATTACCGTCAGTTCATCTTGCTGATAGACATCTACTCGATCGTCTGCGATCAATCGATGTCCGCGCTTAATCAGTTCCAACGCCGTTTCACTTTTCCCTATCCCACTGTCCCCTTGAATTAGTACACCTAATCCGTAGACATCGACTAAGACACCGTGGACACTTGTTCGAGGGGCTAAGCGCCCATCTAAATAACTAGATAATTCACCTAGCAGCCGGGATGTTGAGATGGGCGAACGCAGCACAGCTATCCCATTTTCATTGGCTGCTTGGATCATTTCTTCCGGAGCCGGCAATCCTCTTGAAATAATAAATGCGGGCATATCTTCACTACATAATCTTCTCATAATGATCAAACGCTCTTCTGGGATCATCCGTTCCGCAAAACTGATTTCTTTACTGCCAAATAGCTGTAAACGATTATGGGAATAATAATTAAAATAACCGGTCAACTCTAGTCCTGGGCGTGAGATGTCCCCAGTCACGATGACGCGGTCTAAACTTTTCTCGTCGCCTGTGACGATTTCCAAAGATAATTTTTTTACTAATTGGCTAACTTTTACAACTTCTGACATTCATGCTACCTCATTTCTATTAGAGTGTTCTCTATCATTTTATCATTGTCTAGCCAAAAGTACTACCAATTAAAAAAAACGTTTTTATTTAATTACCAATGTAATAGAAAACGCATTCTTGATTCTAAACAAAAAAGCTGCGCCGAGATCTCGGCACAGCTTTTTTTATTTTCTGCTGTTATGTTCACTAACGATTACATTAACAAGTGACATCAAGATAGCTACGAATAACGCTGCACCAAATGAAGAAAAACTAAAATGTTCTGCTCCTACAAAAAAGGAAGTCATTTTAAGAATCGCTGCATTGATAACAAACGTAAACAATCCCAATGTGACTAATGTAAAGGGCAGGGACAGGATCGTCAAAATCGGTTTGACAAACATGTTCAACACAGATAATACGAAGCTGGCAAGGACGGCTGTCCAAATACTGCTCACATGGACCATCGCAGGAAAAAGAACAGCCAACGATATGAATGTTAACGTATTAACCAAAATACGCTGAAAGTACGACATTAAAAGTCACTCCATTCGTCATCATCGATTTTTTCCGCTTCTTTGCGTTTTTTTGTTTGTTCACGATAATTGTTTTTTTCATAATATGCATTGTTATGTCCATAGTTTGTTCGTGCAGAACGCGCAGATGGGATAATCAAAGCTAATAAAATGTATAAAATGATTGGACTTCCAAAAGCAACTAAGCTTAGGAATACATAAAGCACACGGATAACAGTGGGATCAATCCCGATATATTCCCCAATCCCTGCTAAAGTACCTGTCAAAACAACATTTTTATTGGATTTTGTCAACTTTTTTTTCATCATGTCTCACCTCTGTTCTACTATTTTAAATGAAGAAAATCGTTGTGACAACCTTCTTCTTAATCGGTGTTCAAGAGATAGCCTATCGGCAATAAGGCACAATTTTGTAAAATAGGGGAAGCTATTTTACAAAATCGCTTCTTATTGCTCAAGGCTGAACATCTCTTTCACAACCTCTTTATTTATCTGTATCTTTTAAATAGATACTTCCTGTTGTCGTTGAAAGTTGCACTTGCGCGATTTCATCATCTGAAACACGACGGAATTGCAACATTTGGTTTGTCCGTTCTTTTTTCTCACGAACTACTTCGTAATTGGACAGACGGCTGTTGATGCTTCCAAGACTTGTTTTAGCGTGTCCTTCCAAACCGATGCTATCTGGTAAAGCAACTTTGACATTCCCGTTCACTGAACTTGCTTCTACTTTTTTCAAATTATCTTCTTTAATCGTAAGACGTACATCACCATTTACTAAAGACACAGAAAGGTTTTCTGGTGTGGCACCAAATGTCACTGTACCGTTTACTGTTTCGATAATAGAATCTAAGATGTTCCCGTTTCGAATATCGATATTGCCGTTTACACCTTCTACTTCCAACATCGTTGCAGTTAATTGGTTCACGATGATGTTCCCATTCGTAGATTTTGTATAAATATCTTTAGCTTCCAATGTCTCAATCATGATGTTGCCATTTAGAAGTTTGATAGCTGCATGGTCGTATACTCGTTTAGGCAAGTAGAAAACAAGGTCTGCACGCACACGCTTATTTGGAATTTGGAAGGAGATATGATCTTCATTGACCTCGATCTGGCTCCGTTCAGAGAATGCTTCAAATGGTTCAGCACCCATTTTTCCGTAAAGTTTGATCTTAGCTTCCACTTTCACATCATCACTGTCCCACGTTTTTAACGTCACGTTTCCGTTTGCTGCCTTGATATCAAGGATACTTGCTGCAGGAGCTTCATAGTAAAATTCGTGTTCAAATTTCGTTGTCGCAATTCCAGGGACACGTAAGCTGACATCTTTCCATTCCATGTTGTCATTGACTGTTTCTGAAACAGTTTGGAATGTTTTCTTCAAGAATTTGCCTAATTGTGATCCAGCTTCTGACATTTTTTCGCCTACTTGATTCAGCGTATCTGTCGCTTGATCTTTCCAATCATCTGGCAATTCAAACTTATCCGTAAACGTTTCTTTTTTCTCAGACCATTGGTTCTTGCGGATATCTTTTAATTCTGCTTCCAGCTTCAATTGTTCTTCTAATAGTGTATCGCCGGTTGCTTCTAACTCTTTGATTTCTGCTTCTAACGTTTGACGCTGTGCTAATTCTTCTTCTGTCAATTCGCCTAATTCTTCTTTTGTATTCAGCTGCATCAATGCTTCCTGTTTCTCATTACGTGCTGCCTTATTGTCAGCAAATTGAGCATTTACTTCGTCTAGACGCGCCGAAGTTTTATTCGCTTCAGTTGCTAGTTCATCTAAGATCTTTTCTAAGTTTTCTTGATCTTGTCTTTCTTTTTCTTTTGGATCAACTGACTCAGAAATTCTTTCTTCACCGTTTTCAAGTTCATCGATCAATTGACTTGCCTGATCTTTTTCTTTATGACTAGCAGTTACCTTGTCTGCTTCTTTTTTGATTTGTTTTTCGTCTTTTTCAGTTGCCATGCTTTCTAATAAATCTAAGCCTTCTTCAGTCGAAAGGATTCCTTTTTTCACTAAGTCTAAAATACGTTCTCTTTCTTTCATGGAAATTGCCTCCTTAAGCAAAATTGTTTGCAAGCTTTTCCTTACATCCATATTATGCACTGATTCAGTAAAAATGTCATAGGACTTAAGTTGTAACTTTTACTCCATCTTGAGATGTTCTTTCTTTTTTGTAAAGAGATATGCTGTAGTCACGCAAGTTAAGGGCAGGACAAGTAGTGCGGCCAATGTGGTAAGGATAGCCATCGTATATTCCAAGACAAATGATTTTTCATTGATTATTTGCTGAAAAGGAATATCTAAATCAATAAACCAAAGAATCAACGCTAAAGAACTCCCCATAAACGCAAAAAGAAGAGTCATCACTGTTGACGCCAATATTTTTTTAGCAATGGCAAAACTAGCATGGCGCAATTGGTTAAAAGACAAATGCGGATTTGCCTGATATACTTCGAATGTTCCACTAGAAATCGCTACACTCGCATCTAAAACAGCACCGCTAAGACTGATCAGAAGCAACGACCTCGCAAGTAGTCTAAAATCAATTGCTAACGTCTTATCTAAGCCAGATAGTTCTTCTAGTTCTATCGAAGTAAACCCTTGGATCGCTAAAAAATCAGTGATAGGAATCAATAGTAGGAAACAAAACAAAAAGATCAGTATACTGGCAAAAGCGGCTCGCATTTTCAGATTATAACCGTTGATAAAAAATAAGATAACCACAGCGATCAATAGGAATCCTATAATCGACAATACCAATATCGGCCACTTCTGATGATAGCCGAATAATAATAGGAAAAAGATTCCTAAATTAATGAATAATCCTAAAAGAATATACATACCTTGCGTACCACCGACAAATAGCACACTAATTGCAAAAATCCCAACAAGTATAATAAGTACATTCATTTTTTTAACCTCCTTACAGCGAGAAAAAAGAGGACCGCAATGGGGATTGATAATACTATTCCTAAGCTGCCAGCAATGACGCGTAAAAATTCTAATGATAAATGTTGTTCTACCGTTTCTTTGAAAGACCATTGATTTCCTAAATATAACAGAAGCGATGGAATCGCTCCGCTGATATAGACGAATAAAATGATATTAGCCATCGAACCAATCACATCTCGGCCCACTTGCCTTCCTGAAAGCCATAACTGTTTCGCTGATATTTTCGGTTGTTGCTTGGTCAATTCTTCTAATGTCGCAATGACTGTGATCACGGTATCGAGTGTCCCTCCAGCTGTCCCGATCAGCACGCTGGAAAGAAAAACAGAACGATACGGTCGTGTCAGATAATTCAGTTCTTCATAGCGCAGTCCTTGATCTTTCCAATGATTCATTGTCAAAAGACAAATAAAAAATGCTAAAAAAACACTTGTAACTGCAGCCGAAATTTTGATTATACTGCTTCTATTCCATCCGTCTAATGCCAATATACTAACGATTATCCCTATAACGACAAATAAGATTGCTATATTTAAGAGAGAAATGCCTTCTGTTTTGGCAAAGAGGAGCAACAAAAGTAAAAGTAAAAGTAAAACGATGTTGACGATGAGACTTCCTAAAGCAAATACACCCTGTTTTCCACCAATAAGCAACATGGTGCCAATGAAGATACTTGTAAAGAAAAAAAGCCAGCCATCATTTTTTTTTGCTACTAGTTGCCATTCATCTCCATGCATTTGGACAAGATAGATTTGTCTTGTTGTTATATTTGCTGTTTCGATTTGATTTTTTTGATAAGGAGCCGATAAAGAAATCACTTCTCCTTTTTGGTCCGTGTTCATCAATCTTCCTGTAATCAATTGCTGATCCTCTTCTATTCTCACTCTTTCGATCTCGATAACAGGTACGTCATATAGAGCAGCTTGACGCTGAATAAACCATGAAGCAAGTATACAAATAAAAAATAGAGTGATGATGATGCTAATCTTTTTTTGCATTCTTTATCCTTTCTATTGGAATAATGAAAAGGGTTTGTGACATGTTTTGTCACAAACCCTTTTCCCGAATAAACAGTGTTCAAAAGCTTGCATCTGCGGTAATAAGTCCAACCAAACGAAAAATAGGAGGAGCTATTTTTGTTTGGCTGTTCTTATTACTTGATGCAGGACAGCTTTTTCACAACCTCTTTTCCTAGCAGAATCACAACTTCAGTTTAGAAAATCTCATTGTGGTTCGTATTTAACTCAGTGATTTTCCCTGTAGCCAAGTAGACGATCCATTCACAGATGTTTGTCACATAGTCTCCGATTCGTTCTAGATAGCTGGCAACATTCAAATAGTCTGTACCACTGATGACTGTTTCAGGATTTTCTTGCATGTTTTTGATGGTTGCATTATAGATTCGATTGAAATAGTCATTGACTCTTTGATCCATATTGGCGATCGTACGCGCGTCTTTTTCGTCTGTTTTGACATATGCAACTAGGACGTTGTCCACCATTTTTTTCACGTAATCGGACATATCGGAGATCTCTTTTTCGATTTCCGGTATTCTCGTCTGTCCTTTTACGCGGATTGTAGATTTAGCAACGGACACCGCATGATCGGCCATACGTTCTAAATCAGAGCTAGCTTTCATGACCGTGATAATCATACGCAAGTCAGTTGTAACTGGCTGTTGTAATGCAATCATTTCAAAACTTTTTTTCTCCAAACGCGTTTCCATATTATTGATATTTATATCGTTTTCGATAACTTCTTGAGCTAAGATTTTATCGTGTTTGATGTATGCACGAACTGACTTGTGCACAGCGCTGCTCACCATCATCCCCATTTCGTAGAACTGATTATGGAGATTCAGCAATTCTTCTTCAAATTGTGTACGTAGCATTCCGTTTCCTCCTTATCCAAATCGACCTGAAATATAATCTTCTGTCTCTTGTTTTTCTGGATTCATGAATATCTTCTTCGTATCGTTGTATTCGATCAAGTGACCATCTAAAAAGAATGCCGTCTTATCTGAAATACGTGAAGCTTGAGACATATTATGGGTCACGATGATCATCGTATACCGCTCTCTTAATTCTAACAGCATACTTTCGATTTTCCCAGTAGAAACAGGGTCAAGTGCACTAGTTGGTTCATCCAATAAGATGATTTCGGGATTCACTGCCAAAACACGTGCGATACATACACGCTGCTGCTGCCCACCGGATAAAGACAAGGCACTTTTATGCAGTTTATCCTTCACATCCTCCCAAACAGACGCTGCCTTCAGACTTTCTTCCACTACTTGATCAAGGACTTTTTTATCTTTTTCTCCTTTTAACTTCAATCCATAGATGACATTTTCATAAATAGAAAAAGGAAATGGATTTGGCTGCTGGAACACCATGCCGATTTCTTTTCTTAGTTCAACAACATCTGTTTTCGGACCATAGATGTCTTTGTCTTTATATAAAACACTTCCGGTGATCGTTACATTTGGAATCAGATCGTTCATTCGATTCAACGAACGTAGATAGGTAGATTTCCCGCAACCAGAAGGACCGATCATCGCTGTGATTTCACCTTGATTGAAACTTAGATCGATTCCCTTTAGTGCTTCTTTCTTTCCATAATACAGATGAAGATCTTTGGATGAGATAATTTCTTTTGTCATGTTGAGGCCTCCGTCTTAACCAAAATGACCGGACACATAATCTTCGGTTGCCTGAATTTTTGGTCTGGTAAATATCTTGTTTGTTTTGTCATATTCCATTACTTTTCCTAGATAGAAAAAGGCAGTGTAGTCGCTGATACGAGCTGCTTGTTGCATATTATGCGTCACGATGATGATCGTGTAGTCTTCTTTCAAGTTTACAAGTGTTTCTTCAACCGTTCCTGTCGAAATAGGATCCAAGGCACTTGCCGGCTCGTCTAACAGCAAGATATCGGGTTTCATCGCGATTGCACGAGCGATACACAAACGTTGCTGTTGTCCGCCAGATAAAGCCAAGGCACTTTTATCCAAGCTATCTTTTACTTGATCCCACAAAGCTGCTTGTTTCAAGCTTGTTTCAACGATTTCATCTAATTTCTTCTTGTTTTTTTCACCATGTTGTTTCAAAGCAAAAGTTATATTGTCATAAATCGATTTGCTAAAAGGGTTGGGGCGTTGGAACACCATGCCGATCCGTTTGCGCATTTCATAAACATCCACTTGAGGCGCATTGATATCCACGTCTTTATACATGATCTTTCCAGTGATTTTCGTATTAGCGATCCCATCATTCATACGATTCAAAGAACGAAGATACGTGGATTTTCCGCAGCCAGAGGGGCCAATCAATGCAGTGATCTTATTTTTTTCGAACTCTAGATCCACTCCCTTGATTGCTTCATTGTCGCCATACCAAACATGCAGATCATTCGTATATAATGCTACTTCCTTCTCTTTTGGCATGGTAATGACATTTGTTTCATTCCAATTATATTTTTTCATCTTACTTCTTCTCCTTAGGCTGAAGTCATTTTTCGGTATAATCGTTTGCCAATCGCACGAGCGCCGAAGTTGAACAGTAAAACAGCAATGATCAACACGGCAGAAGCACCCGCCGAAACAGAAACACCATCAGGCATCGTACCTTCTGTGTTGATCTTCCAAATATGGACAGCCAGTGTTTCAGCTTGGCGGAAAATGCTAATCGGACTAGAAACACTTAATGGATTCCAGTTCGTAAAATCTAATGCTGGCGCGCTTTGACCAGCTGTATAAATCAATGCGGCAGCTTCACCAAAAATTCTTCCTGAACTTAGGATCACACCAGTCAAAATTCCTGGTGTTGCTTCTGGAACAACCACTTTTATCACTGTTTCCCAGCGTGACAAACCTAACGCCAATCCAGCTTCTCGTTGTGTGTAATGGACCGCTTGTAAAGATTCCTCGACCGTTCGAGTCAAAAGGGGCAAGTTGAATACGGTCAAAGCCAATGCACCAGAAATGATTGAGAAACCATACTGGAATTGAATAACGAAAACCAAGAAACCAAATAAACCGACAACAACAGAAGGCAAAGAACTCAAGATCTCGATAGACGTACGGATCACGTCTGTCAGCCAGTTTTTTCCGGCATATTCTGAAAGATAGATACCCGCACCTAAAGAAATAGGAAAACTGATGATCATGGTAATCAAAAGCAAATAAATCGAGTTAAACAGTTGAATCCCGATACCACCGCCTTCTTGGTAGGCTTTGGAAGGTTCAGTCAAGAAAGACCATGAAATGTGCGGTATTCCTCGAACTAAGATATAAAGTAATAAAGCTGCTAAGATCAATACGATGATCCCTGAAACCACATATAGAACACCTGTAGCAATTTTATCTGAGCGTTTTGCGTTCATTATTTCAGCTCTCCTTTCTTCCCAATCATACGGATCACGATATTAAAGAATAATGACATCAATAGCAAGATCAGCGCTAATGACCATAACACATTATTTTCAACTGTTCCCATGATTGTATTTCCGATTCCCATTGTCAAGATGGACGTCAATGTAGAAGCAGGAGTAGTAAGTCCTGTTGGCATTAATGCCGCATTACCAATAACCATTTGGATAGCTAAGGCTTCGCCAAACGCACGAGCCATACCAAAAACGACTGCTGTTAAAATCCCGGGCACTGCTGCTCGCAGCACCACTTTGTAGATTGTTTGCCATCTTGTGGCACCTAGCGCTAATGAAGCTTCCCGATAGTGCCGTGGCACTGCCTTTAATGCATCCACAGTCATCGTTGTGACAGTCGGTAAGATCATAACGAATAACACAAATGTACCAGCTAAGATACCGAACCCTGTCCCGCCAAAGATACTTCTAACAAAAGGAACGATAACAGATAGACCGATAAATCCGTAAACGACAGATGGAATACCTACAAGTAGTTCGATGACCGGTTGCAAGATCTTCGTTCCGTTTTTAGGAGAAATCTCCGTCATGAATACTGCTGCTCCGATAGCAAATGGTGTGGCAACGATAGCTGATAAAAAGGTCACAATAAATGAACCTGTGATCATAGGCAATGCCCCTACCATTGGTTTCCCATTTGCTCCGATTTGGCTTGGATTCCAATCTGTACCAAACAGAAAATCAAATACATTGATCTTATCAGTAAAAAAGGTGGCCAATCCTTTACTAGCGACAAAATAAAAAATAGATAATACAACCAACACGATCAGCGCGATACACAAAAAACTAATGAATTTTCCGCGCTGTTCCATTTTGGAACGTTTTGATTTTGTTAATAATACTTTTTTCACATCTTCCACAGATGACTCCCCCTTAATCAGGTTTAACATACTCACTCAGTGTACAAATTGAACATCAATTTGGTTTTAATAACATGTAAAAGTTTAGCTAAGTTTGTAAATTTTGTGTAAAGATTACTCTTTAACAATGTTTCCTTGCCAATCACGTTCAACTTTCATATGTGAAACAGGGATATAGCCTAGCTCTCCGACAATATTATCTTGTACTTCATCAGATAAGATATAGTCTAAAAATTCTTTTGTCAGTTTTTTTGGATGGTCTCTTGTGTACATATGCTCATATGCCCAAATCGTCCATTTGTTCGTTGTCACATTTTCATCTGTTGGTTCCACACCGTTAACGTTCAACGTATCCACATCATCGGAAACGTAAGAAAAAGCAACATAGCTGATTGCTCCGGGTGTGTCCGCAACGATTTGGCGCACCATTCCGCTTGAATCTTGTTCTTGTGCCTGAACAGCTGTTTCTCCGTCCAATACCCATTTTTCAAACGTACTACGGGTCCCGCTTCCTGATGCACGGTTCAATATAACTACTGGCTGATCTTTCCCACCGACTTCACTCCAGTTTTTGATCTCGCCCGTAAATAATTTTTTCAGGTTTTCCATACTGATATCTTTTACGCCAATATCCTTGTTCACAATAGGAGTGATTCCAACAACTGCTACTCGATGATCGACTAATGCCGAAGCATCAATCCCTGATTTTTCTTCCGCGAACAAATCAGAATTTCCGATATCGACTGCTCCTGACTGTACTTGAGACAACCCAGTTCCGCTTCCGCCCCCTTGTACATTGATGAATTTTCCAGGATTTTCTGTCTGGTAGGTTTCAGCAACCGTTTCTACTAAAGGCTGTAAGGCAGAAGAGCCAACTGCAGTAATGGATTCTCCTCGATCAATCCACTTTGAACAGCCTGATAAAAGAATAGCTAATCCTATTATTGGTAAGAATAATTTTAGTTTTTTCATTAGAAATCTCCTTTAATCCTAAAGTATGTTTATTCTATCATTTTCATTACTTGATGAAAACGAATCAAAATCATTAAATAACAAAATAAATTCTCATAATTGCAAAAAAAGCTATCTCATTAAAAGTTTCTATGCTATACTGGCTTTGAAATGTGTCTCTTTTAATAGCATATATTAGCTTATTTCTTGCTTTCCCCAAAAAACAAGAGATACCCCAAAGTTAATTTCGCTCATGCGAGACGCTTTCTCCATTTCTGACGTACTCTCAGAAATGGCCCCGAGAGAAAAGGACACGAGATTTCCATCTATTGATGGCTCTCCTGTCCTTTTTGTATTTTAAAGGAGCGGCGAAATCAGTCTTGCTAATCCTTCTTTCATTTTGATCATCATCCCTCGGTTTTCATACACTTCTTTTGTGAGATGCGTCGAAATCTTTGAATCTTCAAAGAATGCTTTTCTTACGCGTGAAGCCATTCGTTCATCATAGATTAGTGTATTGACCTCAAAATCCAATCTAAATGAGCGAACGTCGATATTAGCTGAACCAACGGAAACGATGCCGCCATCGATAATCATCGTCTTTGCATGGATAAATCCATTTTCATATGTTTCGATTCTTGCCCCATACTCGATCAGCTCTGCAGCGAAAGAATACGTTGCCCAGTAAACGAGAAGATGATCTGGTTTGTTAGGTATTTGGATATGGACTTTTACGCCTGAGAGAAGAGCCAACTTCAATGCCTCATGAATCGATCCATCCGGTATGTAATACGGCGTTTGGATCAATATCTCCCGTTTGGCTAACGAAATCATTTTCAAATATGTCATTTTGATTTGCTCATGTTCAGTATCTGGTCCGCTTGTCACGATTTGAACAGCCATATCACCTGTAGAATGAATGGACGGGAAAAATTCCGGTGAATAGCCTACTTCTTTTGTATGCTGAGAATTCCAGTCCATCAAAAAACGGTTTTGCAAGGTGTAAACCGCTTCTCCATAGATACGCAGATGATTGTCTCGCCAATAACCAAATTTCTTTACCAATCCTAGATATTCGTTTCCAACATTGAACCCACCTGTATATCCGATTTTCCCATCAATCACTACGATTTTACGATGATTTCGATAATTGATTCGAGGATTGATATACGGAACGAATAGAGGAAAGAAAAATGCGACTTCTCCGCCAGCTTTTTTTAAATTCTGAAAAAAACTAGAAGAAACTTGTGTGGAACCCCATGCATCAAGAAGGACTCTGACTTTTACTCCGCGTCTTGCTGCCTCTGTCAATGCCTCTCGAACTTCTTCACCTAATGCATCACTGCGGTAAATATAATATTGGAAATGGATGTGGTCTTCTGCCTGTTTGATATCCTCGATCAGCGCATCGAATTTTTCACGACCATCTGTAAATAAAGTGATTTCATTTTTAGTCGTATAAAGCGTACTTTCAAATACAGTAAGCATATAGATCAATTGTTTCACATCTACTTGTCCAGTAGGCGGATGAGGGTAAAGTCCTCGCATCAATGCCTGTTTGTCTTCTTCGATTTCTAGATTCTTACCGATTTTCCCTTGGATCTTCAAATCAAAGATTTTCTCTTTGGAAATCCCTCTTCCTAAAAAAATATATAAAATAAATCCTACAACTGGAATGAACATCAAAACGAGCAGCCATGCCCATGTTTGCGCAGTTTCCTTTCTTTCTCGAAAAACGATAATAAAGGAAAGCAAAATATTCATAATCAAAAGGATCGTAAAAAAATTGTCAACGATAATTTTCACGGCTTCACCTCTTTTTCTACCAACTTAAGAATACCCAAGTTGTTTTTTAAAGTAAAGGGAAAAAAGCCGCCCCATTTACTCCACTTAGCCAATAAAAAAAGAAAGCTGGAACGAAATCGTCCAACTTTCTGATTATATTTATCTTGTGGCACTAGAATTTCAAGAAACGTCTCATAGAGATGATCGAGCCGAGTGAACCAATGATCACACCAATACCGACCATCAAAAGATTGATTTTCCAAACGATATTTTCTGGATGGATCAATGAATAATGAGATCGTAATAATGACGGATTGATCAATTGGTAAAACCATGCGTAACCAAATGTAATGATCAGTATCGGAAGAATGGCACCGATTAAGCCGATCCAACCACCTTCAAGGAAAAATGGCCAGCGGATATATCCATTTTTTGCCCCTACTAAACGCATGATTTGGATTTCACGCTGTCTAGATAAAATCGTGATTCGAATCGTGTTAGAAATGAGAAACATTGCTACAAACAACAGCAATGCCGCCGCAACTAATCCCCATGTTCGAACTGCACCAGCAATTTGGAAAATCCGATCTGAGGAAGCCCCACCGTAATCAGAACGGGAAACATTCTTCAAATCTGCCGCTTTTTCTGCTACTTGTTTTGTATAAGAAGGATCGGTAGCACTTACTACGTATACATCATATAACGGGTTATTATCCCCTTCAAACAATTTCCAAGAATCACCCATTTCGTTTTGGATTTTCTTCAATTCCTGTTCTTTGCTTGAAAATTCGACTTTTTTAACATGATCTAAGTCATTTAATTCTTTTTCTAGTTTTTTCATCTCTTCGTCTTTTGTACCAATGTCTACGAACACAGATACATCCACGTTTCCTTCTATATCTTGTGCTAGTTTGGTTGCGTTCATGATGACCGCCATGAACACGCCAACTAAAGTCAACGTGATCGTTACCGCACTGACCGAAGCTACTGTCATCCAGCCGTTACGTTTCAAACTCTTGATACTTTCTAATAAATGGCGGAAAAAGGTTCTAATCATCGTATCCATATTCCCCTTCCGCTTGGTCTCGAATAATGCGGCCGTTTTCGATAGCAATTACTCGGTGTCGAATCGTATTTACGATCGTACTGTTATGTGTAGCCATCACGACAGTTGTTCCTTGTGCATTGATCCGATCTAATAGTTTCATGATTTCCCATGAGTTTTCCGGATCCAGATTCCCTGTCGGTTCATCCGCGATAAGTACTTTAGGTGTATTTACGATTGCTCGGGCAATAGAAACACGTTGTTGTTCCCCACCAGATAATTCGCTAGGAAAGACTCGGACTTTGTGTTTCAAACCAACAAGATCCAGCACTTCCATTACTCGTTTTTTGATATCCCGAGGTTTTCTGCCGATAACTTGCATGGCGTACGCAACATTTTCATATACTGTTTTTCTTGGCAATAATTTATAGTCTTGGAACACCACGCCGATTTCTCTGCGTAGATAAGGAACTTCGCGGTTTTTGATGGCTATTAGATCATGACCTGCGACGTTCAAAGTTCCTTTTGAAGCTTTTTCTTCTCGATACATCAATTTGATGAATGTAGATTTACCAGCTCCAGACGGACCAACAACATAAACAAACTCTCCTTGTTCGATGACAATCGAGAGATTGCGGATAGCAGTGGTACCGTTTGAGTACTTCTTCATTACATCCTTCATTTCAATCATGGCGTTCTCTCCATATCTTTTTCAGTCTTTAGCTATTATAGCATGGCAATGTTTCAACTTGCTTGCAAAATCTTACAATTTTATTTCAATTTAACAAAGGGCTCTTATTGCAGATGCATTTTCAAATAGCCGTCAATAAATAAATCAAGATCTCCGTCCATAACAGCTTGGACATTTCCTGTCTCTACGTTTGTCCGATGGTCTTTTACCATAGAATATGGATGGAAAACATAAGAACGGATCTGTGATCCCCAGCCGATTTCTTTTTGTTCTCCTCGCAGTGCAGCTGCTTCTTGTTCTTTCTTTTCCACTTCTAATTGGTAAAGCTTAGCTTTCAGCATCCCCATCGCTTGTTCCCGGTTTTTCAATTGTGAACGTTGTGCCTGACTCGCTACTACTGTCCCTGTAGGCAAGTGAGTGATTCGTACAGCGGACTCTGTCTTATTGATGTGCTGACCACCTGCGCCACTTGCCCGATATGTGTCGATCTTCAAATCATCTGGATTGATTTCTATATCGATCGTTTCATCAAGCTCTGGCATCACATCTACCGAACAAAAAGAAGTATGACGTCGTTTCGCTGAGTCAAAAGGCGAGATACGTACAAGGCGATGAACACCTTTTTCTGATTTCAGATAACCAAATGCGTTGTGTCCTTTGATCAGTAGGGTCACACTCTTGATTCCTGCTTCATCACCTGCTTGATAATCTAGTGTCTCTACTTGATACCCATGCTGCTCTGCCCAGCGTGTATACATGCGTAAAAGCATGCTGCCCCAGTCTTGGGACTCCGTTCCGCCAGCCCCTGGATGCAATTCGACGATGGCGTTGTTTCGATCATAAGGACCATCTAACAACATAGATAATTCATACGTCTTCATTTTTTCATCTAGCGCATTGATACGTGTTTCTGCTTCTTCTTGCATTGCTACATCAGGTTCTTCCTGCAACATCTCCACCATCAATTCGATTTCTTCCAGTTCTTCAGCAAGAGAATGGAATTGATCATAGGTTTCTTTATTTGCATTATTTTCACTGATCACTTTTTGAGCAGCTTCGCTATCATCCCAAAAACCAGGTTCAGCCATTTTTGATTCTGCTTCCGCAATGTCTTCTTCCAGCTGGTCTAAGTCAAAGAGACCTCCTGAAGCTTGTGACCTTTTCCTGCATTTCTGTCAGGAGATTTCGAATTTCGGATATTTCCATGTTTTTTTCCTTCTTTCACTATACTTTTTTCATTATATCTAGTCTAACAGAATCAGCAAATAACAGAAAGAAGGTGAGACGAATTCTTTAAAAAAGAATTTGTCTCACCAATCCTGCTGTCAGAAATTAGTTTGCATCTTTTCCGTGACAGTTCTTATATTTTTTCCCGCTTCCACAAGGACAAGGATCATTTCTACCGACCTTGTTCACATGGATTGGTTGTTTTTTCGCGCTAGTATTACTATTTTCTTTGGCATCTCCATCTTCTGAGTGAGAAGCTGTTCCTTGAGAAACTTGCTCACGCTGTACGTTTTGACGGATCTCAGCTTTCATGAAGATACGAGTGACTTCATATTCAATGGCACCTACCATATCTTCGAACATCTTGTAGCCTTCTGTTTGGTATTCAACTAATGGATTGTTTTGACCATAGGCACGCAAGCCGATTGACTGACGTAATTGGTCCATTGCATCGATATGATCTGTCCATTTAGAATCCACGACACGTAAGATCACGACTTTTTCGAATTCTAGCAGTTGCTCTGGTCCGTTCAATTGAGCTGCTTTGGTATTGAATACTTCTTGTGCTCGTTCGTTTAGATATTCTTTGATTTCTTGAGGTTTTTTTCCTTCGATATCTGTAAGGGAAATACTGTCTTCATGGACAAGTGTGCTGCCAGCAAAATCGACGATACTTTCCAAATTCCAATTTTCTTTTTCTAATTGCGTATGCGCATCTACCACACGACTGATTGTCCGTTTGACCATATTCATCAGTGGTTTAGATAAGCTTTTTTCTTCCATGATTACTTCTTGGCGCTGTTTATAGATTACTTCACGTTGCTCACGCATCACGTCATCGTATTGCAAGACGTTCTTACGTGTGTCGTAGTTGTTTCCTTCTACGCGTTTTTGTGCAGATTCTACTTGTTTCGTCAGCATCTTGCTTTGGATCACAGCATCTTCGTCACCGATCTTCATTCGATCTAAGAAAGCTTTGATTCGTTCTGAACCGAATCGTTTCATCAAATCATCTTCTAAAGACAAGTAGAATTGTGACATACCAGGGTCTCCTTGACGTCCTGCACGTCCTCGAAGCTGGTTATCGATACGACGAGATTCATGTCGTTCTGTCCCGATAACTGCTAGGCCACCAAGTTCTCTTACGCCAAGCCCCAGCTTGATATCCGTTCCCCGACCAGCCATGTTGGTAGCAATCGTCACTGCGCCTTTTTGACCCGCATTCATGATGATCTCTGCTTCTTTAAAGTGATTTTTCGCATTCAGCACTTCATGAGGAATACGTTCTTGATTCAGCATATCTGATAATAACTCAGATGTTTCAACCGCAACAGTTCCGACTAAGACAGGCTGTCCTTTGCGGTAGCGATCTTTGATATCTTGTACGACAGCATGGAACTTGCTTTGTAATGTAGGGTAAAGCAAATCTGGACGATCGTCACGGATGACCGGACGGTTTGTCGGAATCTGGTATACTTGAATATTATAAATTTCTCTGAACTCTTCTTCTTCTGTCTTAGCTGTACCAGTCATCCCTGCAAGTTTCTTGTACATACGGAAATAGTTCTGGAAAGTAATCGTCGCCATCGTTTTCGTTTCGTCTTCGATCTCTACGCCTTCTTTAGCTTCGATTGCTTGATGAAGACCATCTGAATAACGGCGTCCATCCATGATCCGGCCCGTAAATTGGTCAACAATCAATACTTTTCCATCTTGAACAACATAATCGATGTCTAAAAGCATGATGTAGTTGGCTCTCAATGCTTGATCCAAGTGATGGGTCAATGCAGTATTTTCAATGTCATATAAGTTGTCCAAACCGAATGTTTCTTCAGCTTTTTCGATCCCTGCTTCAGTTAAACTGATTGTTTTTGATTGTACATCGATTTTGTAATCTTCTTCTTCTTTCAAACGTTTCACGAAGTTGTCTGCTCTTGTATATAAAGCTGTTGATTTTTCTGCTTGCCCTGAAATGATCAGCGGCGTTCTCGCTTCATCAATCAAGATCGAGTCAACTTCATCGACAATGGCATAATTCAGCGGACGTTGTACCATTTGATGGCGGTAAACGACCATGTTGTCTCTCAAGTAGTCAAATCCTAATTCATTATTCGTGCTATAAGTGATATCGCAATTATAAGCCTCGCGTTTTTCATCCGAAGATTTTGAGTTGATATTCAACCCAACTGTCAATCCTAAGAAATTATAAAGCTCGCCCATTTCCGTCGAGTCACGGGTTGCTAAATATTCATTGACGGTAACTACGTGGACCCCTTCGCCAGTCAACGCATTCAGATACACCGGCATCGTTGCGGTCAAGGTTTTACCTTCACCAGTACGCATTTCAGGGATATTCCCATCGTGAAGCACGATCCCACCCATCAATTGTACGTGGTATGGATATAACCCCAATACACGTTTTGCTGCTTCCCGAACGACTGCAAAAGCTTCCGGAAGTAATTGATCTAATGTTTCTCCTTTTTGGTATCTGCCCTTGAATTCAGCAGTTTTTGCTTGTAATTGTTCATCAGTTAATGCTGCCATTTGGTCAGCATATGATTCAACTTTTTTTGCAATGCTATCTAAACGTTTTAGTTCTTTCTTATCGTTTTCGATAAGTGAACGAATCAAATTGGCCATGCGTTGTGTAATCTCCTTTTCCTTCTGTGTATTATCCAGACTATGTAGACTCTACTTTTCATTTTATCATTAGTTATAGATAATTGAAATATCTTAATCGTATTAAAGTAAGAACTTCATAATTTATTCATATTTCAACTAAAAAAGAGACGAATTCAAAAAAACTTGCGGCAGCTATTGACAGCTGCTGCAAGTTTTTGATGTTATTTAAGTATGGCTGATCAGTCTGTTTCGATCAATCCGTATTTTCCATCTTTTCGGCGGTAAACGATACTTGTACCATTTGTTTCTGCATCTTCAAAAATAAAGAAGTTATGTCCCAGCATGTTCATTTGTAAGACTGCTTCTTCACTGTCCATTGGTTTCAATGAAAGGCGTTTTGTACGTACGATATCTAATTCAGAATCGTTTTCGTTTTCTTCCTCTCCATTGAATAAAACAGCAGCATCTGCAGTATTCATGCCCGTTTCACGGGATTTACGATTGATTTTTGTTTTGAATTTGCGGATTTGGCGTTCTAATTTGTCAACAACCAAATCGATACTTGCGTATAGATCTGGAGAAGTTTCTTCGGCACGTAATACAAGATAAGGTAATGGGATCGTTACTTCCACTTTTGCTGTTTTTTCTGTATAAACTTTTAAGTTCACATGCGCCGTAGCATCGGGTGCGTCACTGAAATAGCGTTCTAGTTTGCCTACTTTTTTCTCAACGTAGTCGCGAATCGCTTCAGTTACTTCGATATTTTCGCCGCGTACATTATATCTAAACATAAAAATTACCCCTTTCGTCTACCACAATCAAGAAGGAGAAGGACCACTCTTTCCCTCTTCTTAATTCTATTATATCGAACTCTAGGTTATTTGCAAATTAAATCGCTATCAAATTTCCACATCTGATTCATCTTGCCAAAGAAATGGTTCGGATGATTTTCGGCTGTGCGTTCTGCAAGCAATCTGCTGCATGAAAAAGCGTCTGTCCTGTTGTATAGACATCGTCAATAATCAATATTTTTTTATGTTGTATCTTAGAAAGAGGTACGGCAAGCTCAAAAGGCTGAGGCATCTCCAATCTTTCCTTTCGCGTGTTTTTTGCTTGAGCAAGCAGATGTTGCTCTCTTTTGAGCAGCATCTGAAAAGGAATTTTTGCTACTTTCAACATCTCGCTTACTTGATTGAATCCTCTTTCTAGCCACCTTTTTTCAGATAAAGGTATTGGACAATAAATATATGCCGGGTAATCTTTTTTTATCTGAGTCCATTTATATGCAAAAGTCCCTGCTAATCGGATGTCTCCCATAAACTTGTACCGATTGATCCAAGCCTGCATCTTTTCATCGTACGTAAAAAAGGCGCGGTGTTGAAAATCATATGCAGGATATTTCTTCTTCCATTCTTGACAGTCGTTGCAGTAAACGAAACTAGTCTTTGCTTTCTTTTTCGTCTCCTCGTATTTCAAATGGATTGGTTTTTGACAACCTGCACAACCTTTTGCTTCCAATAAATGGAATTGTGCGCGGCAAACTGAACATGTCTGAGGAAGTCTATATTTCGACACACCGATGATCTCGCTGAATGTTAAATTTTGAATGATGTCTTTACTGCAGCAACTACATCTCACAGCATCTTCTTCCCTTCTTCGTTCATTTCTTTGATTTCCTGACAGGCTTTTCGAATAGATGAAGTTTTTTCTTCATAGAAAAAATAGACTCGACTGTTCGTATAAGGACCTTTACGATCAGCTCTTCCTGCGATTTGCACCAAAGAGGATTTAGTAAAAACTGGATGATCTGCTCCTAAAACGATGACAGAGATTCTTTCAAATGTGACTCCTCTTTCTAGGATCATCGTGGTTAACAGTATCTCGTATGTTGCTTCTCGCATTTCCTGAACTTTCTTTGCCCGTTGATCGTCTTGTGAAGAAACATCTGTTATCTCATATTCTGGAAAAGCTTCTTGCAGTTTGACTTTCAAACGATGCATCATCGTAATACTTGGACAAAATAAAAGGATATGGTTTTCTTTGATTAGTTGCTGAATGATCCGCACCAAAGAGTTGATTTTCTTTTTGTTCCCACATTTTTGTCGCCAATTATTCATGAAAACAAGTACGGGTTCAGGAAGCAAGCGCCGATGAAAGCGCAAGGCAAGTTTGTGGAGCTCAAATGTCTGCTTGATTTCCTTTAGTAACTTCTCATCAGGCGTGGCACTTAAGTAGATGAATCGACCGTCTGGTTTGATTGCTGTTTGCACAGCGTGAGCTAGCCCAGCGTCCCCGCTATAAGGAAAAGCATCGATCTCATCAATTACTAATAAGTCAAAGGATCGATAAAAACGGTATAGCTGATGAATCGTACAGATAACAAAAGAACTAAAGGTATAAGCTGTTGTTGTATTCCCATGGAGCAACATGATTGTTTCTTCTGGAAAAACAGGACGATAACGTAAAAACAATTCATTACAAACGTCGATTCGTGGTGTACAAATGGCTACTCTTCCTCCAGCTTTTAACGTTTTCACTAAAATCGGATAAAGCATTTCTGTTTTTCCTGCACCTGTTACCGCCCAAATAAGATGGTGTCTTTTTTCTGAATGATCAAGTATCCTCTCTGCGATTTCCGTTTGTTTTTCAGTAAGCTGTCCTGTCCAAGAAAAGACGACTTCTCGAGATCCTGCTTTTGGCTGATCAAATAAATATAACTCTTGTTGACTGTCGCATCGCCCTAAAGACAGGCAATGTATGCAAAAATAGCCATAGTCTGCAAGCTGTCCCTCAAAGACAGGCGTTTTCACTCCACAACGATGACAAAGAATCCTGTTACCTAAACGTTCTACTGCTGCGATCTTCTTATAATTTGGTAAGTTTCCCTCCTCACAATCCATTGCTTCAATCTCTCTCGTAAGAAGCCTTCTGCCCCAAAAATAATTCATATCATTCGCCCTAAAAAAATATACGAAAAAACAAGCAATCTTTTTTTGGATTGCTTGTTCGATAGTTCTATATAATCTATTTATTCACCAATCAATGTAATTGCTTGGTCTAATACTTTTTCGCCATTCATCATTCCATAATCAGCCATATTGATGACGTCTAAAGGAATGCCTTTTGGTTCCAGACGTTTTTCAAAATCAGCTTTCATAAAGCGAACTTGAGGTCCTAATAACAGTACATCTACATCTTTATTTGCAAGATTATTATCTGCATCAGAAGCTGACACAGCGAAAATATCAGAATCGATTCCTTTTGCTTCCGCAGCTTTTTGCATTTTTGTTACTAGCAAACTTGTGCTCATACCAGCCGAACATACAAGCATGATTGTTTTTTTAGCCATACTTTTCTCTCCTTTTTAAAACAGACTACGCAAACGTTTTCTTAGCGTCTGTTACTCTATTATATAAAAAGAAAGAAATTTGTCAACGTTTTCTAAACACGGTTTATTTAATCAAATAGCCAGCTAGATTTCACTAATTTATTGAATACGACATATTCTTTATCCAAATTGATGACTACTACTTCATAGCCTGCATTTAACCAGCCGTAGGCACCCTTTTCTGGATGTTTATAGTCATTTGCCCACCAATCTGTGCTTTCCCTGGCTGTTTTGGGAAGTCCGTTACTGGGAAACAACAGTTCATCAAATTGGGTAAAGGTCAATGTTACTTGGGAGCCGCCGTTGTTCTTCAAATAATGCGTAATTGCATCGTACTTTTTCATTCGTTCCTTCATCCCCGGATCCACCTGCCTTTGTCTTTATTATCGCATACTACAGCAATTGCGCAACCGTTATAGTGTTGAAACAACCTAGAACTTTCTTTATACTGAATAAAGCAACCGAAAAAAAGAGGTGACAAGATGATCGAACGTTATCGTACAATCAAAGAAAATGGACAAAGTGAGATCGAAATCAAGAAATCACGCTTTATCTGTTCTCTTAAACGAATAGAATCAGAAGAAGAAGCGAAAAACTTCATCCAAGAAATCAAAAAAGAACATTGGAAAGCAAACCATAACTGCAGTGCCTTCGTCATTGGCGAAAAAAATGAGATCCAACGAAGCAGCGATGATGGCGAACCAAGTGGAACGGCGGGCGTACCGATGTTGGAAGTCCTCAAAAAAAATCAACTGATCAATGTAGCTGCAGTAGTCACTCGATATTTTGGAGGAACGAAACTCGGCACGGGCGGATTGATACGTGCATACACTCATGCGGTCTCTCAAGCATTGTCCGACATTGGAATCGTAGAAGGTACCTTGCAACAGGAGATCTCCGTTGTGATCACGTATCCGCAACTAGGAAAATTACAAAATTATCTTGAACTACAGCATTTTTTCATAAAAGAAATCCAATACACTGATCAAGTCATCGTCATCTGTGCAGTGGATGAAAAAAATGCTGACAGCTTTAAAGAATCCATCATTGAGCTGCTGAACGGACAAGTCCAATTTGAAGAAGGCCCTGTTTCTTATCACGAGCAACTGATAACTGATCATAGATAAAAACAGGTGATTCTGATTCTCTTTTTTTCGAATAAGGAATCAGGGATCACCTGTTTTTTATTTTTCCAAATAAAACTCAAAACGATTTCCTACATATTGCGTACGCACATACTCAAATGGCGTGCCATCTTCAAAATAGGAAATCTGACGCAAACGAAGAACTGCATCTCCTCGTTTCACCTCTAAATAGTCTGCGATTTTCTCAGATGCCAATACAGCCGTGATCGTTTGATTCGCTGGACCGATTTTTTTCCCGCCTTTTTCTTCTAATGTGCGATACAACGATTCAGTAATCTCTGCTTTGCTGTAGCCATCGATCAGCTTTTGCGGAACACTGGCTACTTCAAAACAAATAGGGACATCGTCTGCAAAACGAATACGTTCCATTCGCAAGATCGTGTCATCTTTACTCAAGTTTAGTTTTTCCATTTCACTTGAGCTTGGCGAAGTCAAAAAGTAAGAGATTGTTCGGCTAGACGGTACTCTATTTTGCGATTCCATGATTTCTGTAAAACTTGTCGCGCCAGACATCTTTTCTTGTACTTTTTCTCGCGCAACATATGTACCCGAACCGATCTTTCTTTCTAAGATTCCTTCATCTGCCAAGTTTTGAATTGCTTGTCTCAACGTCATACGGCTGACATTGAATTTCACTGCTAATTCTCTTTCTGAAGGAAGACGGTCTCCGACTTTCCATATACCTTGTTCGATTTCATTTTTTAATTGGTCATGAATCTGTATATATACAGGTAATTGATTCGACATAACGTACACCCGTCCTTTCGTTTCTTCTATTATAACTGGTATATACCTGATTCACAACTGAAAAAGATAAAGGATTCTATCCATAAGCAGATGATGTAGGTGCAAATCCTTCTTCCCATTCCTATTAACAGAATCCATTTTCTAGATATATTCAATTGAGAAAATAACAAAAGACCCTATAATCGCTGAAAATGCCGATTTATGGATCTTTTGTTATTATTAGCGGTTTTTAGCCATCCATTTTTTTGTATGATTCGTTGGGCGTTTTGATTTTACATGGACTGCTTTTTCGCCTTTTTTAGGAATGTTCACTTCGATATCGTATTTTTCTGATTTGACCAAGTCATATAACTTTTCAGCTGCTTCGTCTACTTTTTCTTTCCACTTCATTTTGACCCCTCCAATTCTTTTTGTTAACTTAACTCTATCTTAAATTGACAGAATCTTCAAGGAACAAGGTAACAAAGCAAAAAAAAGAGCTCTCGAACTTACGAGAGCCTACGGTTGTGCTATACTGGGGTAGCTGGATTCGAACCAACGCATGAGGGAGTCAAAGTCCCTTGCCTTACCGCTTGGCTATACCCCAATGAAATGGAGGAGAGTGGATTCGAACCACTGAACCCTAAGGAACGGATTTACAGTCCGTCGCGTTTAGCCACTTCGCTACTCCTCCGAAAGGTTTGTATCAACCTGACTTAGTTATAATACCTAATTTTCCAGATTTTTGCAACCCTTTATTGAAAGTTTTTTTGATATTTTTTTATTCGTGCAGATTCCAGTGACGAATCACTGTTTCTATCGCATTTTCAAGACTTTTTTCTTTCCCAAAATCTTCTTCACCAAAGAAAATTTCATATTCTTTTGGTCCATAGGCTAAAATTTCACCAATCATTTTTTTCCCTATAAATAACTGAGTGACTTCATAATTCTTACCTTTGATATCTTTTTTTACTTCTTCGATACGCACTTCAATATCTTTATTTTTTTTTGACATCATTTTCACCTCTCAGACATTTTATCATATTGCAGACAATAAAACATTCCTTAGGTAAAAATCTCTTGTCCATTTCATCTTCTTTTATACAAGAGGCGACTTCTCTAAAGCTCTTAATTCTCCCCTTGACCTATAGCGATATAGTTGGCCGCTGCGCCTACAAGATTAGCATCGTTTCTGTATTCACACAATAGGATCTGCGGCTCGAAATCATGCAAGTCGAATTGATCTGTCAACTTCTTCATTCTACTTTGGATCTCATCAATGAGCCCATCCTTTGCAGAAACGCCACCGCCTAATACGATAACTTCCGGATCGAATGAAAATTGGATACTGAATAAACCTTTTGCCAAGTACGTATAAAAACTCTCAACTTCTTCTTTTGCTATTTCATCCCCGGTTTCTGCTAATTCAAAGACGTCTTTTCCGGTATAAGTATTCTTATCGACTCCTTTGCGTTCACAATACCGCCAAGCCATCTGTACGGCTGTACCAAGTTTACTAAATGTCTGATCGCCCTCTAAGAACATCAAACCGAATTCTCCACCATAAAGATGTGCACCTTTATTGATTTGGCCTTTCGTGAACATCGCTCCGCCAATCCCAGTTCCTACCACGACAAAAGCAACATCTTGATAATCACGAGCAGCTCCTTCATAAAACTCAGCCATTCCGGCACAGTTGGCGTCATTTTCAATCGTTACCGGAAGTTGAAACAAAGTTTCCAAATCTCTAAAAATATTAAAGCCATGAATATAAGGAATCGCACTGATTCCCTCAATTACCTGTTTCTCATTATTCACTACTCCAGGTGAGCTGATCCCAATTCCTTCAATCTCAAAAGAAAGACACATGTCTTTATAGACTCGTAATAATTGCGCTTTCATTTCTTTCCAAGATTCAGGCGTTGCAAATTGGCCCTTGCCTTTGACATCTTTACTATCCCAACAACCATATTTGACAGCCGACCCGCCAAAATCAAAAACTAATATCCCCATAAAAACATTCTCCTTTTTGCTTGCTAAAGCTATTGTAATGTATATGTTTAGTATTTGAAAGCATTTTCTCGGATCACTAGTCTATTCGTTAAAGCTGGTTTTGTGTAAGTGAATCGCTAAAATCACTTGATCTCGCAATTGTTCTCCGTTCTCAAAAATCGGTTGAGAATAATGATGGATAAAATAGTCTTTGACTCGACCAATCTCCACATAGCCCATTTTTTGATAGAGATGTAACGCAGCACTGCTAGTACTGCCGGTTCGTATGATGATCTGAGTTTGACTGGAAGCGAGTTGTGAAAGCTTCTGAAAAGCTGTCTCAAGGAGTTTCCCACCAATCCCTTTTCCTTGATGCGAAGGTTCTACAGCTACGTTAACGATTTCGAATTCTTTTTCCCTTACTATATAGATCAGTATACCTATTGTTTTTTCTTTTTCTTTCCATATCCAGCCGTTCCCCTTTGAAACATATACCTGAACTTTTTCTTTATCAGGATCTGCATCTAATAACAAGGACCATGGTAAATCTATCTTATTGAGTTCTTCGATCATTTTTGACCTCCATATATGTAGTCATGAAGTCGTTACTTTGATAGTCACTCTCTCTTTTCTTTATTGCTCAGTGCTACCCGTATTTTTCACAACCTTTTTATAATCTGGTTCTTTTTTATCTTTCTTATTTCTCGTTAATTGAAAGGTCAAAGGTACATAATCGATGCCGCCTTTGACAAAGGGATGACAGCGCAAGATCCGAGCCG
The DNA here is from genome assembly GCF_032465635.1 of Enterococcus sp. 2STP. Classification (NCBI taxonomy): domain Bacteria; kingdom Bacillati; phylum Bacillota; class Bacilli; order Lactobacillales; family Enterococcaceae; genus Enterococcus; species Enterococcus sp. 2STP. The sequence continues at coordinate 81,208 of NZ_JAWDJH010000019.1, forward strand.
TCCCCATTACCGTCCCTTTTAGCGCACCATGAGTTTGAATTGCTTTTATCATATAATTAGAACAGGTTGGGTAATAGCGGCAACTAGGCGGAAATGCAGGCGAAATAAAGCGCTGATATCCTCTAACTAAATAAATCAATATCTTCTTCATCAACTAGATTCCTTCTTTTCTTTTACTAAAAAAAGGGATCGTGACTAAAGTCAACGTTCCCTTCTGTTTTCTTTTATCCTATGCTGCTTCATGGCTCATTTCCTATCGACTAGAACCACCGTAATTAATTATCAATGAAAAAAGTCTCGAATATGAATCCACAAGCTGGGTTGAAATACTTTAAATGGATTGCCACCACCGATGACACCATATCCAATCATCGTTCCGGCTACAAAAAGAAGGATAAGCAATAAGATCACCACTAAAATCTTTATCAGAGTTAATAAGATATATCGTTGGTTACTCATTCAGCCACTTCCTTATGCAATCGTTTGTGCTGTTTTTTCAGCAGGAGTTTGATCCATGTCTACACGTTCAACATCTGCACCTAATTTTTGTAGTTTGATATGGAAGTTATAATAGCCACGATCTAGATAATTCAAGTTACGGACACGTGTGATTCCATTTGCTTTCAAGCCAGCTAAAACTAATGCTGCTGCTGCACGCAAGTCTGTTGCATACACTTCCGCACCTTGCAATTCATGGTTTCCATCCATGATTGCTACATTTCCATCGATTTTGACGTGGGCGTTCATACGGCGCATTTCTTCTAAATGTTGGAAACGATTTTCAAAAACTGTTTCAGTTACTACGCTTGTACCTTCTGCCACTAATTGGATGGCTGTCATTTGCGCTTGCATATCTGTAGGGAAACCAGGATGAGGCATCGTTTTTACATCTGTAGGTAAGATATGTTTTGGTCCGATGACACGGATTCCGCCTTCTTCTTCAATGATTTCTGCACCCATTTCGATCAATTTAGAAATCAATGGGCGGTTATGTTCAGAGATAGCATCAGCAATCAGTACATTGCCTTCTGTCATTGCAGCAGCGACCATAAAGGTACCAGCTTCGATACGATCTTGTACGATTGAATGGTTGACTGCATGTAAATGATCAACGCCTTCGATACGCATTGTTTCAGTACCCGCTCCATAGACATGCGCACCCATTTTATTCAAAATATTTGCTAAATCAACGATTTCTGGTTCGCGAGCTACGTTTTCAATGATGGTTGTTCCTTTTGCTTTTACGGCAGCCATCATGATATTTTGAGTAGCACCTACACTAGGAAAATCTAAATAAATCGTGTTACCGATCAATTCATCTGCAATTGCTTCAATATAGCCGTTTTTTTGAATAATTTTTGCTCCTAAAGCTTGAAATCCTTTTAAATGTAAATCGATTGGGCGTTTACCAATCGCACATCCACCAGGCATAGCCACTTTTGCATGTCCATTTCTAGCAAGTAGCGGTCCCATCACAACGATTGAAGCACGCATTTGACTAACATACTCATAAGGCGCTTCGATTTCTAATTGTCTTGAAGCGTCGATTGTTACTTGATTCTTTTGTTCATCAAAATCTACATCTACATTTAAGTGACGAATCACTTGATTCATAGTGAAGACATCAGAAAGAATCGGGACGTTGTCTAATGTCGTAATACCTTCTTCTGCTAACAAACTGGCAGCTAAAATAGGCAATACAGCATTTTTAGCTCCTTCAATTCTTACTGTTCCATTTAATTGATTGCCACCTCTTACGATGATCTCTTCCATGTTGTTGTTCCCTCCAAAAAATTCCAATGAGCATACACTTACTCAAAATCTTTTCTATTATAACACCCTTCCTTTTAAAATAGTACCTTTTTTTAAAATTTACAGGCTAACGAAAAGATTTCGGCATAAAGCGATAACTTCTAAGAAAAAATTACTTGCAGTGTACCCTAAAAAGATTGAAAAAAGTACGATTGCCATTCTAATTTGCGTATTATGCATTGGTCTAAAAAAAGTCTCAATGCGTAACGAACGTAAAGACCAGAAGGCTAAGTAGATAAACGCCAAATGACTCACGATTCGAAGTATCGCATCAATTCCGTATACTTGCATAATGACGTCCTTTCTAACAGTTGTTTTTATAATAACTAATAAAATGATAATACCATAAAATGTATAAAAGGAAAAACAAGTATACTTAAAAATAGTGGAATACCCTTACATTTTTAGGAAATAAGGGGAAAAATATGCAAAAAAAGAGACTGAGACAAAAGTCTTGTCTCAGTCCTTTATTCCAAATAAAAGGTGTTCTCCTGCCAACTCCTCGGTCACAAGCCACAATATTCATCAAACATGAGAACCTGTTTTTTAATTTGTTCCTTGTGACTCGGAGCTGAATGGCAGGCTCACGATCTCTGATTCACGGTGTTCCAGAAGTAGCTTCTTCGAAAAATAAGCTGACCACTTCTGTCGCAACCTCTGATACACGAATAAACATCCGCTTCTCATTTTATGAGTGCTTAGATACTTTAATACGATTGATTGCTCGATGCAACGCAACAGTTGCCCGCTTCAATTCGTTCGTATCTTGTTTTGCTTTTGCTTCTTCGATTTGGCGTTCTGCACGTTGTTTTGCACGTTCCGCACGAGATACATCGATATCCCGTTCACGTTCCGCACTATCAGCAACGATTGAAACAACATTATCACGCACTTCCATGATTCCGCCATTCACAGCAATCCAATCGACATGGGTATCTGAATCTGTCCGTTTTACACGAACTTCATCAATCGTCAAAGGAACGATGATCGGTGCATGTTTAGGCAAAATCCCAAGCTCACCAGCTGTCGTACGTGCGACGACGATAGCTGCATGGTGATCATAGACCAAACCGGCAGGAGTTACCACATTTACTGTTAAATATTGATCCATGGGGCACCCCTTTCTAGTAGCCTAGTGTTTTCGCTTTTTCTACGACGTCTTCGATTCGGCCAACACTTCGGAAAGCTTCTTCAGGAAGATCATCGTATTTGCCTTCCAAGATTTCGCGGAATCCTTTCACTGTTTCTTCTACAGGAACATAAGAACCTGGAAGACCAGTAAATTGTTCAGCCACGTTAAAGTTTTGTGACAAGAAGAATTGGACTCTGCGGGCACGAGAAACTAACACTTTTTCCTGATCGGATAATTCATCCATACCTAAAATAGCAATAATATCTTGTAATTCACGATATCGTTGCAATACGTGTTGGACTTCTGTTGCTACTTTATAGTGTTCTTCTCCCACGATTTCAGGTGCTAAAGCACTTGAAGAAGAAGCCAATGGATCTACCGCTGGATAAATCCCTTGTTCTGTTAATTTACGTTCCAAGTTGGTTGTCGCATCCAAATGGGCGAATGCTGTTGCCGGCGCCGGGTCAGTGTAGTCATCGGCTGGCACATAGATGGCTTGGATCGATGTAATCGAACCTTTTTTCGTAGATGTGATACGTTCTTGCAATTGACCCATTTCTGTTGCCAATGTTGGTTGATAACCAACCGCAGAAGGCATCCGTCCTAACAAGGCTGATACTTCAGATCCAGCTTGAGTGAAACGGAAAATATTGTCGATAAACAACAGTACATCTTGGCCTTCTACATCACGGAAATATTCCGCGATCGTCAAACCAGTTAACGCAACACGCATACGTGCACCTGGTGGTTCGTTCATTTGACCGAACACCATGGCTGTCTTTTCGATAACTCCTGAATCTTTCATTTCATAATACAAGTCATTACCTTCACGAGTACGTTCACCGACACCGGTAAATACAGAAATACCACCGTGTTCTTGGGCGATATTATGGATCAGTTCTTGGATCAGTACGGTTTTACCAACACCGGCACCACCAAATAGTCCAACTTTCCCACCTTTTAAATATGGGGCAAGCAAGTCGATAACTTTGATCCCTGTTTCCAAAATTTCTGTACTTGTACTTAATTCGTCAAAGGCTGGTGCTTTTTTATGAATTTCGCTTCTTTCCGCATCCTCTGGGAAAGGTGTTTCTAAATCGATCGTATCTCCTAGCACGTTGAATACGCGACCTAATGTTTCTTTACCTACAGGAACAGAGATTGCTTTGCCTGTATCAATGACTTCCATTCCTCTTTGTAAACCATCTGTTGATTCCATCGCAATGGTCCGGATCACTCCGTCCCCTAATTCTAATGCTGCTTCAAGAACAACTTTTGATTTATTTTCGTCATTTTTATAAACAACTAATGCGTTGTTGATATCTGGTAAGGATTGGTCTAAAGAAAATTCCACGTCGACAACGGGACCGATTACTTGAACAATCTTGCCTGAACTCATCTTTTTTCCTCCAATCTCAATACTATTCTAGTGCCGAAGCTCCGGCAACAATTTCGGTAATTTCTTGGGTAATAGCCCCTTGTCTTGCACGGTTATAAGAAACCGTCAGCTCATCAATGATATTAGCAGCATTATCAGTTGCTGTTTTCATTGCTGTCATACCAGCAGCATGTTCTGCTGTTTTGGCGTCAACGATCGCACCGTAGATCAAACTTTCAGCATACTGAGGCAATAACTGAGACAAGATTTCTTCTTTTGAAGGTTCAAAAATATATTCTTGTTCGAAAGTCGTTGCTTCTTCTGGATCTAAGTCTGAGATTGGCAGCATTTTTTCTACACGAAACTGACTAGTTAGCGAATTGATATGATGGTTATAACATACGTATAATTCATCGAATACTTCGTTTTGGTACATAGTTGTTGCCATATTTACGATTTTGCGGACTTCATCAAAGCTTGGCTGATCAGATAAATTGCGCAGCTCATATGCTAGGTTGATACCGCGTGCTTTAAAGAAGTCTGCACCAGTTCCGCCAATTGCGATCATCACGTAATCATCGGGTGATTGGTGGTCTTCTTCTAAAATAGACATCGTTTGTTTCAATATCGAACTGTTATATCCACCGACCAGACCGCCATCTGCAGTGATGACGATATAACCGGTTTTCTTCACAGGACGGCTGAGCAGCATGCTGTTGTAATTGATATCCCCTCTAGGATTTTCTGAGGCAATATCATTTAACTGAGTAGCAGTCAAATGCGTAACGATTTCTCTTACTTTTGTTGCATAAACCTGAAACTTCTGTGAAGAAGCTTCAGATTTTGTCAACTTAGAAGCAGACACCATCTGCATTGCCCGCGTGATTTGGCTCGTTTTTTTCGTTGAAGCGATACGTGTCTTGATTTCATTTAATGAAGCACCCATTCATCTCACCTCACTATGCATTTTGAATGGATTTCAATTTATCTTCTGTAGAGGAATTATTTCCTTTTGTAGCTAAGAACATGTCTTTATATTCCTGAATCGCACTGTTCAACGTTTCTTCTTCTGGAAGATCTTTTGTTGTACGGATTGTTTCAAAAATATCTGAATGATTGGTATCCAGATATTCGAATAATTCATGTTCGAAGTCTAAAATACTGTCTACAGGGATACTGTCCAAGAATCCATGTGTCAAGGCATACAAAATCACTACTTGTTTCTCAACAGCTAGCGGTGCATGCAGTTTTTGTTTCAAGATTTCTACTGTACGGCGTCCACGATTTAGTTTTGCTTGTGTTGCCGCATCCAAATCAGAACCGAATTGTGTAAATGCTTCTAATTCACGATAACTTGCTAAGTCTAGACGTAAAGTCCCAGCAACTTTTTTCATTGCTTTAATTTGCGCAGAACCCCCTACACGAGAGACAGATAGTCCGGCATCAACCGCTGGACGAGTACCCGCGTAGAACAAGTCGCTTTCTAAGAAGATTTGTCCGTCAGTGATTGAAATAACGTTTGTTGGGATATAAGCAGAGATATCTCCAGCTTGTGTTTCAACAAATGGCAAAGCAGTCATTGAACCGCCGCCTAGATCATCACTTAATTTTGCTGCACGTTCTAATAAACGTGAGTGCAAGTAGAAAACATCCCCAGGATAAGCTTCACGACCTGGTGGACGGCGAAGTAGCAAGGAAAGTTCACGATAAGCAACAGCTTGTTTTGAAAGATCATCAAAAATGATCAATACATGTTTACCGTTGTACATGAATTCTTCACCCATTGCAGTACCAGCATATGGTGCGATATAAAGCAATGGTGCTGGTTGAGACGCACCGGCATTCACAACGATTGTGTAATCCATTGCGCCATATTTTTTCAATGTTTCAACTTGTGTACGAACTGTAGAATCTTTTTGTCCGATTGCTACATAGATACAGATCATATCTTGACCTTTTTGGTTGATGATCGTATCGATCGCAATAGAAGTTTTCCCTGTTTTACGGTCACCGATGACTAATTCACGTTGTCCGCGTCCGATTGGCACAAGGGCGTCGATCGCTTTTAGCCCTGTTTGCATTGGTTCGTTAACAGATTTACGTTGCATAACACCTGGTGCCATCGCTTCTACTGGACGAGCTTTGTCAGTAACGATTTCACCTAGTCCGTCGATTGGTTGACCTAGCGGATTGACTACCCGACCGATCAAGGCCTCTCCAACTGGAACTTCCATGATCTTACCTGTTCGTTTTACTTTATCTCCTTCACGAATGGACTCGAAATCGCCAAGGATAATGATACCTACATCATTTGACTCTAAGTTTTGCGCCATTCCGTATGAGCCGTTTGAAAATTCAAGCAACTCACCACTCATCGCGTTTTCTAAACCATGTGCACGAGCGATCCCGTCACCTACATAAGTTACGGTACCGATTTCTTCGACTGAAAGCACGTTTTGATAATTTTCAATTTGTTCTTTAATCAAGGCACTAATTTCTTCTGCTTTGATGGCCATTCGATTCACCTACCTCTTTGTACTATCTGTTTAATTGATTACGCATTTTTTCTAATTGCGTGCGAATGCTTCCGTCGATTACTCGATGGTTGGCTTCAACAATCGCGCCACCAATAATAGAAGAATCAACGATTTGTTTTAATTCAACTGATTGATAGTCCATTGTTTTTGCAACATTCTTTTCTAATTGTATTCGTTGTTCGTCTGAAAGTGGGACTGCTGTTGTGACACTTCCCAATAGTAACCCTTGATGTTCATCATATCGACGTTCATATTCTTCGATCATGAACAAAAGATCATCCATTCGGTTATACTCATAAACAACTTCTAAAAAGTTTTTAACGATTCCATCATAACCGCTGACAAGCTTGTCCATGATTTCTCGTTTTTCATGAGGTTCTAGACGAACATCACTTAACATATTCCCTAATCCAGGTACTTGTTCATAGATTTGACGTAAACTTACGAGATCTTGATAGATTTCTTCTGCTTGATTTGAATCGATCGCCAGTTCAAATAAAGCTTTCCCGTAACGTCTTCCTACTGTATATTTATCTAGTTTCATTTGAAGAACCTAGACCTTCAATGTATTGATTGATTAATGATTCATGCATTTCTGGAGATAATTCTTTGTTCAAGATTTTTTCCGCGATTTGAAGAGAGAGTTCTGCAACGTCGTCTTTTACAGAGTTCAGCGCTGAATCACGTTCTACAGTGATATCAGCTTGGGCTTTGCTTTTTAGACGAGCTGCTTCTTCTTGAGCATCCTTCAAAATATTTTGGCGGCTTAATTCTCCACTTTCTTTCGCATTTTTGATGATATCAGCTGCATCAGAACGAGAGGCTAACAATTGTTGTTCGCGTTCTTGTTCCATTTTCGCTGAGTTGATGCGAGATTGTTCTGCAGAATCTAAATCATTGGCGATCTTGTCTTCACGTTTTTTCAAAATATCGCTGATTGGTCCCCAAGCAAAGTGCTTCAAGAGAGCCAGTAGTATCAAAAATGAGCCGCTGACAACGATGATATTACCTAACATCGCATTGCCAACTTCTGCAATTGCCAATTGATTCAGCATAGGCGAGCCTTCCTTTCTTTGGAGTATTTCTAGTTTCCATGTAAAAAAGCAGTAACAAACGATGTTGTTTCTGCCTTAATACTGATTCAATTAAACGGCAAAAACTAGAATCAAGGCGATAACTACCCCTAAGATAGGAACAGCTTCAACTAGAGCTACCCCGATAAACATTGTTGTACGGAATTGACCAGACATTTCAGGTTGGCGAGCCATTGATTCGATTGTTTTAGAGATAACTTGACCGTTACCATAACCGGCTCCGATTGCTGCTCCCATGATTGCGATTGCTGCTGCGATATAATTCATAATTGTTTTCCTCCTAAAATAGATAAATAGTAGTTTGTTTTTTAACCGAGTATTATTCTTCTACTTCAATCTTATGGCTCATATAAACCATTGACAAAGTAACAAAGACAAATGCTTGGATGCTCCCAATAAACAAGGAGAACGCGATCCAGACCATCTCTAATGGAATTGCTAATGGTAATGAGAACCAGCCTAAGCTTGTCATCATTTTTGCAATCAAGGTTAGCAAAACTTCCCCCGCATAAATATTCCCATAAAGACGTAAAGCAAGTGTTAATAAGTTTGTAAATTCTTCAATCAGTTTCATCGGAAACATAAAACTATAGGGTTTCAAGAACGAATTTACGAAATATCCTTTGAAGCCTAACTTTTTCACCCCGAATAAGTGAGTAAGTAAGATCATTATAAATGCCAAAGTTAAAGTAACAAACGGGTCTGCTGTCGGGCTTTTCCAAAGTGTTGTTTCGTTAGGTAAGACGATTTTTGTTACTAAACCGATGTTGTTTGCAACAAAAACAAATAAAAACAATGTAAATGCCAACAAATGGAAATTGCTCAATTCTTTTCTAGGCAGATTATCTGTTACGATTCCTCGACTAAAATCAATGACCCATTCTATCGCATTTTGTTTGCCTGTTGGTTTCAACTTAAGATTTCTTGTAAAAAAGTAAGCTAAGAAGAAAACAATCAAACAGGTCAGTAACACCATTATACAAACTGTACCATCAAACCAAATTGGTCCAATGTGGAACGTTAGCGAGCGTTCATCCAATCCATTTCACCTCTTTTCCCCGAAATTCACATAAAATCAATTCATGTGCGTATCTGGTTTTTTCCAATCGGTTTCTAACCACACGGTATCATACCACCATGAAACAGAAAATTCAAAACATTTTCATGAAAATTAGACACTTTTTTATTTCAGTCAAAAACGAAGCGAATTTTTCCCCATGCACGGTGCTCCTGATCTAAGAAAAAACCTGTGATAATCATGTTTTATCAGATTAAATGCTAACAAATTTTATCATTAAGTAAAAGCAAAAGCACCGAATATGCGAAAAAGGATAATGAAATTATCTAGAGAAATTTTTTAATGTTCGATCAATTTGTCGATCGATATCTTTTCGTTTCAAATCTTCCCGTTTATCATACGATTTTTTCCCTTTTGCCAGACCAATCAATACCTTGGCATAGCCGTTACGAATATAGACTTTTAAAGGAACAACAGTGATTCCCGTGTTTTTCAATTCGTTTTCAAGACGAACGATTTGTTTCTTGTGCAATAATAGTTTTCTCGTGCGCAACGGATCATGATTAAAAATATTTCCTTGTTCATAAGGACTGATATGAACATTATGCAAGAAAGCTTCCCCGTTGCGGACGCGAATAAATCCATCTTTCAGATTGATCCGGCTGTTTCGTATCGACTTGATCTCCGTTCCTTGCAAGACCATCCCTGCTTCCATCGTGTCGATGATCGAATAATCATGGCGAGCTTTCTTGTTTTGTGCAATTAGTTTTCCCTCGCCTTTTGGCATAGCTGTTTCCTCCAACTCATTTTATTTTTTCTTTTTCTTCTTTTTGACACCTTTGTAAAATGGCTTTTTCCCTTTTTTCTTACCGAACGTTTGCTTACTATCACTATATCGTTTGTTCTTCTTGCCATTTTTTTCTGAGCGTTTGCCTGCTTGTTTTCCTTCTCGTTTTCCAGATTTTCCATTGCGTGCTTTTGGACGTTCCAACGCAGTGACCTCTTCTGCGGAAACGAGTTCAAAATCCACTGCTCGTTCATCTGGATCAGCTTTGACTACTTTTACGCGCACTTTTTGTCCGATTTTAAAAGTCAGACCAGTTCTTTCACCTACAAGCGCTAAATGATTTTCAATAAAATGGAAGTAGTCTTGTTTCAATTCATTGATATGGATCAATCCTTCTACTGTATTCGGTAGTTCGATAAACAGTCCGAATTTCACAACAGAGCTGATGATCCCGTCGAATTCTTCTCCCACTTTGTCCATCATGAATTCTGCTTTCTTCATCGCATCTACTTCACGTTCTGTTTCTACTGCGCGACGCTCCATCTTAGAACTATGATCCGCGATTTCAGGAAGTTCCTCAGCCCATAAACTTTGATTGCTTTCACTTTTATCTTGGCTATAAGAACGGATCAGCCGATGGACGATCAGATCGGGATAGCGTCGAATAGGAGATGTAAAATGTGTGTAGTAATCTGCTGCTAAGCCATAATGCCCAAAATTGTCTTCTGAATAGCGTGCTTGTTGCATACTTCTTAGCAACATAGTATTGATAACTGCCGCTTCTGGTTTATCTTCTACTCCTTCGATCACATGCTGTAAATCTTTCGGTGTGATCGTTCCTTTCGTTCCTCGTACCAGAATGCCCAAAGCTGAAGCAAAATCAAAGAAGCGCTGCATTTTTTCTTCTTTTGGCTGTTCATGGATTCGATAAATAAACGGAAGATTTAATTTATTATAATGTTCAGCTACCGTTTCGTTGGCAGCAAGCATAAAGGATTCGATCAAGCGTTCACCTATCCCTCTGCTTCTTAGCTGGATATCATTTGGGTGTCCTTCAGCATCAACAAAGATCTTCGCTTCACGATCCTCAAAAGAAATCGCTCCACGTTTGATTCGCATCGTTTCAAGGATTCGATGCAATTCACCCATTTCTTGGAACATAGGCACGAGCTGAGCATAGCGTTGCATCGTTTCTTCATCTTGATCTTCTAAGATTTGATTGACAGCTGTGTAGGTCATCCGTTCTGTTGTTTGGATCACACTTGGAAAAATCTCATGAGAGACAACTTGTCCATTTGGATCGATCTCCATTTCACAACTCATGGTGAGTCGTGGAACATGGGGATTCAATGAACAGATACCATTGGATAAACGTTGTGGGATCATCGGAATCACTCGATCGGTCAAATAGACACTTGTTCCTCTTTCGTATGCTTCTCTGTCCAGTTGACTGCCTTGCGTCACATAGTAAGATACATCTGCAATGTGTACTCCAAGAAAATAATTACCATTTTCTAATTTTTTGACCGTCACTGCATCATCTAGATCTTTTGCATCTTCTCCATCAATCGTAACGATGAGCTGATCTCTTAAATCTCTGCGTCCAACAATATCCTTTTCGCTGATCTGGTCTGGAACTTCATCTGCCTCAGACAACACATCATCAGGAAATTTTGTAGGGATACCGTTAGCCACGACAATCGAGAGGATATCCATGCCAGGGTCATTCTTATGACCAATCACTTGCTTGATTATCCCTTCTAAACTAGTCGCATAGCCTTTTTCAGGATAATGGGTCAGTTCGATCAGTACAATACTTCCGTCAACTGGACGAACTCCCTCTGCCGCTGCATACACTTTGAACTGGTTAAGCTTTCTATCTTTCGGGATGACCACACCATAAAGATCCGTTTCCTGTATCTCTTCGTCTGAATAAGCAACAAATTCTCCGGCTAACTGAGTAGTCGCTCGGTCTCGAATCTCCACTACTTTTCCCTCTGCTCCGCGATCCATATCTGTATTTGCTCGCTTCATGATATCAATTGCTACGGTATCCCCATCCATTGCAAAGCCAGTCGCTTCTTTCGGGATATAGATATCATCTTCTTCGGGATCAATCGTTACAAATCCAAATCCTCGTTCATTTGCCCGAAATGTCCCTTCGACCAAGATCGGTTTTAAAGGAAGTTTGACTTTTCCTTTTTTATTGAAAACGATACTCTGTTCTCTTTCCATTTGAGCAATCGTTTGTACTAGTAATTTAAAATCATCGCTTTTTTGAAAGCCTAGACCTTCAGCGATTTCTTCCATAGAAAAACTACGTTTGCGACTGCTTTCCATGAAAAAGAGAATTTTCTCTTTTATTGTTTCTTTTGTCATATTTATTCCTCATTCCAAGGTAATTTTTCTAAAAATTCCAACACGTCTTTTTCTAATTCGCGTCTTGCTGTGCCAACTGTAATCACATGACCGCTTTCAGGATACCATTGAAGTGTCACCCGTTGGCGGCTCAATTTGCGTGCCGTTTCAAATACACCATTTGGGTCGATCATTTCATCTTTCCCAGCTTGAGCTAAAAATATTGGCTGTTGGATATCTGATAGTCTACTTTCTGCGATTGCTGCTTGGTCTTGTATATCCATTAATTGATGTTCAGCTAACGAGCGGTAAGACACAGCTTTTTCATTGATTTCTTTTTCTGATTTGCCTGCTATCTTCAGCACTTGACGTACATATTTTTCAAAATTTTCAGGCACGTTTGTTTCTACAGGAGACAGGGGCGAACAGAAAAAACCGCCGCCAATTACTGATTCTTCTTCTAGTGCCCGTACAGCAAAGATGCCACCCATCGATAATCCCAATACGGCAATATCAGAAAACTGTTCAGACTGTAAAAAATGGATAGCTTTTTTAGTATCTGCCCACCAGCTTTCTGCTTTTTCTTGCAAGATATCATATGGCTCCATCGTTCCATGTCCTTTAAATAGCGGCGCATAGACTGTATAATCTGCTTTTTCTAAAAAACGTGCGAGCATCCGGACATCATTTGGACTTCCTGAGTACGCATGAAGCAGCAAAACTGCTCGTTTTCCATGTTTTGCATAAAGGGGTTTTGGTAATTGTTTCACTCGTTTCACCTCTTTCGCCTCATTTTACCATAGTTTCTTTCATAACTTCTTCTTAAGCGTTCTCTTTGCAATAAAAAAAGCCGCCCGCCGTTGTGCGAGAGGCTTATTCGACTACTTCGAAGATAAAAATGCTAGGACAAATAATAAGATCATCCAGACAGCTCCCATGACTGCAGTTGATCGCTGCATGACAGCTTCAAAGCCGCGAGCTTTTTGTTTGCCGAATAGTTGATCCGCACCGCCGGTAAATGCACTCGCTGCACTATTTTGCTTGCTTGGCTGCATCATAATCGCAATGACCATAACAATCGATAAAACGATCACGATTCCCAAAATTAAATTATACATATAGCAGCCTCCTTCCCAAAAGATATCGTCTCTTTAACTTTATCATAGATAAAACTCCGTGACAACTCTATATAAATGGAAAAACAGCTGAAAGTGCAAATCTTTCAGCTGTTATTATTATGATTGGCGTAAGACGTCATGATACTCTGGTTTCTTCTCAAACTCTTTTTTTGCGTAAGGGCATAAAGGGATGATCTTTTTCCCCTCTCGTCTTGCTAGTTCTACTCCAGTATACACTAGCTTTTCAGCTAATTTTTGACCACGATATGCTGGATCGACAAATGTATGGTCAATGATCATGATGTCTGGCCCCGCATCCGACCATGTCATTTCTCCGATTTCTTGTTGCTCATCATTGAATAAAGCAAGACGATTTTTTTCCTCTTTGATTTCCATATGCCGCACTCCTCAAATAACTGATATTTTTTTATTCCTACCTTATTTTAACAGTCTCATGGTCTATAAACAATTATTTATCCTCGGATTGCTTACAAAAAGGAAGAGAAAATCAATCCATCGTTATTCTTTGTTCAATAAATGAAAAAATCACTGTCCAATAGGTTTTCGGATCTTTCATCGATGCTTCCAAATGTTCTGCTTCTGGAACAAGCAGTAATGCTTTATCCCCTGCTGTAGCGTTTTGAATCGTGTATGCTGCTTCTGTAGGAACAAAATGATCTCTTTCACCATGGATGACTAACAAAGGCAAATGGTTACTACCAAGCTGTCTTGTAGCTGATGCTTGCTTTAAAGAATAACCTGCGTATTTCTGAGCATAGTGATTCGCATATCTCATGATCATTTTTTTAGGAAAGACCGTGATTTTACTTAACATGTACCGAAATTCCGCATAAACAGAAACATATCCGCTGTCTAAGATAAATCCTTTGACTGCAGATGGAAGCTTTTCACCACTTGCCATCATAATCGTAGAAGCGCCCATCGAACCGCCGTGCAAAATAATGGATGCATCTGGTTGTTCATCTAAGATGAGTTGGATCCATGCAATTAAATCTAGCCGGTCTAGCCATCCCATTCCGATGATTTCTCCTTCACTTTCTCCATGCGCACGTAAATCGGGTATAAGAACGTTGAATCCTTTCTCTGCATATCTTTTACCTATATGAGACATATCTCTTTTCCCTGTACTTCGATAATCATGTACACAAATGACCCATTTATTCTGCTGAGTTGGTTGGAGGAACATCTGTCCAGCTAGTTTCAACCCGTCATAACTTTTGATCGTTTTCGGTATTCCTTGTTCCCAGAAGCTTTCACATTCTTCTTCTAATTTTTGCCGCTTTTTTTCTACTGACGTGACTGCAGCAGGATCCATCAAGCGGTGCCCAGTGTCTTCATACCAGTCATAGCCTCTCTGTACTCCCGCTCTTACTAATTTCTTTGCATAAAAATAAGAAAGAAAATGGTAACTGATTCCTATAATTATCAGAATAAGAATGAAATAAAAAATAACCATCGTACACCCGCCGCTTTCTGCCAAACTATAATCTATTTATTATACAATATACCGATCAATAGGATTCTTTTTCTTCGGCACACGTAAATTCCATTTCTTTTTCATTGTATCATTTACTTAAAGTTCTTCTCAATAGATTTACTTGTAAGAGAGCATTTACATTCATAATAAAAGCCAGTATACTAATTTCGTGCATTATAAACAAGACGCTCGTCTTGGACTGGTTCGGAAACTTCCCAGAATAAAAAACTAAGTATCTCTAAAGAAAGGAGATTGGAAATAATGCGAAAAGTAATTATTGATTGCGATCCAGGGATCGACGACACTTTAGCTTTATCACTAGCTGTCAAATCCCCTGATATCGAAGTAGTTGCTATTACCGTCGTTTGCGGGAATGTCCCTGTAGATATCGGTACGCAGAATGTGCTGAAATGTTTGGAACGCTGTGATCGTTTAGATATCCCTGTTTATCAAGGAATGGAAAAACCTTTGAAGCAACCTTTCATTAGTGCGCGAGACACTCATGGGATGGATGGATTAGGGGAAACAAATTTCCCGATGGTCTTAGCAAAACAGGCAGAACCGCTCCATGCAGTTGATTTTCTGGCTGATTATTTCAAAGAAAAAACAGATACATCAGTCATTGCTTTGGGTCCTTTGACCAATATCGCTTCTGCTTTGAAAATCAACCCAACTGTTGGGAAACATATGGATCGTTTTGTCTCAATGGGCGGAACTTACAAAAGCCATGGTAACTGTTCACCAGTTGCTGAATACAATTACTGGTGTGATCCTGAAGCAGCTTCTTATGTATTCGAGAAGCTCAAACAACCGATAGAAATGGTTGGGTTAGATGTGACAAGAGAAATCGTTTTGACACCGACTATCCTTGAATATTGCTGTCAAATGAATCCTGAAGAGGGAGAGTATCTAAAAGCGATCACTCGTTTTTATTTTGACTTTCACTGGAAACAAGAAAGAATCTTGGGGTGTGTCATCAATGATCCATTAGCTGTTGCTTATTTTATCGATGAGTCCATCTGTGAAGGCTTTAAAAGCTTCACTGCTGTAGAAACTGAAGGAATAAGTCGCGGGCAAACATTGGTTGATCGTTATGAATTTTGGCAGAAACCTACTAACAGTAAAATTATGATAAAAGTAGATACTCGTCTTTTTTTCCAAAAGTTTTTAACCGTTCTTTTAAATGCACAAGAAGAAACGATTATGAAAGATTTGGAAAGGTTAAAGATGGGCTAACAAAATGAATAAAAACAAGATGGCAACTCGCGTACTTACAATGATGGCTTTGTGTATTGGGATCAATTATGTTGGAGGAACGATTGCTTTATGGCTTCGTTTACCAATCTATCTAGACTCTATTGGAACGATTTTTGCTGGCGCGTTACTTGGTCCCATACCAGGAATGTTGACAGGACTATCCAGCGGTGTATTAAGCGGGGTGACTACAGATATTTTTTCACTGTATTATTCACCGATCCAAATCCTCACAGGTTTGTTGGCTGGATTGATTTTACCAAGGTATCTCGACAAAGATAAAAAACGTTTGAAACTCTTATTACTCGCTTTGATTTTGTCTGTACCTGGAACGATTGTCTCTTCGATCATTACCGTTCAGTTATTTGGCGGAATCACTTCCTCAGGATCTAGCATGATCGTCCAATTATTACATGGGTTAGGTTTCGATCAAACCATCAGTGTGATCTTGGTCCAGGCGGGCACAGACTACCTTGACCGTCTGCTGTCTATCGTCGTTGTTTCATTAGTCATTACTATGTTGCCGCAGCGCTTGATATATTCCAAGAGAAAAATAGGATGAACAAACAGAGCCAAATGAGCAAAAAGTTGCTCATCTGGCTCTGTTTTTCATCTATTAAAAAACTTACGCTAAGTAGGATAAAATAATAGCTTGATATTTTTCGATCATATCTAAATAATTATCGAGCTCGACATACTCATCTATTTGATGAGGCAAAGTAACGACACCAGGTCCAAAGACGACAAAGTCAAAGGAGTGGTCAGCTTTCGTAAATTCGGCTGCATCTGTGGTTGCTGCCGCTCCAACTAAAGGTAAGGGTTGACTGAATTGTTGCTGAATGCAATGAATCAAAGGAGAATCTGGATCAGCTTTGACAGGTATTTTGTTGTAATCGATCGTCAATTCCAAATGGTAGTCTGTCTCTTGATTCAATTTCTTGACGATTGATTGCAGTAATGCAATGATTTTATCATTTGGATATTCAGGAATCGATCGGATATTCCCTTGAAGCTGCGCGTGGCTCGGAATGCTGTTTACTTGATTTCCGCCGCTGATCAACGTGACATTATGGATTGTTTTTCCTAAGACGGGATTCTCGATTGTTTCAGCGAGGTGATTCATTTCAGCATTTGCTTTCGTAATGAATTCATTTAGATGATTGATCGCATTATAGCCTTGGTCTGGCATAGAGCTATGCGCTTCTTTTCCGTGCGAGATGACCGTATAGTTGATTGATCCCATGTGTGTATACATCAAACTGTAATTGGTTGGCTCTCCGATGATCAAGGCATCTAAGTCATCCACATGGCCTGCTTTCGTGAGCTGTTCCCCACCTAATTCACCCACTTCTTCTCCGACAGTGGCTAATAATTTGACTGTTCCGTTAAATGGTTTTCCTGACTCTTTGAGCTCGATCATGGCAATCACCATTGCCGCCAAGCCACTCTTCATATCCGTAGCACCACGTCCGTACAAACGATTCCCATGGATTTCTGCTGCAAAGGGCGCATAGGTCCAAGACGATTCATTCCCCGCCGCCACGACATCCATATGACCAGATAGGCCTAACACTTTTCCCGATTGCCCTTTTTGGAATTGAGCAATCAGATTATCTCTACCATTACTATAAGAAACAATTTCTCCTATTATGCCATGTTTTTCCAAAAGCTTATTCAAATAAGCTGCTACTTCGCCTTCGTTTCCATTCACTGATTTTATTCGGATAATCTCTTGTAAAATCGCAATTTTTTCTTCTTTTTTCATCTAATCTTCTCCTTTGCCGTTTCTTTTTATTGTATTGGAGTGCGCCTAGATTTTCAAATAAGAGAGGCCACAGAAAAAAAGGGCGTGACAAAAGCAGCGTCACATTCCCCTTTTCCAAGTAAATGGCGTTCCAATTCTTGCCTCTACGCTAGTAAATCCAACCAAGTAAAAAAACAAGAGAAGCTATTTTATTGAACTGTTCTTCTGTAGTCAAATCATTTTATTCCTCATCATTGAAAATAAGAGTATCACATGATCTATAATTACCCCTCCTTACGTAATAACCACGTAGCCAATTATTTTCTTCAAGAGAGTAGTCATACTCATATTCATACAAACTATTCCTTACCATGAAAAAAATACTGACACCGCCTCTACCACTTTTCGTATCTTTCACCACTCTTGAAATAAAAATATCATAATCGGTTAATTGGTATTCCTCTTCTAATAATTGATACAGTGCTCGTGTAGCTATATGTTTCTTGATTGGAAATTGATAGAGCCATGTACCACCTAACAGTAAAACTATCGAAATAAAAATCTTAGAACAGTAATTTCTTTTTTTAGAAATCCTCCTTCTCATCATCAATTCTCCCATGTTAAGATATGGATCGCTCTTTCATCAAAATAATCAGGAAGATCGTATGGCAAAGCAATAAGCGGCTGATACATTCCTCCTACCTGCACAGCAGCTGAAGCATACCAATAAGCTTGCCAGACGATTTTAGAACAGTAAGTCGGATCCATCCCAAAAATATTTGTAGTTATCCCATATTTATAATTTTTACCATCGTAATTATCTAATGCCCATCGAGCAGCTAATCTTGGTTGATATTGTTCTGCGACCCGATAGATTTTCGTCCAAGTATCTTTTTTTCCATAAGCTGATTCCCATTCTAGAACGCTCATTGTTTTTGGTGGTTTTCCTGATCCTTCAATTGAAAGGATCTGATTTTTCCCCACACTTCCTAAATAAATCCCAGCATGTCCAGTGACTCCCCAAAAACTAGTGTCGTTCGTAATCAAAATATCTCCATAATACATTTTTGTCCTTGCATTTCTAAATTCTGGAGCGACTGGATCCGTTGGAGGTTCTGAGGTGGCTAACTGCGTAAAAAGCTCAAAGGTCACATCTTCTTCTAAGACCCCTAACGCTTTATATTCCTCATACTTCGTTCTTAACTCGATTTCGTCCATACGGTTTTTAGAGAGGCGTTTCAATTTGGCTTGCTGTTGCTCGTTTTCTTCAAATCTATCAAGTTCTTCTCCAAGTAAGGCATTTCTCGTCAAATATTCTTCTACTTCATCTGCGTGCGCTTTGGGTGTTACTACGATAACAAGTCCTATTAACCCGATAAGACCCAGTATCTTCAAAAATTTTTTCATTTTTCTGTCTCCCTGTTCAAATGATTTTTATCGAAAGAGGAAGATTGCCATCCCCTTTTTGAAGAGAATCATCCTATCCGAGCGTAAAAGGATATGAATGAAACGAAGACTGCTTCCTCCTCTCTTATTGTTCTATCCTTAAAAGGTCCTATACGATGTTATCTCTTGATAACTGACTTTTTTCGATACGATTGTCTCGTATCGATATTTGTAAATATTATATACAGAAGCCAGTTACAAAAATAAAATTATGAGTTATTTTTAATAAATACGGATATTTATATAATAGGGTTTATATGATATATATAAATAAACAGTTGTTATTATAATAATTTATGTACTCTCCTGATTTTTCTGTTCTTAAAAAAGAGATTTATTCATCAAATGATTTTCACAACAAAAAAACTCTCTACTTGCTGAAATCAGCAGGTAGAGAGTCTGATTACTTAACTAAGTGATCATGCTCGTCTATCTTTCAATCGGTCGATCATGTATCTTCATTAGAAAAGAATTATTTGTTTTTCAAGTTGTAGAAAGATTTCAAACCTTTGTATTCTGCAACTTCACCAAGTTGGTCTTCGATACGTAGTAATTGATTGTATTTAGCAATACGGTCAGTACGTGATAGAGAACCTGTTTTGATTTGACCAGCGTTTGTTGCAACAGCGATATCAGAGATTGTTGAATCTTCTGTTTCACCAGAACGGTGAGATACAACTGCTGTGTAGCCAGCTTCTTTAGCCATTTCGATAGCTTCGAAAGTTTCTGTTAATGTACCGATTTGGTTCACTTTGATAAGGATTGAGTTAGCAATTCCTTTTTCGATACCTTCAGATAATTTTTGAGTGTTTGTTACGAACAAGTCGTCACCAACTAATTGAACTTTGTCGCCTAATACGTCAGTTAATTTCTTGAATCCGTCCCAGTCGTTTTCGTCTAATCCGTCTTCGATTGAGATGATTGGATATTTAGAAACTAATTCTTCGTAGAATTTAATCATTTCGTCAGTTGTTTTTTCGCCTTCGCCTGAGTCAGCTAGTACGTAAACGCCTTTTTCTTTGTCGTAGAATTCTGAAGAAGCAGCATCCATAGCAAGAACAACGTCTTTACCAGGTACATAGCCAGCTTTTTCGATTGCTTCGATGATTACTTCGAAACCTTCTTCGTTTGAACCAAGGTTTGGAGCAAATCCACCTTCGTCACCAACAGAAGTTGCTAATCCGCGAGCTTTCAAGATTGAAGCTAATGCGTGGAATACTTCAGCACCCATACGTAGAGCTTCTTTGAATGTTGGAGCGCCAACAGGCATGATCATGAATTCTTGGAAGTCGATTGAGTTATCAGCATGTGATCCGCCATTGATGATGTTCATCATTGGTGTTGGCAATACTTTCGTGTTGAATCCGCCTAGGTAGTGGTATAAAGGTACTTCTAGGTAGTCAGCAGCTGCACGTGCAACAGCGATAGAAACACCTAAAATAGCGTTCGCACCTAATTTACCTTTGTTAGGAGTTCCGTCTAAAGCGATCATAGCTTTGTCGATAGCCATTTGGTCACGAACATCGTAGCCAATGATTGCTTCAGCAATGATGTTGTTTACGTTGTCGACAGCTTTAGTTACACCTTTACCGCCATAACGAGCTTTGTCTCCGTCACGTAATTCAACTGCTTCGTATTCACCAGTTGAAGCACCTGAAGGAACCATTCCGCGGCCAAAAGCTCCGCTTTCTGTGTATACTTCTACTTCGATTGTTGGGTTACCACGTGAGTCTAAGATCTCGCGAGCGTAAACATCAGTAATAATTGACATGTTTTGTCTCTCCTTTGAGTTTGTTTTTTCCTAAGGGATTTCCCTCATATACGATTTTAGTTAATTTTGCTCATTAGTGCAAACATTTCTTGCATTTTTCGCAAATTTTCACCAATTATTTTACAGCGTCTAACAATGACAAGAATGAATCTGCTTGCAAGCTTGCGCCGCCGACTAAAGCACCGTCAACATTTTCTTTTGCCATGTATTCAGCAATATTTTCTGGTTTTACAGAACCGCCGTATTGGATACGAACAGCTTCTGATACTTCTTTTCCATAAAGTTTTTCAACTGTTTGACGTACAACACCACAAATTTCGTCAGCGATTTGTGCGTCAGCTGATTTACCAGTACCGATTGCCCAGATTGGTTCATAAGCAATCACCATGTTTGACACTTGTTCAGCTGAAAGGTCAGCTAAACCAGCTGTAATTTGTCCTTCGATCCATTCAGCAGTTTTGCCTGCTTCATATGTTTCTAAAGATTCGCCACAGCATAAGATTGGTGTCATACCGTTTGCAAAGATAGCTTTTGCTTTTTTATTGATGTCTTCGTCTGTTTCATGGAAATATTCACGACGTTCTGAATGTCCGATGATCACATAGTGAACACCTAGATCAGCAAGAGCTGCTGGTGAAGTTTCACCAGTGAACGCGCCTGAGTTTTCCCAGTAGCAGTTTTGTGCTGAGATTTTTAGTTCTGTACCTTCAGCTGATGTCATTAATTCTTGTAAGAATAATGCAGGAGATCCGATGACTGAATCAACCTTGTCATTTGAAGGGATTTTGTTTTTTACTGCTTCAGCAAATTCTTTTGCTTCTGATGCAGTTTTGTTCATTTTCCAGTTACCTGCGATAATAGGTTTACGCATTGAGGAACACACTCCTTAATTTATTGAAAAATGGCTAGGGAGTCATGAAAACTCCCTTCACCTTTTGATCGATCACTCGTCAGAATAGAGCAAACTTGGCTGTTTATTTATCGTTGATTGCTGCTAGTCCTGGTAATTCTTTACCTTCAAGCAATTCCAAGCTTGCGCCGCCACCTGTTGAGATGTGTGTGAATTTGTCAGCAAAACCTAATTGTTCTGCTGCTGCAGCTGAGTCTCCGCCACCGATGATTGTTGTTGCGCCTTCTAAGTTAGCGATTGCTTCACAAACACCGATTGTACCTTTAGCAAAGTTACTCATTTCAAATACACCCATAGGTCCGTTCCAAACAACTGTTTTTGCACCTTGTAATGTATCAGCAAATAATTTTACTGATGCTGGGCCGATGTCTAAAGCCATCAAACCGTCAGGAATGTCTCCTTCGATTACTTGTGTTTCTACATCATTTGAAAATTCTGGTGCACAGACATTGTCGATTGGCAAGACAAGTTTGTCGCCTGCTTTTTCGATCAATTCTTTTGCTAGTTCTACTTTGTCAGCTTCTACTAGAGAGTTACCGATCTTGATTCCTTTTGCTTCGTAGAATGTGTAAGTCATTCCGCCACCAATCAAGATTTTGTCTGCTTTAGGAATCAAGTTTTCGATTACGCCGATTTTATCAGAAACTTTTGCGCCACCAAGGATTGCGATCATTGGGCGTTTTGGTTCTTCTACTGCTTCACCGATGAACTTGATTTCTTTTTCCATCAAGAATCCAGCAACTGTTGGGATACCAGTTGAAGCGATACCTACGTTAGAAGCATGCGCACGGTGAGCTGTACCGAAAGCATCGTTAACAAATACATCACCTAATGAAGCCCAGTATTTACCTAGCTCTGTATCGTTTTTGCTTTCTTTTTTACCATCAACATCTTCAAAACGTGTGTTTTCAAATACGACAACGTCGCCATCTTTCATGTTGCGGATTGCTTCTTCTAATTGTTCTCCGCGAGTTTCAGGTACGAATGTTACTTCTTTACCTAATAATTCGCCTAGACGTTTTGCAACTGGAGCTAAAGATTTTCCTTCTTTATCTTCTTCTGTTTTTACACGTCCAAGGTGAGAGAAAAGGATTGCTTTTCCGCCTTGTTCTAAAACGTAGTTGATTGTTGGCAATGCTGCTTTGATACGAGTGTCGTCAGTGATCACGCCGTCTTTCAAAGGAACATTGAAGTCAACACGGACAAGAACTTTTTTGTCTTTTAAATCGATATCTTTCACTGTTTTCTTAGCCATTTTATTTCCTCCTGAATAAACTTATTATCAAAAAAAGCGGAAGAAGCGCGATTGCTTCCCCGCTTTTAAATGTACATGTCTATCATTTACACTTGTACGTTTGTCTATCTTATAAGTTAGCGAAGTATTCTAAAGTACGTACTAATTGTGCAGTGTATGACATTTCGTTGTCGTACCAAGCAACAGTTTTAACTAATTGTTTGTCGCCAACTGTCATTACTTTAGTTTGTGTAGCATCAAATAATGAACCGTAAGTCATACCAACGATATCTGAAGAAACGATTTCGTCTGTGTTGTATCCGTAAGATTCGTTTGAAGCTTCTTTCATTGCTGCGTTGATTTCGTCAACAGTTACTTCTTTTTCAAGAACTGTTACTAATTCTGTTAATGAACCTGTTGGTACAGGAACACGTTGAGCAGCTCCGTCTAATTTACCGTTCAATTCAGGGATTACTAAACCGATAGCTTTAGCAGCACCTGTTGAGTTAGGAACGATGTTTGCAGCAGCAGCGCGTGCACGGCGGAAGTCACCTTTAGGATGAGGTCCGTCTAGAGTCATTTGGTCACCTGTGTAAGCGTGGATAGTTGTCATTAATCCTTCAACAACACCAAATTTGTCGTTCAATGTTTTAGCCATAGGAGCTAAACAGTTAGTTGTACATGAAGCACCTGAGATAACTGTTTCTTTACCAGTTAATGTTTCGTGGTTTGTGTTATAAACGATTGTTGGAACATCGTTTCCGCCAGGAGCAGAGATAACAACGCGTTTAGCACCAGCTGTTAAATGTTTTTCAGCTGCTGATTTAGAAGTGAAGAAACCAGTACATTCTAGAACGATATCTACGCCTAGTTCGCCCCATGGTAATTCTTCTGGGTTGCGGTTAGCTAATACTTTAACTTCTTTTCCGTTTACGTTGAATGAACCTTCATGAACTTCAACTGTTCCGTTGAAACGTCCTTGAGTTGTGTCGTATTTTAACAAGTGTGCCAACATTTTAGCATCTGTCAAGTCGTTGATTGCTACTACTTCGATTCCATCTACATCTTGGATACGACGGAATGCTAGACGTCCAATACGTCCAAAACCATTAATACCTACTTTAACTGTCATTTAAGATTTCCTCCTTATGAAAATCAAAAAAATATTTATTTTAAAGGGTTACCCCTTTTAAAATCTCGTTTGCAGCAGCTTCATCAGTGATGAGCCACGTTTGTTTTGGTGCATTTTTCATATAAGCTCGAATTGCTTTGGCTTTTGATTTTCCGCCCGCTATCGCCATGATGATCGGGACTTTCGCCAAATCTTGCAATTCTATGCCGATTCTAGGGACCTTATAAACAACTTCGCCTTTTTCATTGAAAAAGTAGCCAAAGGATTCCGCTACAGCATTTGCTTGTTTCAGCATGACTAATTCTTTTTCAGTCATCTTTCGACGTGCTGCCATGTGTAATGCACGCCCAATACTATGAATAACACAATTCGCCTCACTAATCAAGTTTAAGACTTCTTGGATAGATGGCTCATTGAGTAAAGAATTGTAAGTTGCCAGACTTAATTGTTCCGGAACATAAAGTGCACGGTGGTTTCCGTTTGCTTTAGCAGCCATTCTTGCACTGACAGAATTTGCCTGTACAGTTATCGCTTCACCAATCCCGCCTCTTGCAGGGACAAACAAGTTATGCCGTTTTTTATTTTCCAGATTAGACAATTGTTCTGCTACAACTGCCATGGTGGTTCCTCCCATCACAGCGATGATATTCTCGCCTTCCGGAAGCAGTCGGTCTAAGGCTTCACTCAGCGCTTCGCCGAATGCATCAGCCACTTTGGTTTGCTCTTCGCTGTTTCCTGAAACAACGATACAGCGCTGATTACCAAAATATTCTGCCAACTGTTGTTCGGTTTGATGCGTACCTAAAAGCTGATCCATGAAGTTTTCAAGACTTTGATAAACTTCTTCGCCCTTAGTTGTCAGCGTCATACCGCTTTTTGAGGTATCGATCAAATTCAGATTTTTCAAAAGGTCTGTTTCTGTTCGCAATACTCGTTCTGTTATCCCCATACTTTCCGATAAACTTCGACGTCCAATCGGCTGCATCCAATAGATATTTCGTAAAATTTTATAGCGTTCTTGCAACACTTCGATAATATCTGGTGCAACAGATTCAATCATTTTTATTTCATCTAGCATAGCGATCTCCTTAGTTGGACACTTTACGTCCAATGTAGACTTAAAACGACCCATATACGATAAAAAAAAGAAATTAACTTTTCAAATTTCACATCAATAAAGGGAAATCTCAACCTCACGACTGTTAGTCTAACAGTTTTTCTTTCGTTTTTCAACTAAAAAGATCAGAAAAAGCAAAATACTTTTTCTGATCTTTTGGATGATCAGTTATCATAACGTTTTCTTTTTGATGAACTTGGGATTCCTAATAAATCACGGTATTTTGCTACCGTTCGCCTTGAGATCGCTATCTCATCTTTTTTCAGCAATTCAACCAATTTCTGGTCCGACAACGGCTTGCTTTTGTCTTCTTGATCAACTAATTCCTGCAACTTTTTCTTCGCAGTATCTGCCGAAAGATCTTCTGTCTGTTCTGCACCGTTAGTAGGGATTCTTGCAGTGAAAAATTTCTTTAACTCAAATACACCGAAATCTGTTTCCAAATATTTCCCGTTGACAGCTCGACTGACCGTAGATTCATGCACATCTATCTCGGTCGCAACTTCCTTTAACGTAAGAGGTTTGATTGGCCGCCCCTTGTCGATAAAGAAAGCTTTTTGTCGAGAAACAATGACTTGAGCAACCCGCAAAATTGTATCCCCGCGTTGGAGGATCGTTTTCTTCAACCATTCGAATTCCTGTTTCCGTTCTTTTAAATAATTTTCAGTTTCTTTATCTGCTTGTTGTGACATTTGCTTGAAGTAGCTCTCTTGGAATCGGATATTCGGCTGGTTTTTTCGGTTTGAGATGACTTGTATATTTTCATCGTCCACTAATACCCGGACATCAGGAATAATGTACAATTCGCTACTACGGTCGAAAATTCGTCCAGGACTTGGGCTCAATGTTTGCAAATAGTCGAATATTTGCTGAACAGCATGTAAATCAACAGAAAAACGCTGCGCAATCTCTTTCCATTTTCGCTCCACCAATTGCTCAAAACATTCTTCTAGCACGATATAAGCTAGTTCCGGCGCATAATCATCCCGTTCCGTTTGAAGCATGAGACATTCTTGCAAACTACGTGCACCTACTCCAGCTGGTTCTAATTGCTGGATCAGTGTCAACGCATCGAGCATTTGGATAGGCGTCGCTCCGATCTCTTTTCCAGCTTCCTCTAAACTAATCGTCAAAAATCCGTTCAAATCGATGTATTCTACAAGATAAAGAACGATTTTCCTTAAAAAAGTATCTCGATAATTCAAATGGACTTGTTCGATCAATGAATCAAATAAAGACCCTTTTGTATCAGGAATCTGATTTAGGTAATTTGTCTCTTCTCCTTCATAAGAAGATGAAGAAGCTTTTATGTAATCTGGCTGCCATTCCGGCTCAACAACTTCCACCAATGGATTTTCCATTGCTTGGTTCTCAACGAATGCCAACAGCTCTTCGCTGTTATATTGTAAAACTTGGATGGACTGCTGCAACTGTTGCGTCATGGCTAGTTTCTGTGTCTGCTGCTGTTTTTGTGAAAAATTTTGCTCAAATTTCATTTTTTTGTCCAATCCCCTTGTAATTTTTTATCTGTTTAGTTACAATTATCCCAGTGCTTGCGTCCTTAGTGTAGTGGATATCACGTAAGATTCCGGTTCTTGAGACGGGGGTTCGATTCCCTCAGGACGCGTTCTATTGCCATTTTAGCATAACTTCCGAATGTTTGCTTCTTTATTTTTCAAGTGAAAACTGTCCACCAAAAAAATTGGCGGACAGTTTTTTATTATAAGTATACTTGTTTTCACTTACTGGACTGGCCGATGATCGTTTCTGCCATAATAGTTCTCGACAGTCGTTGGATGCCCTAATAAATCCCCCACTGTCGTGATGCGATACCCTTGCTCTTGCAGATAATCGATCACTTGAGGAACGGCACGAATCGTTTCAGGATAAATATCATGGAATAAAATAATTGCACCATCGTATACTGTTGCTTGGATCTTCTGCAAAATCAAATCAGGATTTCTTGACTTCCAATCTTCTGAATCGACCGACCATTCGATGATTGGCCGCTGGATAACACTTGCTCCTACACTTGTGATCGAACCATAGGGCGGACGAACGAAAGTGGGGGTTTTACCAGTGGCTTTTTTGATCTCAGTGTCTGTTTTTGTCACTTCCTCCGTAATCGACTGGGCAGAAAGCGTCGCCAGATCCTGATGATCATATGTGTGATTGCCGATCTCGTGTCCTGCTTCAGCTGTCTGCTTCACAATTTCAGGATGTTGCGCCGTATTTTCTCCTAAAACAAAAAAAGTAGCATGCACGTTTTTTTCTTTAAGTATTTGCAACAGCTGTGGTGTCGTGGTCGCTCCTGGTCCATCATCAAAACTAATGGCAATACTTTTGACAGTCGGATCTTGGACAGCTTCTGTACTTTCTTGTGTTGGTTCTGGTTCAGTTGATTGACTTTGTGTTGATTTCACTGATTCTTGAGTGGATTCGTTGACGCTAGCTGTTTCAGTCGACTTGTTTTTATTCGTTGATTGTTCTGATTGTTTGAAAGCTTGTGACGAACGCTCCGAAGAAGTTACTTGTCCTTTCTCTTCGCTGATCAAGGAGGCGACCGAAGTGACTTCGAAAAATAAAAGCACGGATAAAGCAATGATACTGATAACTAAATAATTTCTTTTCACTATATCTCTTCTTTCTCTTTTTCTCTTCTTAATTACTTACTTGAAAATAACTGTAAAGAATTGAAACTGCTAGTCGCAACTACTTCTCGCCTAATGATCCAGATAATCTTCCGATGCCAAAATCGTTTTTGTCACGGACTTGGGAATGACAAATTCTGGAGTTCCCATATAACCAGGAGCAATTTCATATTGAGAAAAAGTCAGAACTAATTGATGTTCTTTATTCAAATAAAAACTTCGTGTTGGTGTAACAAGTGTTGGTTTTTCTATCGTTCCTTCTTGAATATCTTGTTCAGTCCAATAGTACTTAGACGGATCTTCCTTGACTTGTTCGGCCATTTGCCGCTTGACTTCTTTTGTCAAAACAGATAAATAGGTGTCATCTTTGAATAGCAGCGGAAGTGAGAGCTGGACACTGTTTTTCTTGTCGATCGTGTCGTATCTTTTTTCAACGTG
Organism: Enterococcus sp. 2STP; assembly: GCF_032465635.1. NCBI lineage: Bacteria > Bacillati > Bacillota > Bacilli > Lactobacillales > Enterococcaceae > Enterococcus > Enterococcus sp. 2STP. Next base: position 109,637 of record NZ_JAWDJH010000019.1, read on the forward strand.
GCTATCCGCTGCTGTTTGGGTAATCTGTCTTTCGATCACAAGAAACCGGTCATCGTCTACGATTTTCTGATAATCACCCAGAACTTGGTAATGATCCGTTTCAAGATTTCCATATTCTTTTTCAGCTTTTTTAAAATCTGCTTGTCCTTCGTGAAAGTATTTTTGGTTTAATCCATGAATCGTTTTGTTTTCTTTCTCATTTTGAGTATGGATCTTCGGTACTTGAATATCGATTTTTTCAGATTGATCAGTAAAACGTTCGCCTAAGATCAATTCAATGACTGATCCTAAAATGGGCAAGTCTTCTGCAAAGCTTCGAACTTGACTATTAAAAAGGAGACTACTTGTTGTAATCATCACGATAGCCAAAGATACTACGAACCCTTGGAGGCGTCTTTTTCTCCGTCTTGCTTTTATGAATGATTGCTCTTCGATAAGAAAACGCTGACGGATCTCCTCTTGAAGCCCTTTTGGAATTTCTTGTTCTTTATAAGTTTTCTTTAGTTTTTTTAACTTTTCTTTTTGGGAATACATAGCGGTCTTCTCTCCTTCATTCTAGGATTTGACGTAAAACATTCAGTGAACGATACATTTTTGTTTTAACTGTGTTTTCGTTCATATCTAAGATAGTCGCAATTTCTTTTAAACGAAATCCTTCAAAAAAGTAAAGGATCAGAATCTCTTTTTCCGGACTGTCTATTTTATCTAAAATCATATGGAGTTCTGCAACGGAAGTTTCTAAAGGTAATTGCTGCGGGATATCTTGAATTTCAAATAAGTCAACAGGTGTCCTTTTTTGTTTGCGCCAACTATCTAATGCCGTGCGGATCAATATCCGGTAAAACCATGCATTAAAATGCTCGATTTCTTTTTCTTTTTCAAAATACTTCAGTGCTTTATGGAAACTATCTTGCATCACATCTAAGGCCTCTTCTTTATCATGTACGTAATTCATCGTGATACGGAACATTTTTTGATAATCAGTTTCGATGAGTCCATTCAGCAGGTGACGGTATTTTTCAATCTGCCGTTTTTTCTTATATCCAGTAAAAATCATTCTCCACTCCTTTCCGCCTCACTTAATATGACGTACAAGGTACGCTAAAAGTTTCAATTATTTTATTTTTTATGTATTTACTTTGAATTTTTATATACAAAAAAGAAGGTGTGACAAAAATCATGTCACACCTCCTTATTCCGATAGGTTCAACGTCTCTGTTGCAACCTCTGATACACGGTGTTCTAGAAGTAGCTTCTTCGGAAATAAGTGGAAATTTCTTGAAGTTGACCACTTCCGTCCCAGCAGCTACAGTAAATGATGTTTATTCTTTTTCAGAGTCAGAAAATTCTTCCTCTTCATAGTCTTCATCATCATCGTCTTCGTCTATGATACTTAAATCTTCTTCGATATTCCCAGGCAAGTCTTCTTCATCATCTGTTGGGTCATCTGCTCCAATTTCTTGCAAATCAGAATTATAAGCAGCGATTTCTTCATCTTCATCATCATCGTCATCAAACAGATCATCGTCGTCTTCTTCTGTCAGATCTGTATCTTCTGGGTCATCGTCATTGTAATCGATCGCGTCTTCATCATCATTGATAAAGGCGTTGACTTTCTTGCGTTTACGGCGACGCGGAGTATCTTCATCCTCTTCGTCCATTCCATGGTTTACTTCTTCATCGATCGAATCGATAGCATACCATGAACGCAAGCCCCAACGATTATCCCCTAATGAGATAAAGCTGCCGTCAATATTCAAGTCAGTATAAAATTGTGCGAGTGAATCACGAATTTCACTGTCTGATTTACCAAGATAGTTTTGGATTTGGTTGGCTAAATCAGAAAAATCCATGACATCGCCACGTTGTTCTAAGATCGCGTGTGCTACTTCGATCATTGATAATTCGCTTTTGTTTGCACCTTCAAATACACTAATTTCCAATCAGGACACGTCCTTTCACAGTCTACTCCTTATCATACAAAATCAGACACAAAAAATCAAACTTTTCTTTTATATTTACGCTGTAAAATCCAATGTCAAATAATATTCGCCGATTTTTTCTAGTCCCATGAACAAATCATAATCGATCCGAACCTTTCCTGCTGTGGGACGGTCTTTCAAACTTACATGCAGTTCTTTCGTAAAGGTAGCAATCTGGATCATACCGTATGGTGTTCGGTAGGCTGTTTCTAACCGTTCTTTATAACCAAATTTCAAACGCATTCGCATTTCTCCTGCACGGATCAGCTGTACATGACCATCTGGAACTAATTTGATCGTTACAGGGATTTCATCGCCTGTTTCCTCCTGCATCTCTTTATACCGTATGTACAGCGTATCGCCAATCGTCACCATTTGCCCTTTCAAATCAAAATAAAAATCTTGCACTTCCCCTTGTTGTTTCACTTTTGTACGCAATTTGATCGAAATCGGTGTTCCTTGTGATAATTCCATTCTTCATTCTCCTTTACTTCTCATAGCTACATTGTTCCTAGTTTCTTTTGTTTTGTCAACCAACTTGTCCATTTTTACAGAAAACCTTTTTTTCAAAACAACTCCTTGAATTTAGAGTATAATATTGTAGAAAATATGAATTTATAAAAAGGAGCCGGTTGAATGAACCCTGCGATTCGACTAGATCAGCACATTTATCAAAAAAACGACTTTTCCCCTTTCGCATTAACAGATATATTAACGGAATATTCCAAAGAACACCAGCAGATCTTTTTGCATTTCTGGCAATATGACTGCACCGTCATCTTAGGTATGAAAGATGTTCGGACACCTTTTCTTAGAGACGGGATCCAAACACTGAAAGATGCAGGTTATGCTCCGGTAATCAGAAACTCAGGTGGATTAGGAATCGTATCAGACGAAGGGATTTTGAATATTTCTTTGATTTTCCCCCAGAATGACAAAAAAAAAATAACCATCGATGAAGCTTACGATCAAATGCTTCGATTGACTAAATACGCCTTTCCGAAGGCACCGATTCAAGCATTCGAAATCACCCATTCTTATTGTCCTGGAACTTATGATTTAAGCATCCATGGCAAAAAATTTGCCGGCATCGCTCAGCGTCGCATCAAAAATGGGATTTCTGTTATGATGTACTTAAGTGTCAACGGTAATCAGGAAAAGCGCGGGCAAGTCATGAAACGATTTTATCAATCTGCTTTAAAAGAAGGCTTTGGTACAAATGGCTATCCTGCAGTTGATCCTGCCACAATGGCAACACTTGAAGAACTGCTTGACCATCCCCTTCTCGTAGAAGAAGTCAAAGAATCATTTGCAAAAGCTTTTGAAAAGCTGTATTCTGCAAGTGATTTACTGGATTCTACCGACTGGCTAAAAAAAGAAATCCAGCTGGAGCAATGGAACAACCAAATCCAGAGAATGGAACAACGCAATAACATAAAGGAGCTACAATATGACAACCCCTTATAAATATCAAATGCTGCCTATGGAGAAAGTTTTTCGTGACCCAGTCCATAACTATATCCATGTCCAGCATCAAGTAATCTTAGATTTGATCAACTCGAAAGAAGTCCAACGTCTGCGACGAATCAAACAATTAGGCACTGCTTCTTTCACTTTTCACGGAGCAGAACATAGCCGTTTTACCCATTCATTAGGTGTTTATGAGATTTCAAGACGAATTTGCGATATCTTTTCTCGAAATTTTCCAAAAGAAAAGATAGGCAACGGAGGCTGGGATGATCAGGAACGGCTAGTAACTTTATGTGCGGCACTATTGCATGATGTCGGTCACGGTCCTTACTCTCATACATTCGAGCATATCTTCCACACGAATCACGAGGCTATCACTGTAGAGATTATCACTTCTCCAGAAACAGAGGTGTATCAGATCCTTAACCGAGTAGAAGAAGGTTTTCCTGAAAAAGTAGCGAGCGTGATCCAAAAAACCTACCCTAATCCGCAAGTTGTCCAAATGATTTCCAGCCAGATCGATGCAGATCGAATGGACTATTTACTTCGGGATGCTTATTTCACTGGAACGGAGTATGGAACATTTGACCTTACCCGAATATTACGTGTGATTCGTCCATATGAAGGCGGGATCGCCTTTTCCATGAGCGGCATGCATGCAGTGGAAGATTATATCGTTAGCCGATATCAAATGTATGTGCAAGTGTACTTCCATCCTGTTTCCCGTGGTATGGAAGTGATCTTGGAGCATCTGCTTCATCGCGCGCACGAGTTGTATCAAGAAGATGCCAGCAGTTTTGAACTTCACTCTCAACTACTCTTGCCATTTCTTGACGGAAGCTTTACTTTAGAAGAATACCTCAAACTTGATGATGGGGTCTTGGGTACTTACTTTACTCAATGGTCTGAATCTGCTGATCCTATTTTAAATGATTTAGCTAAACGTTTTTTGAATCGTAAACCACTGAAATCCGCCACTTTTTCTGGCAACCGGGATTCAAATTTGATTCAAAAACTCACTTTGTTAGTAGAAAAGGTCGGCTATAACCCTGTTTATTACACTGCTGTCAACTCTAGCTACGATCTGCCTTATGATTTTTATCGCCCAGAACAAGGCAGACATCGCACGCAAATCGAGATTTTGCGAAATGACGGAACTTTGATAGAATTATCACAGGTTAGTCAGCTTGTTGCCGCTTTAGCGGGACAAGAACAAGGGGATGAGCGATTTTTCTTTCCAAAAGAAATGGTTGACCCATCCTTGCGTGATCATTATGATTTATTTGATGAAACTTATCAAGAATTTGCCAGCCATATCCGTAATGGCGCATTGATTGAAATAAACTGAAATATATTGGAGGAAATTATGGCTATCAAACTAGTCGCTATCGACATCGATGGTACTTTATTAAATGAGAAAAGAGAAGTAACAAAAGAAGTAAAAGAAGCGATTGCCGCTGCTGTTGCAAAAGGGGTCTCAATCGTTTTATGTACTGGTCGCCCCTTACCAGGTGTCCAAGAACAGTTAAATGAGCTGGACCTTTTTCAAGATAATGATTACGTTATTACTTATAATGGGGCACTCGTACAACAAACAAAATCAGGTAAAATCATTGCCCGTCACGGTCTGACTCATGAAGATTTTCTAGAGATCGAAGTGATGGCACGCCGTGTTGGCAGTCATCTCCATTCGATTGATGACAAAGCGATCTACACACCTAATCGAGATATCAGCGCTTATACGATCCACGAAGCAAGCTTAGTCAAGATGCCGCTAAAATATCGAACACCTGAAGAAATGACACCAGACATGAACATCGTCAAAATGATGATGATCGACGAACCAGAAATTTTAGACGCAGCAATTGCACGTTTACCGCAAACTTTCCGTGATAAATACACAACGGTCAAAAGTGCACCCTATTACTTTGAAGTACTAAATAAAGAAGCAAGTAAAGGTGCGGCAGTTGCGAATCTCGGACAGCATCTTGGTATTGATCAAGATGAAATCATGGCTATCGGAGATAACGAGAACGACTTATCCATGATTGAATATGCTGGTCTAGGAGTAGCTATGGGAAATGCCGTTTCTCTTGTCAAAGAAGCAGCAAATGTCATCACTTCATCGAACGACGAACACGGCGTAGCTGAAGCAATCAAAAAATACGTTCTGTAATAAATAAAAAACTGAGAGAAAGCTGGTCTACTCGCTTTCTTTCAGTTTTTATTTTTTATTTTTTTCGACCCATCTCTCGACTGCCCATCGATGGCTGCCACGTTTCAATTTTTCAAGTGCTTCTTGGGGGCTGACCCACCAGATTTTATTGGTCTTTTCTGTGGGTTCTCCTATACGCTTCCAAGAATCAGCAGCAAAGAAATATCCTGGATTATAGTAATAAGTTGCACGATAATTCGAGTAAAAGTACTCATCTGCTTCTCCCAGATAGAAAGCAATTTCTGCCGCAATCCCCATTTCTTCTACTAGCTCACGAACGATCGCTTCTTCTTTCGTCTCATCTCCTTCAATTTCCCCGCCAGGAAGAAAAAAAGCACCATTTGGAGCCTCGATTACTGCAATCTGCTGATCTCTTTCTATGATGATATACGCTGCATAACGGGTTTGATAATCAGCAAATTGCTTTTTTTCACCAAAAACTGGTTTATCCATGAATAGTTTCCACCTTAACAGTTTTATTTTCTATCCATTTTACATGAGAAATTTCTCATGAACAAGCACAAATCAACTATTTCCTTACTTCTTTTTGTTATGATTAAATAAAAGGAAAGGGAGAGATGAATCTATGAAAATGGCTCACACATGTGTTCGAGTGAAAGATCTTGAAGCATCAATCGAATTTTATCAAAAGGCATTTGGTTTTGAAGAAAGCCGCCGCCGTGATTTTCCAGAAAACAAATTTACACTTGTTTATTTGACACTTCCTGGGGATGACTATGAATTAGAGTTGACTTATAACTACGATCATGGTGCCTATGATTTAGGAAATGGTTATGGTCATATCGCTATTGCAGCTGATGATTTAGAAAAATTACATGAACAGCATAAAGCTGCAGGTCTTGAAATTACTGACTTAAAAGGATTACCTGGCACTGCGCCTTCTTACTACTTTGTCATTGACCCTGATGGTTATAAAATCGAAGTCATCCGAGGATAGTTAGTAGGGGGCATTTTGCTCTTGATTGAACAAAAAACAAACGCCAATAATTAAAATGAGACGCAAACTTTCTTTAAATTGAAAAAGTTTGCGTCTTTTTTTAACAACTATTGTAGCTATAAGGCTGCCACTCTACACTTATTTATTTTTAGTTCATTTGAAAGAAATCAAATAAACGAGGTACCCTTAGAAAACAAAACTGCTTTTCCTCCTATTATCACACGATCTTCTTTTAATTCACACTCTAGATACCCGCCCCTTGATGACATTTGGTAAGCTGACAATTTTGTTTTACTCATTCTTTTTGCCCAATAAGGAATAAGATTAGAATGTGCTGATCCACATACTGGATCTTCATTGATTGTTAATTTTGGAAAGAAGGTTCTAGAAACAAAGTCTTCTTGTACACTTTCTGCTGTCACGATGACCCCTATTCCTAAATCAAAATTTTTGATACTTGTGAAATCTGGCTGCAATTTAGCCACTGTTTTTTCATCTTCTAATACGAAAAATAAATCACGTGCTAAGTAGGCTTCTTTAATCTTAGCCCCAATCGCTTCTTCATATTCAGACAATATCGGTACTTTTTTTGGCATAATACTAGGAAAATCCATGTAATAATAATCTTCAATTCTTGTCACAAATAGATTACCGCTTTGAGTAGAAAATTTAATCGTTTCATCAAGTATTTTGTAATAGTTAAATAAAACAAATGCTGTTGCTAATGTCGCGTGACCGCAAAGATTGATCTCTCGATCTGGCGTAAACCATCTAAGCTCAAATCCTTGATTTTTCTTCACTGTAAATGCTGTTTCAGATAAATTGTTTTCAATGGCAATTTTTTGCATCGTACCTTCTGGCAGCCATTCTTCTAGAACATACACTGCTGCTGGATTTCCTTTGAACACCTCATCTGCAAATGCATCAACTACGTAATAATCTAAGTTCATTTTAAAGATCCTCTCTCTAATTTGTTATAAATATATTCTGCACAGCAAAGATCTTCAACAGCTAGACCAACTGCGTCGAAAATCGTCGGACTCGATTCTCCTTTGTAAAATGTTTTTTTCCCAGAAACTAATTCGCCTAATGTACCAACAATACAAGATTCCTCTAAATCTCCTTCTGACATGGCTATAAGTAGGTCTCCGCTTTCTGTTAAGGCAGCTGAGTAATCATCTACATAGATTTGAGAAGTTTCCATCAATGGTGTACTTATCTCTCTTGTATCAGGAGTAAACGTGCCCACAGCATTGATATGTGCGTCTTCCCTTACCCACTCTTTTTGAAGAAATGCCTCTTTACTAGGGGTCAACGTACAAATGATTTCCGCTGAGCGTACTGCATCTTCTACTGATATTGCATTTATAAACGTCATTTTAGGATACTGATTTTTAGCATTAGCGATAAAAGCATTTCGTCTTTCTTCTAAAATATCGTAAACAAACACTGTAGTGATGCGACGAATGGTAGAAATCGCAGCCAAATGCGACAATGCTTGTTGACCAGCTCCAATTAAAGCAAGTGTTTCTGCATGCTGATCTGCTAAGTAATCTGTTGCTAGCGCAGATACAGCAGCTGTTCGAATCCAAGTGACTGCATTTGCGTTTATCAATGCTCTGGGTAGTCCGTTTTGAGCATCAAACAAGAAAATCTCTCCTAAATGAGAAGGTAAATGATACTGATGATTATCCGGGAAAGCGGTAATGACTTTTGTTCCAAAATATCTATTCTCTCCCAAATAGGCAGGCATCATCGCAAACACATTTTTGTCTTTTCCGTCCGGTAAAATTTCCACCAATCGAGGATTTTGGCTGATTTTACCACTTTCATAATCAAAGAAACATTTTTTCATTACTTGGATCGCTTCTTCAAAACTAAAAGAAGCTACTACTTCCTCAAAATTAATAATTTTCATAGACAATTCCCTCCTCACAAAAGATTAACTTCTAAAATCAATACAATCAATGGTAAAATTGTATGGTATACAATTTTAAGGAGTGGAGAAAATGCCTATTAATTCTTATGACAACTACCCGTTAACTTGGCGGCCAGACAAACAAAAATTGAAGCGTCCTTATTATCGATCGTTGATTCAACAATTAGAACAAGATATTTTAAAGAATAAATTACAGAAAAACACTCAGTTACCCTCCCAAAGAGAGCTAGCTGATTATTTAGATTTAAATTTTACTACCGTTGGCAAGGCTTATAAATACGGAATTGAGAAAGGTTTGCTGTATACGAATATTGGAAGTGGCACTTTTATTTCTCCCAATGTCTTTGAATCCATTACCATCTCTACCAATGAAGTAACCGAACATATCATTGATTTTGGTCTGGTTAGTTCTTTTGAAGAATGTAATAAATTCGTTGTCCCGTTTATTCAATCAACTGGTAATAACCCAAATCTTGTTGGTTTGCTTAATTACCAAGATCCCAAAGGCACAAATTTTCAATTGACTACTGCAGCAAATTGGTTAAAAACTCAAGGAGTCATTCCGTCTTTAGAATCTCTGTCTATTGTTTCCGGTGTTCAAAATGGATTGGCTATCACACTTTCTGCACTTTTCTCTCCAGGTGATAGAATAGCAACAGACCGATATACGTACGCTAATTTCATTGAATTGGCTCAATTATATCATTTAGAGATCGTTCCAATTGATTTTGACGAGCAAGGAATGCGACCTGATATATTGATTCAGGAATGTAGAAAAAAGAAGATCCATGGTGTCTTTCTTATGCCTTCTTGCAATAATCCTATAGGGTTTCAAATCTCTCACCAAAGACGAGAGCAATTAGCCGAAGTAATTGAAAAAGAAGGTCTATGGGTTATCGAAGATGATATCCATTCTTTTTTAACAACTTATTATCAACATAAGATTATTCCTCCTTTCCAAAAATTGTTACCTAACCAAACAATCTACTTAGCTGGAATGACAAAATTTATTTGTTCTGGATTGCGAGTTGCTTATCTTGTAGCTCCAGTACATGTCCAAAGCAAGATAGAACAAGCAATTTTTAATATAAATGTGAAAACTTCTGGATTAGATGTGGAGGTCATCACTCAAATCCTCCATTCAAATGAAGCAAATAGAATCTTAGAAACTAAATTAAATCTTACGAAAAGAGCTAATCAGCTTTTTGATTCTCTTTTCAAAGTAGAAAAACCAACGAATCGTGTTCCTTATTATCGAATTCTTTCAGTTGATCCTGAGATTGATCCTAAGAGGATTGAGAATGACTTTCTGTCTAACGGCATCCGACTCTATCATTCCCGACGCTTTACTACGCGAGCACAACCGGATGCATTCGTTCGTATTTCCCTATCTTCAAACAACCTTGAGATTTTAGCTTCTGGACTAAGTATCGTAAAAGAAAAAATAAAAAAATATGAATTATAATCTATTGATAAATAAAGGAATCATAGCTGATTGATTCCTTTCGATAAAAAAGAGGCACTACCCGAAGTTCAACAACGGATAGTGCCTCAAAAAGCAAATGAACATTTTGCACTTAAAGTAACCAAACAGCAAAAAAATTTGTCTTATATTTTATTTTCTTATTTTGCTAGATCACTAGATTTCTGTCAGAAGATGAAATTATCCAATCATGACACTTTCTTCTGGATATTTGTATTTTGATTGAGTTCTTTGTGCTTTTGTCATCAGAGAGAAGACCACAGTCAATACCCCAACTCGTCCAATGTACATAAGCGCTATAATGATCAATTTCCCTATTGCAGTCAAGTCTGGCGTCAATCCCATCGTAAGTCCTACTGTTCCAAATGCAGAGAAGACCTCAAAAGCAATATATTCGATGCCAGAAGTTTTAGGTATCGTTTCAGTCACTGATAAAATCATGATGGCGACTACACACAGTGTCAACGTGATAAAAAACAACGTGAGTGCTCGCAACACTGCGCCTTGACGGATTGTACGGCCAAATGCTTCCGCTCTCGTACGTCCTTTAAGCATCGAACGCATCTGGATCAGCAACACACCTAACGTAGTTGTTTTCAATCCGCCGGCAGTCGACCCAGATGTTCCGCCAATGTACATCAAAAACATCGTTAAGATCAGACCGGCATGACTCATATGGAGATAATCAACTGAATAATATCCAGCCGTTCTAGGTGTTACACTCATAAAAAAAGTATTTGCCAATCGTTGAAACATATTCCCTTCCACTAATGTTGCCCCATTGTGTTCTGTGAAAAAGAACACAACGAAACCGCCTAATAAAAGGGTACCTGTAACGGTTAATGCGATTTTTGAATGAATCGTCATCTTCTTTTTCTGATGATATTCCAATAAGTCACGCCAGACGATAAAGCCTAATCCGCCAGAAATGATCAAAGCAGATACCACCATGATCAAATAAACATTTTGCTGGTGATTGGCTAAACTGTCTCCTAACAAATCAAACCCTGCATTACAAAAACTAGAGATTGCGTGGAACAAACTGTACCAGATCCCTTTCAACCAGCCAAATTCAGGCACGAATACAAAAGATAAAGCAATCGTACCAATCAATTGGATCACAAAGGCCAATTTCAGGATGTAAAGCATGAGCTTCATCACACCTGATACTTCTTCTAGATTTAGCGCTTCTTTTAATATGATACGTGTGCTGAGACTGACTTTTTTCTTTATCAATGCAAAGCATAGAATCGGAACCATCATAAAGCCAAGACCGCCAATCTCAATCAAAAGCATGATCAAAAACTGACCAGCACTGTTCCAATGTTCTGCTGTATTCAATGTCGTCAATCCCGTCACGCAGACGGCAGAAGTTGCAGTGAAAAGCGCATCGATAAAATTTGTCCCATGCCCACTATTACTAAAAAATGGCAGGGTAAGTAGGCCGCCGCCAACTAAAATCAGGAGAAAAAATCCTAATGCGAGAAGCTGAACGGCCGGCAAGCGTTTCTTTATTTGTTTGTTTTGTTTAATCATCGTTTTCCTCTTTTAAAAAAGGATACCACTTAGTCAGTGGTACCCATATTTTTTACTTTGATCAACCTTGTTACTTCTGCGCGCTCGTTTTCTTCTAGCTTCATACGAATATAATAGATCGTTTCTTCTAATTGAGGGATCGTCATATACTCTAATGCATTGACTCGCCGACGTGTCTTTTCGATCTCACTTGCCATTAGCTGACAAGTTTTTTCGATTTCTGTCAGTTCCAAAAGTTTTGGAAGCAAGGTAGTAAACCGATCGATTGACCGATCCAGTTCGGCACTGGAATTCAAATACCCGTATTCCAAAGGGGTGTCTGTCAGCTGTTCATCATATTCAAAATTCATCACAGGTACTTTTACACTCATGATATTTTTGTCTACGATAGATAAATCAACGTTTTCCGCCGGCAAAGCAAACAATTCTTCGATGAAAGGTTCCGTGATTGAAGCATTTGCCAATACAAAATCAGACATTGCTTCTGTCATGGACTCTTCCATTTCTTGACGCAGTTGGTTGTTCTTTCGAATCAACAGAATGAATTGACGCATCAGTTCATCTTGCTTATCTTTTAATAATTTATGCCCTCTTGCGGCAGTTGTCAACTGTTTTTTCAATCGGGTCAATTCCATGCGGGTCGGATTCACATTCAATCGTGCCATCAGAACTCACTTCCCTTCTGGCAGATATTTGTCCAGCATGTCGTCTTTGATTCGTTTTAATTCGGTTCTTGGCAACATCGATAGCAGTTCCCACCCTAGATCAAGTGTTTCAGTAATCGAACGGTTCGTGTAGAATCCTTGATTGACATATTCTTTTTCAAACCGCTCAGCAAACTTCGCATAAATCTTGTCTACATCAGATAAAGCAGATTCTCCTAAAACTACGGCTAATTCTTTTGCCTGTTTTCCTTGTGCATAGGCTGCAAAAAGCTGATTCATCGTAGCCGCATGGTCTTCTCTTGTCTTTCCGGGTCCAGTTCCTTTATCTTTTAACCGCGAAAGAGACGGAAGTACATCAATTGGTGGTTGTATCCCACTCTTGTAAAGCTCTCTAGTCAAGATGATCTGGCCTTCTGTAATATAACCAGTCAAGTCAGGGATCGGATGAGTCTTATCGTCTTCTGGCATTGTTAAAATCGGAATTTGAGTAACTGATCCTTTTAGTCCGCGGATCCTTCCTGCTCGTTCGAACAAAGTAGCTAAGTTCGTGTAAAGATACCCAGGATAGCCTCTTCTTCCTGGAACTTCTCGCCGTGCTGCAGAAATCTCTCGCAATGCCTCTGCATAGTTGGTCATGTCTGTCATGATAACCAATACATGCATTCCTTTTTCATAAGCAAGATATTCTGCAGCAGTCAAAGCCATACGAGGAGTAGCAATACGTTCGATTGCAGGGTCGTTTGCTAAATTCATGAACATGACAGAACGGTCGATTGCACCAGTTTGTCGAAAATCTTCCATGAAAAATTCTGCTTCTTCAAAAGTGATCCCAATAGCAGCAAAGACTACGGCGAAATCATCTGATGAATCAAGTACCGTTGCTTGTCGCGCGATCTGAGCAGCTAATTCTTTGTGAGGAAGACCAGAACCAGAAAATACTGGTAATTTTTGTCCACGAACTAATGTGTTCAAATGATCGATTGCAGAGATTCCTGTTTGGATAAACTCATCTGGATAATCCCGAGCTACTGGATTGATTACTTCTCCGTTAATATCCAAATACTTTTCAGGCAGGATTTCTGGTCCATTATCTTTTGGACGTCCCAAGCCATCGAATACTCGACCGATCATGTCTTCCGATACACCTAGTTCTAAAGGATGTCCTAAAAATCGTACAGAAGAGTCACGTAAATTGATTCCACTTGTTCCTTCAAATATTTGGACCATTGCTTTATCTTCTTGGACTTCCAATACTTGTCCACGACGAATCTCGCCATTTTGCATACGGACTTCGATTAATTCTTCATATTTGACACCAGCAACTTTTTCAACCGCCATCAATGGACCGACGACTTCACCGATCGTACGATATTCTTTAATCATTGCTCATGCCTCCTTCTGAAACGATTGTTTGCATCGTTTGCTTGATTTCACCGATAATTTGATCTAGTTTTTCTAATTCTGTTTCCGGGATATATTTGCTTCGTCCGATTCTTTCACGAATCGATACGGTACCGTCCATGATCTCACTTAAATAAGCACCTAACGACAACGCATGCCGTCCTTCTTCACCAAAGGTCAAGATCATCTTCAACATTTTGAATTGTTTCTCTCTTGAAGTGAATGTATCGACATCATCAAAAGCATTTTGCTGCAAATAATCTTCACGAATGGATTTTGCCACTTCTAATGTCAGACGATCATTATCTGAAAGGGAATCAATCCCTACCAAACGCACGATTTCATTCAGCTGCTGTTCTTCCTGCAAAATACGCATACCCTCAGTGACCATGGATGCCCAGTCAGCTTGAAGGATATGATCCATGTACTTCCCTACTTCTGTTGAATAAAGAGAATAACTTTGGATCCAATCGATCGAAGGAAAATGTCTTTTTTGGGCTAAAGTCGAATCAAGTCCCCAGAATACTTTTACGACCCGCAATGTATTTTGTGTGACTGGTTCCGAAATATCTCCTCCAGAAGGCGATACAGCACTGATTGCGGTTATACTTCCTTCGCGACCTTCTGATCCTAAAGCAATGACTCTTCCAGATCGTTCATAGTATTCCGCAAGACGGGAACCAAGATAAGCTGGATAACCTTCATCACCAGGCATTTCTTCCAAACGTCCGCTCATCTCACGAAGTGCTTCTGCCCATCGCGAAGTGGAGTCTGCCATGATAGCAACGTCATAACCCATGTCACGGAAATATTCCGCAATCGTGATTCCCGTATAGATAGAAGCTTCTCGAGCCGCTACTGGCATGTTAGATGTATTGGCAATCAATACCGTACGTTCCATCAACGATTCTCCTGTATTAGGGTCAATCAATTCAGGGAATTCATTTAAAACATCCGTCATCTCATTTCCGCGTTCACCGCATCCCACATAAACGACCATGTCCACATCGGCCCATTTTGCGATTTGATGCTGAACGACTGTTTTTCCTGCACCAAATGGACCAGGAACAGCTGCTGCTCCCCCCTTTGTCACTGGGAAGAACGTATCGATCACTCGCTGTCCGGTGATCATCGGTGCATCAGGGTTTAATTTTTCTTTGATTGGCCGACTACGTCTGACTGGCCATTTTTGGAGCATCGTCAAGTTTTTGTCACCATTTTCAGTTTCAACGACACATACGGTTTCATCAATAGTGAACGACCCTTTTTCGATTGTTTTGATCGTACCTTTTATCCCATTTGGCACCATGATTTTGTGTTTGATAACTTTTGTTTCTTCTACTATTCCAATCACATCGCCAGCACTAATCGTTTCTCCGGCTTCTAATGTGGGTTCGAACCACCATTTTTTCTCATGATCCAATGCAGGCAATTGGACTCCCCGTCCTAAGAAATTACTTTGTGTGATTTCCATAAAGGTATCTAATGGCCGTTGGATTCCGTCAAACATTTGTGAAATGATCCCTGGTCCTAATTCAACAGATAAAGCTTCACCAGTAGAGCGAACCGGTTCGCCTGGACCAATTCCAGAAGTCTCTTCATATACTTGAATAGACGCCACATCGCCACGCATCTCGATAATTTCTCCGATAACTCCTAGATCTCCCACTAGACACATGTCTTGGATACTGGCATCAGACATGTTCTCAGCCATTACAAGAGGTCCGGAGACTTTTATGATTTTTCCAATTTGCAAAATTTCTATCTCCTTTTCATACTATAAGATATTTTGACCTACTGCTTTTTCTACGTTCTTTTGAATTTCTTCCAGCCCAATCCCTAATGATCCTTGATGGTTGGGAATCAATACGATAGCAGGTATCATTTGTTCCTTGTAACGTTCGATCGTTTCTGGGCTCAGTGCTGCACATTGCTCCGTGACATAAATCACGCCATATTCATTCTTTGCCATTTCTTCAATTGCCTGACGAACGGTCTGCTTGGTTGTACCGTAACGAACATCGAAGCCAAACAATTTGAATGGCAAAACAGAATCTTTGTCGCCAACTACACCGATCTTATGCGTCATAGACTTGTCTCACCCGCTTTCTGATTGTTTCTGGTTCGAAATGGCTTCTTTTGCCGATAACCAGTAAACGAAGGTTTTTGCTTTCTACCTCTTTTGCGTTCAAAAAAGCTAGTAATGGCAGTGGTCCGAAAGCCTGGGTTTGTGCTTCTTGATACAATGAACTTAGATAATCATCTTTCAACTGTTCAAGCTTTACGAGATCAAGATTTCCCTCACGGATGACAGGACGCAGAAACTCAGCATAATCTGTCTCTAATAGAAAGTTCGTGTAAGCTTCCATGTCTTTATCTACAAAGTTCAAAAATACTTCTTTTTCGATACTTCCCGAACTGGAAAGCACCGTCGTCATGAACCCATATGTTCTTTTCTGCAATATTCCTCGAGCCATCGTTGTGATATTCGTCAAGTCAATAAAAGCAATGACTTCTTTCAGCAATTCTTGATATCCTAGCTTATCGGCAAGCCGTCGCTGTTCAGTCAAAAACTGCCGATCATAGATCACATCGATTCCCTGAAGAATGGTAGACTCTTCAAAATAATCGCGGACTTCTCGTATACTATCCATAATACTTTCAGGGAGTTCATTTGAAACTTGCGTATGAATGGCATCCTTCAAGGTTTCTAATGAATAAAACCCATCGTCGATATACAAATGGTCCAGATTTTGATTTGTCATCTCGGCTTTTGTCAAAACCTTCAGATTATGGAAAGTATAACGCATCGTATAGATCCAAACGATTTCAGGCTCCGGTGCTGATTCCTTTAACCAGCGAAATAGACGGCTCTGCTCCTTTAAAAGATTCTGTTCGAAGTCATATTCATATCCGTCATAGATATATGGACTGTAAATCGTGGATTTCAATATTTCACCAAGTGCTTCGACAGAATTGGTTTGAATCATCCGTTCAAATGTCTCATTGGACAAAAGTTCAAGCTCTCTTCCGCGAATCAAGGGATTTAGTTCGTGGTATTCCATACACTGATCCCTCCTTATTCGAATAATTGATTGGCAATCTCAAAACTCATCGTTCCTTGGATATCTTGTACAAGGCTGCTGAAAAGAAAATTATACTGAACTCCTTGATCGTTTATCAGAAACCCAGCTTGACCAGCAACAGATTCATCACTTAAAACCATCGTAAAGGGAAGTTCATTGTTCCATTCATCCAGCAATGTCTGAGAAAGATAAGCTGCTGATTTTTCTCCAGCAATGAATGTTACTTTGCCTGTCAAAGGTAATGAATACAATGAATTTTTGATAAACTGGATTTGTTCAGATTCATCCCAATTCTCCATTTCAGCTATTGCATCTGCAAACAATCGTCGTAAAAATTCCTGCTTCGCGTTCAAATTTTCTTGTCGTACTTCTACTTGTTGGCGATTCCTAAGCTGACGGTATTTTTTTTCAAGTAATTCGATTTGTTTTTCTTTTTGTTTTTGATGTTCTGTTTCGATTTGCGTACGTTTTTGTTCAAAGTTTTGATCGATCTTCATTCGCTCTTCTTGCTCTAACGCCGCTCTTTCTTGCTCTGCTGCTTCATTCATCTGAGAGATGATTTTTTCAATGGCGTTCATCTGCTTTTCCTCCTTTATGCTTAGGCATTCAATACTAATAGGAAGGAAATAACGAAACCTAAAATCGCATATGTTTCAACCATCGCAGCAAAAATGATTCCTTTTGTAGCATGTTCAGGTTTTTTCGCTAAAATTTGGATACCTGCTGCTGCAACTTTCCCTTGGGCGATACCTGAAAACAAGCCTGTAAAAGCAATCGGCAGAGAAGCGCCTAAAAAGTTCAATCCTTGTACAACTGACATATCATTTCCTAAATTGATAAAAATCAAAAAGGCGATAACGAATCCATACAACCCTTGCGTACCTGGAAGCAATTGCAGAATCAGAGCCTGTCCGAATTTTTCGGGTTGACTTGTTGTTAACGCTGCTGCTGCCTCACCTGTCATTCCAACACCTTTAGCTGAACCGATTCCTGAAAAAATCGTCGCTGTTGCCATCGCTAATACTGCAAATACCATTCCACCATTTTGACTAATTAAGTAATCCATCATTGTATAAAAATCCTCCAATTATTTATTGTTTTTTTTCTTATGATTGATGTTGACGTATTTTTCCGCCGTTTTCAGCGGGTCAAAGGCACGTCCGCCTCCTGTATAAAATTTCCCAAAAAATTCGACATACTGCAATCGTGCGCCATGGACATAGGCACTCAACAGTGTCAAAAACATATTCAGTGCGTGTAAAGCGATGATCAAAAGGATCCCTACACTGAATCGAGCGGCTGGCGGCATGAAAGCAACTAGCATATTGAATGCCGCGCCAATACTTCCGCCTGAAATACCTAGTGCCATCAAACGTGTATAACTGACTAAATCACCGATATAACCCGTCAATCCGTAAAGATTATACGCTCCTTTGGCAGCACCCTTGACTTTAGACGGCGATTGGATAATCGGCACGATTAAGATACATAAAGCAGCAATGATCGATAGCCCCGCGCCAAGATAAACAAATGCTGTATTTTTTATCAACATGACACCAATCAATGCAATAACGATCCCAATCAGGATCCCTTGCCAGGCAAATCCATCACTGACAGCACTCAAGTAATCTTTTCTCCTGATATTTTCCTTTGCTGCCACGAATAACCCAACCAAGATCTGTATCAGACCGAAAATCACGGATAAAATCAAAATCGTATTGACGTCATCCGTCGTAGATAGGATTGGGAAAGGCAAGCGGATGCCAAATAGTTCTTTTGGTAATGCCTGTCCGAAAAATGAACTGTAGATCAATCCCCAGATGATCGATGGTACCGAGAGAATCTCAAAGAATTTTACGAAACGTTTCATCCCGCGTGGTAAAACAAATAGTTTTTGAGCTAGTATTGTCCCAATGAGCATCAGCAATCCGTAACCAACATCTGCGACCATCATCCCGAAGAAGACAAGATAAAATGGTGTCATCCAAGGCGTTGGATCTACTTCTTCATATTTTGGCAGACTGTACATTTCAGTCAGCAATTCAAAAGGTTCGATAAGCGGATGGTTTTTCAATTTAGTAGGGACTTCCTGCTGAATCTCTTCTGAGTTTGGTGTTTCGAAACTAATATATATATCTTCTTCTGATACAGTTTCGGTTAACACATGCATCAAATTCTGTTTTTCTTCTGCATCTACCCAACCTTGCAAAACGATCAGATAAGTCGCATGGATAAACCGTTCTTTTACTTTTTCCCGTTCTGCAACGGCAAGTGTGACTTCTTCTACCCATTCAAATTCTTGGATATAGCCGCTGCACTGACCTAACGCTGTCGTTATCTTCTTTTGGTGCTCGTGAACAACGGACAATTGCTGTTTGGTTTCTTGCAGTTTTTCTTTAGGATTTTGTTCATAAGGATACGTTTCTTTATTGAACCCGTATTTCCCAGCAATTTCTTCTATAGCAGCAGCTGATTTTTTTAAAGCAACATACGAAAGATAAACTTGTTTTGGCGTATAATCTATTTCTTCCATATAAACGTCATCAAGCTTACTTAGTTCTTCCTTGAAACTTTCAAAATTTGCTGCACTCACAGTCCCCATCTCAAAAATGGTCGTCTTACTGGCATACATACTTGGAGCAATATCCAGCTGTTGCCAATGAAGAAGCCATTCTTCCTCTTCTTCTAAACGATCACGTTTTTCAGTTAGCTGTTCCCACTTTTCTTTTAAATCGAGGACTTCTTCTAATTTATTCATGAAATTTTCTTCGGAATAATTTGCTTCCAAGTCTTGTAAGGAAAGTTCTTGACGTTTCAAATGGAGTTTCTTTTGACGGCTATCGCCGTGGTGTTGTATGAATTGGATAGCTTCTTGGATGTCTTTCAGCCGATTGCCTAAAGCGCTTAATTTTGCTTCTTTATCAATAATCGTGGTATCTGGAAAATATTTTTCTACCCACTGGTTGTTTGTTCTATTTTGATACAGATCCCGGATTTCAACATTTTGGATTCCTTGTACTGCTTGTAAAATCCTCTCCTGATTTCTTTTATCTGAAATGAGGGTCACTTTTTCCATCTTAGTGACGGCCATAAGTTTCTTTCACCCTTTCAATGATTGCACCGATTGCTTGACTCTGATGCTTTTGATATTGGTCTTTCAAAGTAGCTTGCACCTTGTCTGCTTCTGCTTTCAATTTTATTTTTTCTTTTTCTAATTCTTGCTTTTCGAATTGTTCTTTTTCTTCTACCAACTGTTTCAGCTGTTGCCGATTGTTCGTTTGGATTATTTCCAATTCTTGCTCTTTTTCTTCTGCATAGGTCTTCAACTGCTGCCGTAGGGTTCGGGCACGCTTCTCATTTTCTTCTTCTGCTTTTCGGATTTGTTCCAAAGCTTCTAACACTTGCTTCACTTCCTTTCGATTTAAAAAAGAGGTACATGCTTTCTTTTTTCATTGAAAGTATGTACCTCTAAAGATAACTTAGTATAGGCAGGCCCCTTCAATAAAATGTCCTTCTCACCCCTTGAAGAACTAGATCCTTGAAGCTTACGCCCAACCTTTTTATTTCTGCTTACTTTTTATTATAACAAATTAAGCAATATTTTCAACTATCGTCATGAATTTCACACGAAAATTCTCTTTACAGATAGTAACACAGCAAGAACAGATAAGTATAGGGGCAAGTCTTACATAGTTTAAATTTTTTTAAATCCTTGTTACAATTAGTCTACTTTAGGGGGAATAAAAATGAAACCAATCATCGGCATTGCCGGGAATCAACTGATTCGAGCGACAGATACTTTCCAAGGAAATCAAGTAAGCTATACACCGCAGGGATTTGTGGATGCAGTTTTAGATGCTCAAGGATTACCTCTTATTCTGCCAGTCATGTCTCCAGATTCAGCGCCTCAACTAATTGAGAAAATCGACAAACTCATTCTTGCAGGCGGTCAGGATGTTAGTCCGCAACTTTACATGGAAGACCCTCATCCAAAACTGACGGAAACAAATATTCAACGAGACCAATTCGAACAGGCATTGATCTTGGAATCATTGAAACAAAGAAAACCGATTTTTGCAGTCTGCCGAGGATTTCAACTATTGAATGTCGTGTTGGAGGGAACACTTTATCAAGATCTTTCATTATATCCAAAATGGTCCGTAAAACACGAACAACAGCCCACCGCCCCTCAGTTTGCGACTCACGAAGTCAAAATCGTTTCGGACAGTTTATTAAGTGACCTTCTCCCTGATTCATACTTTGTGAATTCCTATCATCATCAGGCAGTCAAAGATCTTTCTCCTTTGTTAAAAGCCATCGCCTTTTCCAACGATGGACTCATTGAAGCAGTCCAAAGTAAAGATAATATGCACAAAATCCTTGGTGTCCAATGGCATCCGGAACTTTCTCATCGTGTAGTTTCATCTGAACAGCGTTTATTCGATTTCTTTGTGAATGAATTTTAATCGTTTTTCTGATTAGGTCGTGAGCCTGCCGTTTAACTCTGAGTCACAAGGAGCAATTTCAAAAAACAGCTTCTCATGTTTGTTGGATATTGTGACTTGTGACCGAGGAGTTGGCAGGAGAACACCGTTTACCAAGAGGTCGTGAGCCTGCCGTTCAACTCTGAGTCACAAGGAGCAATTTCAAAAAACAGCTTCTCATGTTTGTTGGATATTGTGACTTGTGACCGAGGAGTTGGCAGGAGAACACCGTTTAAGGAAAGAGGTTGTGAAAAAGCTGTCCTGCATCAAGTAATAAGAACAGCCAAACAAAAATAGCTTCTCATATTTTTCGTTTGGCTGGGCTTATTACCGCAGATGCAAGCTTTTGAACACCGTGAATCAGAGGTTGTGAAAAAGCTGTTTAGTTTCGAGTATTAAGAAAAATTTTGTGAAAATGGCTTTCCACATTTTTACATAAATTTGGCTTAATACCGAGAAACTGGCTTTTGAACACCGTTTAAGGAAGAGGTCGTGAAAACAGCGTTTTGACCTGAGTATTAGAGAAATAAACGGAAAAATAGCTCCTCATATTTTTCTGTTTTTTGAGCTAATTCCGAAGGAGACTGCGGCACGCCTTTTGTTGCAGTCGCTTTTTAGTCTATTGAGCAATGTTGGCTAGCATTTTTCTCAATCGTCCTTTCGATAATCCAACAGCCTTTGGAGTTGAGTAATCTGTTGCTGTAATTCCATTCCTTTTGTCGTATCCCGATTAAGTTTGCGTGGGAGCTGCTGCTCGATCACTTTTTTTACATTCGTTTGATCAGATTTTTTTGCAAATTGTTGTTCAATAGGCAAGAACGGATAATGTGTCACGATTTGGAAACCGTAAGAATTGCATAGTAATGAGTAGCCAGCAATCCCGGTTGTTTTTTGATAAGCTTTGGATAGACCTCCGTCAATAACAAATGCTTTTCCGTTTGCTTTGATCGGTGACTCCCCTTTTTTTACTTTTACTGGCGTGTGCCCATTGATGATTGCTGAACCTTCTTCTTTTGCATCGAATTCTGCCAAAATTTTTTCACTGAACCACTCTTCATCTCGCAAGTGATAATAGGGATTGCTTTTTTCGACGTGCGTATGAGGCTCTGTGAGA
Organism: Enterococcus sp. 2STP; assembly: GCF_032465635.1. Classification (NCBI taxonomy): domain Bacteria; kingdom Bacillati; phylum Bacillota; class Bacilli; order Lactobacillales; family Enterococcaceae; genus Enterococcus; species Enterococcus sp. 2STP. The sequence continues at coordinate 131,970 of NZ_JAWDJH010000019.1, forward strand.
AAATAGCGCTCAAAAGTGGCCATTTTACTCTTGCCAAATAAAGGCGAAAATGGCCCGCTCCACGCATACCAAATCAAATCGGTCGCCAAATCTTCTTTTGCAGTCAAATCTTTTGCGCTTTCAGTTATCTGTTTTTCAAAAAATCCCAGTAATTCTTTTCCGCGATAAGATTGGTCTAATTCAAATGCTAAGAGCTGCCCCTTTTCATCTACAGGTATACAGCCATGAAACAGTACATGCTGATTGTTCGTGAGATACATTCCCCCTTTTTCGATCAAAAACGTCATGTGTTTTTGCATTCTTAACGAGTGCTGGAATGAATACATCAAACTATCGATCACTTTTTGTTCCTCTTCCAAGAATTTTTTAGGATCATCTGGCTGGATCGTTTGAAAACAAGTCCCTTTCAACTCATAGAGCTGACCTTCTAAAACGATCGTTGATTCCTCATAGTTGATTTTTTCCAACAATTTACGATCGTCCATTTTAAATTCAGGTCGTCGATCCAACAACTGATGTTCTGATTTGAATTGGAGGATAGAAAGTGCTTGATGGATCTTTTCTAGTTCTTCTTGTTCTCTTTCAGATAGATCTTTCCTGTTTTTAGGTGTAAATACAGGATTCTTCTGGTAGGTTTGATGGGCAAAAGAAAATAATGGACGTAAATTTAATCCATATTCTTTCTCTAATTCAAATAAATAGTTGTAGCGTGCGGCAATCCGTAAAAGCGTCAATAAACATGCCTCAGAGCCGCAATACGCACCAATCCACAAAATATCATGATTCCCCCACTGGATATCTACAGAGGAAAAATCCATGATTCGATTCATCACTTTGGCTGCTTGAGTTCCCCGATCAAAAATATCACCCACGATATGCAAATGATCGATGACAGATTTTTGGATCGTCTGCGCAAGTTTTGTTAAAAATTTTTCTTCTTCCTTCATCAAGACAAGTTGTTCAATGATTTTTTTTACATAGTCTTTTTTCCCGTTGATACGATCATCGATATACAAGAGTTCCTCAATGATATAGCTATATTCTTTTGGCAATCCTTTTCGAACTTTTGATCGAGTGTATTTGACTGTCGTAAACCGTAAAAGATCAATCAAACGATGAATCAGCTGGGATTTATCTTGTTTTTTGTACCAATCAGTCGTCAATACATATTCTGGATAAGCCGTAAAAATAGTGAATTGGCTGATCTCCGTTTCCGTCATTTGTTCAGAGAAAAGGTCTTTGATCTTTTCTTTAAGATTTCCTGAACCGATACGCAGAATATGATCAAAAGCAGGAAATTCGCCATGTATATCGCTCAAAAATAACTCTGTTCCTTTTGGAAGCTGTAAAATTGCTTCGAGATTGATGATTTCCGTGATGACATCTTCCGTTGTAGGGAACTTCTCTGAAAGTAAATCTAAATAGCGGTCCATTAAAACGCCTCCAAAAAATTGGTATACTTAACATTATAAAGTTGTTATACACTATTTTCAATGGATATATACCTAATATAATAAAAAAATAGAAATAGGTCTATACAAAAAAGAAGCTGGGAACAATAAATGTCCAGCTTCCTTCTATATTTATCTATATTTTATGCTTTTTTTCGTTCATTTCTCATAATTGAAATCGATTGTTTCAATGAACTCCATAATCCGCCTTCGCTATAAACGAGTACATTCGATTTGTACATGTTTGCAGACAAAATCATCAATAAGAATGTCACGGCTACAAGTACCAACAAGGAAATCAATGCTCCACCCATACCGACTGTCTCATTTGCCAAGCGAACCGGCATAATATAAGAAGATAAGAATGGAATATACGAAGTGATCCGAATAACGATATTATTTGGATCTGACGCACCTAATATCAACCCAAGCATGTATCCGCCTAAAGATAAATAAGTCACTGGCAAAATTGCTTTTGCTGTATCTTCTGCTTTGTTGACCAAAGAGCCACATAAAGCTGCCAAAACAGAAAAAATCAAAATGCCAAAAATCATAAATAGAAGAGAATACCACAAGAATGGTCCAATCAAGTTATCCAATGAGAGACCGTCCAATATATTCTTGACCATTTCCATATCTTTGAATTGATTGTATCCTACACCAAAAATAATGCCGTATAATGCCATTTGCGTTAATGCAACAAGCAAAACACCAGTTAGTTTCCCGTAAAAATGCTTTTGTGCAGTCGTACTGGACAGGATCACTTCCATGATCCGCGTGCCTTTTTCAGAAGCAATCTCTTGTGCAATGATTTGTGCATAAGTCAGAATGATAATGAACAAGACAATCGTGGCCACATAGCTGACAACATATTGGACTGTCGAATTATCTTCTCCTACCGACATTTTTCCTTTTGAATCAAAGTTGACTTTTTGTCGAGTCAAACTTGCCTGTTGGCTCAAACTTGCCACTTCTTCTGGAGAAATGCCTAATTCACTTGCTCGAATCATTGATTGCAAGCCAGTCAATTGTTGTTGTATCAGCAGTTGTGTACTTTGTCCCAATGAATTTTCGCTATAAAGCGTCCCATTTACTTTATCTTTATCAGTTGAGACTACTAAATAAGCATCAATTTTTTCTTTCGAAAGGTCTTTTTGTGCGTTTTCTTCAGAATCCACTGCTTTGAACTCAAAATCATCTGTTTTGACTTGGCTCAATTGCTGACTGATTTGCTCATTATCAGCCAATACGCCGATTTTATTGACATCACTATTTTGCTGGGCAAAGTTGCCTGCTACATAAATAATACCTAGCATGATGAAAGGGACTAATATCATAATCAAGAAAGAAATCGACTTGACATTTTTTAAATAGACATCTTTGGTAATAATCCAAAACTTACGCATCGATTTCACCTGCTTTCAATTTGAAAATCTCTTCCAAAGTTGGCGGCTGCTGGTTGAACATAGGGATATAGCCGAATTGTGTCGCACGAGTAAAGATTTCTTTCCCAGCTTCAGGATCTTCTAATGTGATCTCTAACGTATTATCCTCACGAAGGATCACTTTTTTCACGCCTTCGATTTCTTCTACTTCCTGTTGACTTAACCCAGATTCCAAGAATAACTTCGTACGGCCAAATGATTCACGGATCTCATGGACTTTTCCATTCAAAACCATTTTTCCGTTTCGCAGCATGATCAAATGATCACAGATTTTTTCTACATTATCCATATTATGGCTAGAAAAAATGACACACGAACCGTGTTTTTTCAATTCCAATATTCCATCTTTCAGTAATTCCGCGTTTACCGGATCTAACCCGCTAAATGGTTCATCCAAAATGATCAATTTAGGTTCATGGATCAATGTGGCGATGAGCTGAACTTTTTGCTGATTCCCTTTAGACAAAGATTTTACTTTATCCGTCTTTTTCCCTTTTACCTGAAATTTTTCCATCCAAAAATCGATTTTTGGTTCAATTTCTTTTCTTGATTTCCCTCTAAGTTCTGCAAAATAAAGCAGTTGGTCTTGAATCGTTACTTTTGGATAAAGTCCTCGTTCTTCTGGAAGATAGCCGATGATATCATAATCTTTCTCCCCAAGATGATGACCATTCCATAACACTTCTCCCTGGTCTTGTGTCAAAAAATCCAAGATCAAACGAAAAGTCGTTGTCTTACCAGCACCGTTTTGACCAATCAGCCCCATGATTTTTCCGTCTGGGATTTGGAAAGAGACATGATCGACAGCTGTGTAGTTCCCAAAAGTTTTAACAAGATCCTTGACTTCTAACATTTCTTCACTCCTTCTTCCATAAATCCATATATCCTAAGACACTAGATGTAAGCGATTTATTATTTACCAACAAAACGTATACTCTCTTGTTGTTGTAAATAAAATGATAGGACACTTTACTTTCTTTGTAAAGTGCCCTTTTCTCATTCTTGATGTAATTTATCGAATACGTTTTGTGCGACATTTTTCGGTAGTCCGATTTCTTGTAATTCTTCTATCGTAGCTGCTGTGATATTTTTCAATGATTTGAACTCTTTAAGCAACATTTTTTTTCGTTTCGGTCCTAGCCCTTCAATTTCGTCTAATCGGGAAGCAAAACTGTTTTTACTACGCAGCTGCCGATGGAAAGTGATCGCGAATCGATGGACTTCATCTTGGACCCGCTGGAGCAAAAAAAACTCAGGTGAATTTCGTTCAAGTGGTACTACAGCCAAATCTGTACCGAATAGCAACTCATTTGTTCTATGTTTATCGTTTTTTGCCATACCAGCAATAGGAATATCGATTCCTAATTGATTTTCTAAGACATCTTTTGCTACATCGACTTGTCCTTTTCCTCCATCGATCAAGATCAAATCAGGTAAAGGCAACCCTTCACGAATCACTCGTGAATATCTGCGATAGATGACTTCTCTCATCGATGCATAATCATCCGGTCCGTTGACTGTTTTTATTTTATATTTCCGATATTCTTTTCTTGCTGGTTTTCCATCAATGAATACGACCATCGCAGCCACAGGATTCGTCCCCATGATATTGGAGTTATCAAATGATTCAATGCGTATTGGGGTCGGGATATTCATTGCGTTTCCTAAACGTTCCACTGCTCCGATCGTCCGTTCCTGCTTTCTAGCAATCAGATCAAATCGTTCATTCAAAGCAACTGAGGCATTCTTATTCGCCAATTCCACTAATTTTTTCTTTTCGCCTCGTTTCGGTTGTAGAACTTTCGTATCCAACAAAGCTTCTACACTTGGCTTGTCGATCGTATCAGGAATCAAGACTTCTTTAGGAATGAAATGTTCATTTTCCTGATAAAACTGACCAATATAAGTCAAAAAATCTTCTTCTGCTTCGTTATAGAAAGGAAACATTGAAACATCTCGTTCAATTAACTTTCCTTGTCTTACAAAAAACACTTGGACACACATCCAGCCTTTATCAATCGCATAACCAAATACATCTCGATCCAGTAAATCAGTATTTGTCATTTTTTGGCGAGTCATGATTGTTTCGATAGCACGGATCTGGTCTCGGTATTCTGCAGCTTTTTCAAATTCCATGTTTTCAGCAGCTTTTACCATTTTCTGATGGATCTCTGACTCGATTTTTTCGTGTCCTCCGTTTAAAAAGTTTTTCACTTCATCAACGATTTTCGTATAGACTTTCGGATCTACGTCGAAATAATAAGGACACAGACATTGCCCCAAATGATAGTAAAGACAAGGCTCCTTCGTCTGACTAGGTTTGCATTTTCTCAGAGGAAATAATCGGTCGAGGATCTTCTTTGTCTCATTCGCCGCACCGACATCTGGATATGGTCCAAAATACAGTGCTTTGTCTTTTAGTACTTTGCGAGTAATCACCAAACGGGGATATTTTTCATTCGTTATCTTAAGGAAAGGATAGGTTTTATCATCCTTTAACATAATATTGTATTTAGGATCATTTTTCTTTATCAGATTGATTTCTAAGAGCAAAGCTTCTATATTCGATTCTGTAACGATGTATTCAAAGTCTTCAATTTCACTAACAAGCCGTTCCGTTTTCGTATTATGGCTGCCAGTAAAATATGAGCGGACGCGATTTTTCAATATTTTGGCTTTTCCGACATAAATGATCGTTCCATTTTTATCTTTCATCAAGTAACAGCCGGGCTGATCAGGAAGTAAAGCTAGTTTGTTTTTGATTCGTTCGTTCATCTGGTACTCCCCTTCATATTCAATTAAAGTTATTATAGCATGTCTGTCAAAAAAACAATCCAGCCTGACAACGTAATTATACTCAAAAAATGTTAATTTGAATAACCTTAACTCAACCGCAAAAAAACCGAGGACGGAACTGAATTCAGTCCCATCCTCAGCTTATTTTTGCTTTAAGCTTTTATAAATATTGGTCGATCATTTGACGTAGTTGTTCTTTTGAATGAACACCAACAGCTTTTTCTACTACTTGACCATCTTTTTTCAACATTAATGTTGGAATACTCATGATTCCGAATTGTTGAGGAGTTTCTGGATTTTCATCCACATCCATTTTAGCAATTCTGAATTCTTCTTCATCATATTCTTGTTCCAATTGATCCAAAATCGGTGCTTGCATACGACATGGACCACACCAAGTTGCCCAAAAATCAATTAATACAAGTCCTTTGTCTGTTTCTTCGTTAAATGTCTTATCTGTAATTACTTGTGACATATCAAAGACCTCCATTTTTAAAATCTATGACCAGTATAGCATTTCTATCCTTGGATAGCGAACCATCTGCTTACCTTTAGTAAGTTTTACTTAAATTTAACAATTGTTGCACCATTTCCGCCTTGATTTGCCGGTGCAAACTCAAAGCTTTTGACGCTCCGATGGTTTTTAAGATAATCAGTAATTCCCTTGCGAAGTGCGCCTGTCCCCTTTCCGTGGACAATAGTCACTTGAGGATAACCTGCTAGGATGGCAGAATCCAAATACTGATCTACTTCACTTAGCGCTTCCTCATATCGTTTTCCTCGAAGGTCCAATTGATTCGGCACATGACTGCTAGATTCAGAGCGTACAGCATGGACAACTCGTTGTGTCGGCTCTTTTTGAGGAGCAACAGGCGTCAGTTCGTCTTCGGACACATTCATTTTTAGTATACCGATTTCTACTTGCCACTGATTCCCGTTTTTACGTAAAAGCGTCCCTCTTTGGCCGTAAGTCGTAACCAACACTTCGTCTCCCGGTTTTAATGTTTTTTGTTCTTTCGCCTTCTTCAATACTTTATTTTTCTTCAATGTTTCTTCTTGATGTAGATTTGCTAATTGGGTCTTTGCATCGATCAACTGATGCTCTTTCACATTTCCTTGCCCGATCTGCTGTTGCATTTTACGAATATCAGCAATGATTTTTTCTGCTTTTTCTTCCGCCTCTGACACGACTTCATTTGCTTTTTTCTTTGCTTTCTCTATTTCTTTTTCACGTTCTTCAAAGAAATAGCTGTAAGCTTCTTTCAAATCATGATGAAGTTCTTGTGCCTCAGAAACAAAATGACGCATTTCCAGATATTCGGTCTCTGCCATTTTCCGGCGATTCTCTAAATCTGTGATCATTTCATTTAAATCTTGGCTCTCATCATTCATCAACTGCTTTGCTTCATTAATAACATCTGTATCAAGACCTAATCGGCTGGAGATTTCAAACGCATTGCTCCGACCAGGCACACCGATCAGTAAACGATACGTTGGACTTAGTGTATCCACATCGAACTCCATACTAGCATTAATCGTATTTGCCCGATTGTATCCATAAACTTTCAATTCAGGATAGTGTGTTGTTGCCATCACATAAGCAGACTTTTTACCAAGATCATCTAAGATCGCGATTGCTAGAGCAGCACCTTCTTGCGGATCTGTTCCTGCACCAAGCTCGTCAAATAGTACCAGACTTTTTTCATTGACTTTTGATAAAATATCTACAGTGTTCGTCATATGAGAAGAAAAGGTCGATAGACTTTGCTCAATCGACTGTTCGTCTCCTATATCCGCAAATACTTCTTCAAAAATACCGATTTGGCTTTCTTCTCCTGCAGGAATCGGCAACCCTGCTTGCCCCATCAGCTGTAACAGACCTAAAGTCTTCAACGTGATCGTTTTCCCACCTGTATTAGGTCCTGTAATGACAATGGCTTGATAGTCTTTTCCAATTGCGATGTCATTAGGAACTACTTTTTCCTGATCGATCAGCGGATGTCTTGCTTGTTTCAAGACGACATGATTGTCTTCACTGATTCCCGGCACGATGGCTTTTAGTTCTTTACCAAATCGTGCTTTTGCATTCATCAGATCCATTTTACCAATCACATAAGCATTGTGGATGATTTCTTGACGATGTGGAACAAGTTCTGCAGAAAGTTCACTTAAAATACGTTGAATCTCATTTCGTTCAGCGATTTGATATTGACGCAAACGATTATTCAAATCCACCACTTGTTTTGGTTCAATAAATAAAGTCTGTCCTGAAGCACTTTGATCGTGGACTACACCGCCAAATACACCGCGGTATTCTTGTTTGACTGGGATAACGTAGCGGTCATTTCGCATGGTGATGATTGCATCGCTCAAATATTTTGCGTTCTTCCCGCGGACGATTCCGTCTAACTGTTCACGAACAGCTTGTTCACTTCGACGAATGTTCTGTCTTATGATTTTTAGCTCAGGAGAAGCATCGTCGGTCACGCGTCCGTCTTCATCGATTGCTTCCTTTAAACGGCGACTTAAAACAGGAATCGTGACTAGCTGATCTGCCCACATATACAAACGCGCAAATTCAATTTCACTGTCAGAAAGATCATCAATGAACCGATGCAATTCACTTGTCGTAGATAACACTCTGGAAACTTGTGCAAGCTCCACTCCATTCAAGTCTGCCCCGATTTCGATCCGTTTCATATGAGCGCGGATATTTTCAAGTTTTGGTATAGGAATCCCGCCTCGCAGACGTTGTACTTTCAACCCATCCTCAGTTTCTTGAAGCCATTCTGTGATCGTTTGTTTCTCGCTCACTGGTACCAATTCTGCCAGTTCTTCTTTTCCTTGTGCAGTCACTACAAATTGTTTGACCATCTGTTTGACTTTTTCAAATTCCAATGTTTCAAGGATTCGGTTATTCATTTTATCACCTTATCTTTCACTATGAAAAAAAGGGCTGTGCCGGACATACGTTGCGCAGCCTTCTTAAATAAACTACTGTGTACAAAAAACAAAACATTCTTGTAAAAGTTTTTCTAAAAAAATATTTTCTAGCCCTATTTCCTTAATTTAAAATATTCGTTACCCAAAGCTCATACATCTTGTTGGTAAGAAAGGGCGTTCTCTCAACGATAAAACGAGCGAAACTATGCTCGCCGAATTGATTTTGGACCACATCTAATGGAACAAAGGCAAGTAACTGCAAAATCAAAAATATAGTAACGTAAGCCATGATTAGTGACAGGATACCTCCTGCAATCCAGTCTACCTGTCTCAAGATCGGCACATATGTCAATCCATGGACAAAGACCCCCACAAATCGGGTGATCAGCCAGCCAATCAGCAAAATGATCAGAAAAGCCGTTCCTGCATAAAAAGCTTCATCTAGGTGAAAGGCAAATACTTGATCAAAAAATGCTAACTTTGATGTCGGGGTGACAGCTGGGTATGGAATGTATAATTCCAAATGACTTGCTAATGGTTTGTAAAAATGCTGGGCAGCAATAAATGACAACACATATCCGATTGCGAATATGACTTGTAAAGCAAACCCGCGACGTGCTCCAGAAAAAAACGCAATTAGCAATAAAAATAAAATCAGCAAACTCAGCATGCTACGTTCCTTTCTCTTCTAACTTTTTTAAATTTTTCTTATTTTGATAAAAGGATCTTAATTAGAAGATTTTTGTTTGATTTGTCCTTTTCGTTTTTCATTTAAAATCTGTTGTGCTTCCACATGATTTTTAATAGTATAATCTGCTTGACCATTTTCTTTCAGTACTTCTCGAGCTTCATTCTCGATTGCTTCCATGCGTTTTACGCGATTTTCAAGCTCTGTAAATTTGATCATTTTTTTCTTTAATTCTGCTGTTTCTTCTTCTAGCTCCAAGATTCTTTCTTGTTTCTTCAATTGATCCGAAAGCGCATTGACAGCCATCAAGATCGCTGCTTGTTCATTATCCATTTGTGGTGATAATTGTTTCAATTCTGCTAACTGCTCATTGATCAGCTTCGTTACGATATCCATATGATGCTTGGTTTCCCGTCCGATAATAGTATATGTTTGGTTGGCAATCACTGCTTTGTAGCGTGTTTTTTCGTGCGCCATACGAATCATTTCCTCCTATTTGATGAAAGTTTTATTTAGTGTACCATGAAGTTGGTTCTTTCACCGTTCTCCACAAATATTTTTCACATACTTAACTATTATATGATAAACTTTAAAAAAATGCTATGTCTCGCAACCTCTTAGAAAACGAAAAGTCAGGAGTTGCGGTATAGATTTATGTATAAAAACGAGGAGAATTTTATGAGCAACGTCATTATCAAAGCAACGAACGACCAACTTAGTCAAATGAAAGCATACTATCGCTCTTATTTGTTAAATAAACAGATTCCTTATACTATCTTTGCTGCAAAAAAAGACGGGACGACCATCACTGCTTACACATCAGGAAAAGTGATGTTCCAAGGGGCAAACGCAGAAACGGAAGCTCAGCGCTGGGGACAGGCACAGGATAAACAGGCCAAACCAGCAAGAACGGTCTCTTCTTTGCCAAAAAATATCAGTCAATTATCCGTTTTAGGTAGCGATGAAGTCGGAAATGGCAGCTATTTCGGTCCACTAACAGTATGTGCTGCTTATGTGAAACGTGATCAGCTTGCAGAATTACGTAAACTTGGTGTTCGAGATTCAAAAGAGTTAAAAGATAGCCAAATCATCCAACTTGCTGATATCTTAAAAGAAACTATCCCTTACAAACTACTTGTCTTGCCCCCAGAAAAATACAATGAGATCCAGCCAAAATACAATGCCGTTCGGATGAAAGTCGCTTTGCATAATCAAGCAATCCATTTGCTGTTAAAAAAAATCGCACCAGAAAAACCAGAAGCGATTTTGATCGATCAGTTTACACCAGAAGCAAATTTTAAAAAATATGCGCGTTTAGAAAAAAATCACTTGCAAGAAAAACTGTACTTCGTTACTAAAGGAGAACAATATCATTTAGCTGTTGCTGCTGCTTCTATCATCAGTCGTGCCAGCTTTTTAGAAGAGTTAGACAAAGCATCAGCTGAAGCTGGAATCACCCTTCCCTCAGGAGCTGGAACGAAATCTGATCAAGTAGCGGCAAAACTATTGGAAAAAGGCGGCATGCCTATGCTTGAAAAATATGCCAAACTTCACTTTGCCAATACAGAAAAAGCGTTGAAGCTACTAAAAAAATAAAAAAACTGTGACATAAGTCGTGTCACAGTCCCTTATTCCGAATAAACGGTGTTCAATTAGCTGACCCTCGATATTAGTTCAAAACGCTGATTTCACGACCTCTTTCTTAAACGGTGTTCAAAAGCTTGCATCTGCGGTAATAAGCCCAGCCAAACGAAAAATATGAGGAGCTATTTTTGTTTGGCTGTTCTTATTACTTGATGCAGGACAGCTTTTTCACAACCTCTTCCTTAAACGGTGTTCTCCTGCCAACTCCTCGGTCACAAGTCACAATATTCATCAAACATGAGGAGCTGTTTTTTGAAATTGCTCCTTGTGACTCGGAGCTGAACGGCAGGCTCACGACCTCTTTCTTAAACGGTGTTCCAGAAGTAGCTTCTTCGAAAAATAAGCCGAAATTTCACAAAAATTTGAGAAGCAATTTTCGTAAATTCCTTCTTATTTCTTGAAGCTGACCACTTCTGTCACAACCTCTTTCCTTATTTATTGCTGAAAATAGGTGGTCAATGCTTGTGTCAAACTTGCAGCGATTTGCTGCTGATAACTGTCTGTTACTAATTCCTCTAAATCACCATCATTATTCATATAACCCATCTCGACTAAAATAGAAGGTTGAAGATTTTCTCGAAGAACTTGATAGTTCCCAGTGGAGATTCCTCTTGAATCCAGAGGCAGATCAGTGAAGGAATCAGCGATTATTTGTGCTAATGTTTCCTCTTGTCCATAGTAATAATATGTCGTGATCCCAGTTGCTTCATTCGCATATTCCGTAGAGTCTGCATGTAAGCTGATAAAGACATCTGCCTTTTTTTCTTCACTGTAGTCGCATATATCTCCAAGCTGTACTAATTCATCTGTAGTGTGGGTCAAATAAACCGTTGCTCCAGCATCCTCTAGCGCCTTTTTTACTTTTATGGCTGTACTTAATGTTATATCCTTTTCTTCTGTTTGTTCATCATTGCTTAATGCCCCAGTATCATTTCCGCCATGCCCAGGATCTAATACAATCACTGCATCAGATAATTCTTTCGGTTTTGTTTGTATATTCTTTGTGACTTTGGTTCCATCTTCGAGGGCTAAATATCCAGTATAGCCATCATTTGTCTTGATCTGATAAGCATTTTTTGTTTCGGAAAGAAACTCCGTCAGTTCTCCGCCGTTTATAGTTGCTAATGGGGTCGTTAGCGAGTCATCTGTATATAGTGTACGGTCATTTTTTCCGATTTTGACTAATGTCTCTTGTTTTGTGTCATCAGATGATTCCTTTGTCTTTGTAACCGTACTGTTCGTACTGCTGACTGTTTGCCCAACTATCTTTTTTTGACCAAAAACATCTATTTGAAAACAGATAATAATGATAATGATTGCACATACAAAAGCTCCAATTATTTTTTTCATGCTTGACTCTCACCTCGTAGATCCAGACTAAGGGTCAAAACTTAAAATCAGCTTAAGTACGCAAAAAAGGAGCTGCGACAAACGTTTTGTCACAGCCCCGTGTTTTCAAATAAACAGCAAATTTAACCAATCAGTTCCCATGCGCCCCACTCATTAGAACCTGGTTCTTCCCCTTGATTCCACCACTTTGCCTGATAAACTTTCCCTTTATAAGTGACGATGTCTCCCTTGACATAAGCTTTTTCTGGGTTCCATTCTTCGTATCCTGGAGCAGGGTCTTCGCTTTTCGTTGTGATCGTTATCGGCAAGCTTTTCTCAGATACATTTCCAGAAGCGTCAAATGCACTGACTGTATAAGTGTACGGTGTATTTGTCTCCAAACCTGTATCTGTATATCGAGTATGAGCTGTTTGTGCTACACGCTGACCATCACGATAGATGTAATAACCTGCCACCTGATTATTGTCTGTTGATTCTTCCCAACTCAAAGTAACTTGTGTTCCTTGAATATCTGAAACAGCTAGATTTTCGGGTACAGATGGGGGTTGCGTATCGGATGGATCCGGTATCAGTTCTTTTCCATAGATGACTTGCCGATTGATTTCCGCTCCTTCATCTCCGATTCTTTGGACTAACGCAATATGGCCAATTCGATCGACTGTTGGATTTTCATCACTTGATCTTAATCTAAATTCATAAGAAGCATCTGGCTCGATATGTTTACCGTCATATACAGAAGCTAAATCAATCACGACATACCCATTTTCTATCGTTACTGTTCCAGCTTTGTAATCTCCCGCACTTAGACTTTCAGCTGAATGGATTGGAATATATAGTTTAGGGAATTTGATTGTTTCTTGGGCTAATTCCACTGCACTCAATACACTAGAAGTTTCGTTAAGCTGCTCGTTGTTCTTGATAGTGATGTTATAACCATTCGCACCATATTCACTATAAGTAGAAATATCCACATCAATCGCTAACGGGGAGGAAACTATTTCTTGTTCTGACAGTTTTTCGTCACCGAATAATCCTTGTTTGATTGCATTAGTCAGCTCGTCTCTCTTACTACTGTTGGTTTCCTTATCTTGTGATTGCATCCAGGAGATTACTCCACCTAATTCATTTTCTTTTACATATTCTGCTTTGTAGCTGACAGATTTGACATTGTCATAAGTAAAGAATTCTCCTGTTGTTTTACTGTACATATAAGGTGCTTTCGCTACATCATCCCAATATTCTTTTAAGTCTGCTGTTTGATCAATCAAATCAGCGATATTCCGATAAGGCCAGACGCCGCCAGCTCTACCACCATTTCCTGAAACGAGATCGTTTTTGTTTTTGGCACCGTAAGAAGGTGTTTGATCGGCATCTTGGTTACTTGCTTTTGCTGATTGGAACAAACCAGGTAGCTCTTTGTTATCCCCGCTTTCTACCTCATGCCAGCCGCGTGTATAAAAAGCTGCACCAATCACGATTTTGTCGGAAGGAGCTCCTTCTTTTTGTAAAAATTTGACTGTCTGATCGACAGAAAGACCTTCTTCATAATTAGGATCAGCTGGATTGCCATATAGTGCCGTATGGTGAGCACTGTTTGGACTCCATGCCCCATTCAAATCATAGGTCATGATATTGGCAAAATCGACCACAGAGAATAATGTAGGAATGTCAATCCCATCATTTAATTTTTCTCTGGAAGAAGGAAGCGCTACAGATAATTCATATGTTTTCCCTAACTTTTTTCCTTGTTGATCAATTGACTCGCGAATCTCTTTTAAAAGCGTGATGTAATTCTCTTTGTCTTCCGGTTTGGCATGTGGTGTTCCTTCATCGTTTACATTATCTACTAGATCTGGCTGACGGACATCAGCTGGATATTCCCAATCGACATCGACAAAATCCATATTGGTATACTTAATAAATTTCGTGATATTTTCTACTAGATTTTTACGTTTTACTGGATCAGCTGCCACTTCTGAAAAGTCTCCTGATTTTGACCATCCGCCTAAAGATACGCCTATTTTTAGATTTTTATTTTTGCCGCGTAAATCTTGGATTGCATTCAAAATCCCAGAACTTGGTGTGTTCCATCCTACGCCAGGTTGTTCTAAAGATGCACCTACAGCAGCATCTGCATCTGTAAATTTCAGATTCCCCTCGCTATCAAAATCTAAAAAGGCAAAGTTCAAATGTGTTAGCTGATCCGCTGGAATATCTTGAGGAAGAAATTTCCCTTCACCATCCCAGATGGACCAATCTCCATAATACATGACATTCCGGTATTCTTTTGCTTGAACAACTTGAGCTGTTTCTTCGGCATAGACAGAGTCTTTTTGTCCTAATAACGGAGATGTGACAGACATCACCGATGAAAATAACATTACGGCTAAACTGATTTTTTTCATTTTTGACATATTTTGAACCCTCCTTTTGTCTATTCGTTATGATTCATCCACCAAATAAATAGTTTCTTTCATTCTACAAATAATTAATTATTTGTGTTATTAAATAAAAACACCTCCTAGATTACCGACAGAACAAACGCACCAGAAACATTGACTTTATAATTACAACTAAATAGTAACATTCTGTAATTCTGTTTGCAAACGTTTTCTTTTGCATTGTATACGTTATTTATAAGTAAACAAAAACTACTTTTTGGTTAAATCCCTTTTGATAACGATTCAATTAGAATGAAATAATAAATAAAATATCCCTTGATAATTATGAGAGAATAACAAAATTTTATGCATGAAAAACTAGCCGCATAAAAAAGAAACAAGATACAACGATTTTCGTCATATCTTGTTTCTTTACCTAACTATTTTTCTCCACATATAACAGCTTTACGTTTGTCCTAATACACCATTCAAATATAAATCGATCAATTGTGCCACATTTAGCGGTTCTTCTACAGGTCTTTTTGATCGAGTGATGTACGGTGCCAACACTAAGAAAAAATGCCTTGCTGCGATTTCTTTGGTAATCCCGTTTCTTAACACGGATTGGTTTGTTGAAAAAATTTCTTCAAATGGTTCACGATAATTTTTCTTCCATAGAAAGAAAAGATGATCTCTCGTTTCATTGGAAAGATTGCTTTCAAGGTCGTGAAGCATCAGAAATAAATCAACAAGATGCGTCTCAATCAAAAATTGAGCCATTTTTGTCAACGTCACTTGAAATCTCGTTTCGCTTGTTTGGACGATTTCTCTCAACGCTTTCCCAACATCTTCTAAGTGTTTTTCTAATACTGCTGTATATAACTTTTCTTTATCACTAAAATAGTGATAAAGATTGGGCTGGGTGATCCCAACTTTTTGTGCGATCTCTCTTGTTGAAGTACCGACATAGCCCTTGGACATGAACAAGTCAGTCGCTTCTTTTAAAATTTTTTGTTGCGTGTCTTTATTGTATCGATGGACCATTTTTCCACCTACTTTTTGGTTATTCTTTTTCTTTCAATACACCATCTTCCATCATAAATATTCTATCGCATTTGTCAATCAACCGTGTGTCGTGCGTCACCATGATCGTTGCTTTATTTTTTTCTTTTGATTCTTTTGCCAAAATATCGACTACTTCTCTTGCCTTTTCTGAATCCAAACTGGCAGTTGGTTCATCTGCTAGAATAATAGACGGATCATTGTACAATGCACGAGCAATTGCCACCCTTTGTCTTTCACCACCAGATAGTTCTTCTGGATACTTGTTAATCAGCTTATCCACACCAAGCTGCTCAAATAATTCTTTTGCTTCTTTTTGCCGATGTTCATGTTTGATTTTATCTACTAATAACAACTGCTTTTTTACTGTCAGAAAAGGAACCAGATTTGATGCCTGCAAAATAAAACCAATTTCTTTGAAGCGGAGTTTAACGCGTTCGCTTTCTTTTTGATTACTGAATTCCTGATCATTGATAAATACAGAGCCGCTGCTAGGTGTCTGCAATCCGCCTGCTAAAGTCAAAAAGGTACTTTTTCCTGAACCAGAAGGACCGATGATTGCAACAAATTCCCCTTTATCGATACTCATTGTTGTTTCTTTCAATGCTTTTACTACTTGGTCGCCATCTTGGAAACTTTTTTCTACTTCTTTAAATTCTATTGCTTTCATGTTCTTCCTCCTTCTTATCCAATGGCCTTCAGCGGATCGATTTTCACGATCGTCCGAACAGAAAATAGTGCGCCTAACACAGCCACTACCAACATCAACAAGCTAATGACGCCAAAAAATAGCCAATTGCTTTGGAATGGAACCGCATCAGGTAGAACTAGAGATGTTCCCACTGTTCCCACTAGACCAAGAAGAATACCAACAAAGGATAAAATGAATGTTTGTGCCACTACAGAGCGTGCAATAAATCCTCCCGTGATTCCTTGGGCTTTCATTACACCAAAGATATTGATTTTTTGCATCGTCAGTACATAAATAAAAATCCCGATCACGATAGCTGCAATAACAATCAAAAAGCCAATCATAAACCCAAAAGTCAATACTTGTGCATTGTATCCAGGTAATTCATTGATGAATTTAGAAATTTTGATCTGTTCCAAGTCTTCAGGTAAATCGTTGATTTTTCCTCTGACAACTATTGCATTGATCCGTGCATTCTCACTTGTGTCTTCTTTTTCGAAACGGATTTGTTGGTAAGCATTGATGGTCGTATAAAGAACCGGTGAAACATTAAACTTGGCATGATCCGTAAAACCAGTTAGTTTAAACGTCTTATCACTACCAGATAACTTAACCGTATCTCCTACGGCTAGACCATATTCTTCCTTCAGGCTACTATCGCCTATTGCCTCATCATCGTTATTAAAAGCTTTTCCTTCAACAAGATTCGGCATGATGAACTGATCTTTATCGATACCAAAGAAGCTAACATTGATTTTTCCTTCTTCTGTACTGTCTTTACTAGTCACGACTCCAGGTGTTTGGGCAAGATACGCCACTTTCCCACCTTCGACTTCTTCTGCGGTCTTCTTAGTAATCATGGACATCCCTAGATTTGAATTTGCATCTTTTGAAAGAACGATCGAATCTGCCTCCCACTTGTCAACCGCCGTTCGATTGTCTTGAGCTAAGCCATAAGCTAACCCGGTCAAAAAAAATACCAAGTAGGCGATTAAAAACATCACCCCTGCAACTAATGCGTAACGTAACTTTGAATGCATAATTTCATTTAATGCTAAAAACATTTAATTCCTCCTCTTGAAATAATTATTTTATACAATAATTTTATCACTTGATAAATTTTTGGCGAATATTATGCTCAAAATACATTTTCGCTTTTTTATTATCTCTCCTTATGATGTCTAAACGCTTTTTAGTTAGTGTTTTTCAGTTTTTTTATTATAAAAATAGCATTTCACATAATAAAAGACCGTGATGTTTCTCACGGTCTTTTTTCTACTCTATTGCGATTTGCTCTCTTAGCTAGTACTTTAAAAGCTAACTCATTGAGATAGTGAAAACGTGGGGTATATTCAGCCAAAAATCCAAAGTTTTCAACTGCTAACTGTGGAATCGTGGTTTTTTGTTTCACGATATCAGCAAGCAAGTTCAAATCTGATAATAAAAATTCTTGGCTTATCAGCTGTCCGCCAATGATTTCTAATGTATCTGGATGATAGATCAGTTTTGCATTTACTGTTTTATTTTCTTCATAGTATTGTGGAAATAGGTCAAACTCTCCTGAACAAGAACAGGCACTTTGTTCCAAAAATGGTGCTTCGTCTTCTGTCAACCCAACAGTTCCTAAAAAGTAATCGGTAATGACCGTTGCTGTTATCTTTTGTTTGAGATCATAAGCAGTCGGCTGCTCGCACAAAGTCAACGCTACCGCTCTCGCCATATGTACAGCTCGAGTAACTAAGGGCAAAAAGAGATGCCGTTCATTCTTGTCAAAACTGACTGGAACGATATCGCCAATCGCATAGATATCCGAATCACTTGTCTGCAGGTATTCATTGACCATCACAGTGTCGTCCTCATACAATGCCACTTTGTCTTTTAACAATGACGTATTTGGACGAGTTTGAGCAGAAAAAATGACGATATCTGCCTTCAGTGTTTGAGACAAAAGTTGTACGGATACTACTTCTTCTCCTGATTTTTTCCAATCAATCAAAAATTCATTTGGATGAAAGTTGATTTGCTTGGTTTTCAGCTGATTTTGAAAACTGCCAATCATATCTTTATCGAAATATCTTGATAAAACATTCGGCATGTAATCAACTAAATGAATCATATGTCCCTTATTTCTCAAAGCATCTGCTAATTCTAACCCAATATAACCAGCACCAAAAATCACTACTTCTTTTGCTTCTTTCAAAGCGGCAAGTACTTGTTTAGATTGCACTAGATTTTTATAGGTGTAGACATTTTCAGCTTCAATTTGTTTATATAAAGTAGCAGGAGATGAACCTGTTGCCACGATTAGTTTATCATAGGTTAGGGGTTCTTTTTTTCCTTCCTCAGAAGTGAGGATGAGCTGATGCTTGTCTGGATCAAGTTCAGTTACTCTCCATTCGGTGATCAGTTTTGCACCACTTGCTTGAAGAGTCCGCTCGTTGTTTGCAGCTTCAGCTAAACTATGTATCTTTCCTTTTAAATAAAGATTGATCCCATTTTAAACATAGCCTAATCCATCTTTGTGATTTTCATCGATCAACAGAACTTCTGCCTCCGGTTGAAGTTTGCGTAGATTTAGGGCAGCGGTGATGCCTGCATGGGAAGCACCAATGATCACGATTTTCATGTTTTATTCATCCTTAAATTCAATTTTTCTAAATAGCATTCTTTTAAAAATTGGTTCAAATAGGGAAAATCATAGTTAAATTCATTACTCGTAAATACAAAAACTTTAGCGGACTTCTGTGACGGGTATTCTTTCAATTGGCTAGTCAAAATAACATCATATTGCTTGTCTTTCTCGTATTCCACTAAATCATATTTGATCGTATTCAACAACTGTTCTTGAATGATTTCTTTCACGATATCCGCCATTAGCCTTTCGTACGGAAGATCATAAGCAATTTGCAAACGCAATTCCAATTGCTTGATTAGCGTTCGTAAAATAGATGCATAGCGAGCAAATAATTCAAAACGGGCATTTTCCTCGTCTGCTTCAGTAAAATCCACAATAGCAAATGTTTGTCTGACCAGCCTTTCACATAAAACAAGGAATTGTTTATCTTCTACTTCAGTTAACCGTTGTTTCAATCCTTCTTGACCAAAAATATTCATCCATCCTCTAAAATAGGCAAAATGAGCGTGATTTTGCATCACTGTCAACGCAATCTTTTGCGAAATCTCTTCTGGAAAAACATAGAAAGAAAAATATTCTTCTATCGATTGTTTAAACGTTCGATTCAATTGAGCCACTACGTCATCTTTGTATTTTTCGCTTATCAAAAATTCCTGAACATGTGAATTATGTGTATCTAATGTAAAGTTACTGATCATGAAAAGATAAAAAACCAACGTTTCGTTTTGGTCCCAAGGAAAGGCATATTGAAAGAAATAACGGGTCAAAAATGTATGGAGCTCCAATAAAAATTGTGTCGTTTGAAACAATCCAACAGGAAGATTACTATAATCTGGTTTGGCTTTTTTCGTACAGCGCATCCGTTTCTTCATAATGGAAAGCCATATTTCAAATTTCAGTCGTCCTTCTTCTGTAATGGCAAAACTGAACTCTTTTTGTAGCAGATCTAAAAAAGTGTTTCCTGATAAATCGCTGTATTCTTTTTTATTTTCAAGGTAGGGGCGACCAAACCAGAATAATTGAAAATAGAAATAGCGGATTTGATTTTCTGGGCCAGTCAAACGCCCGCTTTTTATTTTCAAATGAAACTCTTTTAAAGAATCATTTAATTCCTTCACTCTACGCGACAAAGTAGCCGAACTGATATTAAGTTCCATGACAAGTTTCTGCCGATCAAATGAGCCATATTCTAACAGATAAAGAAGGATTTGATATTTTGTAGAATAGCGCAAGTAGCAATGATAATAAACATCGATAGCTGCTATATTGCCATGTCTGATCAATAAAATATTTCCTTCTTGGATAACGATTTCCAGTTGTTCGATGTTTTCCAAGCTAGCTTGTAAATAAAATAAATCTTCTTTCAAGGTAGACCGATCGATTGATAAGCGGGCAAGTACGGCATTAACAGAGATTTCTCCTTTTTCCTCTAATAAAAGTTGAAAAAGTTTGATTTGCCGTTGTTCATTTTTTTCAAGCAAACTGAAAAGTTCCAAGTCCACTCCTCCAAGCATTTCTGATTTTAACAGCAGAAGTTTCCTTCTCATCCTTGAAAAAGAGGATCTGCGACAGTTGTCACAGATCCATACAAATTCTGATCACTTAGCTGATTGGCCCAGCTGACAGTTCCCATGTGATCGTGCCTTGATACCTTACGCCAGGTTGAGCGTTCGTACTGCTATTTACCTCTAAGAGTAAACCATCGGTATCGGGAAAGTCAACGAGAACCTCTCCTTTAGCTGTGCCATCACTTTGATAAATCATCGTGTTTTGTCCTTGTTGGATCAATTGCTTTGATCCAGCATGATTAAAGTACAATTTTGTTCCGCTTAATTCTTGACCTTGATCATTCTTAAATGAAGAAGTCAATGTACCTGTCAGTTGCCAAGGAGACGTGCTTGGAAGCCGAGTATCCCGTACATCAAAAGAAAAATCGCCTTTTGCTTCATAATAACTTGTCTTCAACGGTTTGGGGAGATCGTTGCCAAATGTAAAATCATCTGGTACATCAACTAATGTCAATTCTTGTTTGGGGACAAGAATTGTTTTGGAAGATGTTTGGACAACTGGATTAGGAAGCTTAACACCATCTGCTAATGTAAGATTGCTAGAAAGTACAGCTGCCTTTGTCGGTATGCTGACAGATTGCACAGAAGTATCTACAGTATTTAATTGATAGTTGTAAGTAAGATGAATAGTATCGCCGACTTTGCTCAATAAATCTGCTGGGACAGATACTCCTTGTTGAACGCCGGTATCTGCGACAGTTGTACCATTTAATTTTAAGGTACCATTGATATAAGTAGTATTTTCTGGAAGTGAGATCGTGATTTTTTTGTCGGTGATCGCATCCCCAGATTTTGTCAACGTGAATGTCACATTTTCTTGTATCGTATCCCCTGATAGTGCAGATAAGGGAGTTCCTTCATCCGGTTGTCTGCTAAGATTTTTTAGCTGGCTGTCTGCACTCACTGATGGAAAATTAGCCACTGTTATTTGGGGAAGAGTGGTGATTCCCGCTTGTTCAGACTGCCATTTGTACGCAAAAGAAGGATACAGGTTAGTAAGTACATCGTCCACCAAGCGATAATCAAAATAATATTGCCCTGAAGCCAATGCAGGTAGTGTAGCAGTAGCTGTAGTTGTGCCGCCATTATTTGATGAGATCGTTTGGAAAAGTTGATCTGTCCACCCTGCCGCTAATTTTTGGGTTCCTTTCGAATAAAGCCTGTAATGGATTGACCCCGTTTTTAATTCAGTTGCTGACCAATTGGCCGTGACTTGGTACGGCGCAGGAGAAAGGAGCTTTCCCCACTGACTATCGGCTGTTAAGTTTGTTGGTAGAACCGTACCGTCTAGCTTGTACTGCTCCAATACCTTTAAAGCAACGGGAGAAAGCAATCCACCTTGCGCATCTTTCCCGCTATATACGATATTGGTTGACTGATTCAATCCACTTGTGCCTGCTGGAGTATGAGTCAGTGTTGCTCCTTGTGTGACGTTTTTCCCTGTAAAATAATTGACTACACGTTCAAAGCGAGTAGACGGTAATTGATCAAAACATCCTTCAGTCAACCCCATCGTTAGTGTTCGATTATTGGTTGAGCCTGGAAGGTTCTGGTTATTCCCATCCACGTATTCTGTAGTATCAGCAAATGTATTATATTTTCCTGTTGAATCACTTGGTGAAATGTAACTATTCCACGTATTTATCTCTGCACTTGCAGAAAATGCATACGCTCCTGGATTCAATTTTCCACCAGTTAATTTAGGATAAAATCTACCTGCAGCTGGAGCTAAGATCGAATTGAACATACGATCTTGAATAATATTATTCGAGTCATAAAAATCAACAGAAAAAATAGCTTTTTTAGATATAGAAGGTTGTAATTTACCTTTGGTCAAAATTTTGTTTGGACTCGTATCATATTTATCTCCGTTTTCTGTCATCTTCGCGACATTAGCTGTAATATCAAATTGAAGCGGGACATCGTCAACATTGAACTCGCCTCGCGTAATAATAGCGATGATATCTGGCAGGAGAGTATTTGTATCCCATGAACCCATCCCGAAACGTAAAGTATGGCTTCCTGCTGATAATAAACTTCCGCTAGTAACCTTGATGGGGGCACCGGCAATATACAAGTAGGCGTTGTTCCAGTCAATTGCTTTTAATACATCACTGCTTGATACATGTTCCGGTAAATTGATGATTGCAACGAAGGCAAAACCTTGCGCAGTGATATTCACCAAATCAAGTACATTTGTTAGTTTCACATGGCTTTCCCAATGAAAACGGACCGTGCCACCTTTCCAAGGATCATTTGAACCATCGTTCAAATAAGTAGCAGTCAATTTAGGCAACTGGTTAGCCCCAGTTAGTTGGACAAGCTTCCCGCCATTCACTGCACTACGTCCACCATTTGGAGGTACGATGTTTTCGTATGTGTACGGATCATAAGAAATGGTAGGAGGCGTTGCTCCAACAGCTTCTGCCGAAGGTGAAAAGATAAATATACTTAAAACAAAAAGCGAAGTAAAAAAGAAGGAGCGAAAAAATGTAAATTTATTTTGTAGCAACATGTTCATCCTCCTTTTCCTTTCTTCTCCATAACAACAACCACGCAAGAAGCCATAATTCTATACCAATAATCAAATAAAGAACACGGATCCTTTGTTCATTCGTCTCCGGGAATACGCCATGTTGATTAGCTTCTTTATAAATCGATGGCTGTGTCTGCTGTTTTGATGCGCCATTGACTGAACCACTTGGATGCGGAACTGGACTTAGATCATAAAATGTAATCGTGCCTGAACTTTTGGTATCTGCTTGGACTGGCTCTTGCCAGCTGAAGAACAGCAAACTTGCAATAATCCCTCCTAATAAGATTGATGTTTTCAACGAAATCACCTCATCGTATTGTTTCTCCTTTTTTCTTTTTCTTGTGGATCCATAAAAACAGCAAAATCAACAGTAACACTAGAACTGCAACAACCAATCCTGCATAAAGCCATGGGAAAGATTGTTCTTGTACTTCAAAAACGGAATTTTCATTTACTTTCTGTGCTTTTTCTTTTTTGATCGTAAAGTTTTGTGTAAATCGCCATTCATTACTGTCACCTGATTTTGCTATGATTTCTGCGCGGTAATCGCCGGCTTTTGCTTTATCACCAGCTAAATCAAGATTCAAGTGAAAATTCGAATTTGGTGCAACTAAAAATGCATTAGACGTATTTTCAATATAAAGCTGATTTTCATAATAGATCTTGCTCGTAAATATCAAATTGCTGATAATCGTAGGCTGAGGATTTTGGAAACGAAGCTGGACAGTGGGCTTTGCATTGACCTCGTTCAAATCTCCTGATAAAAGTTTCAGATCCGGTTCTATCGTCTCTTGACTTTCTTGTAAAACGACTGCGAGATTATAAGCAATACGATTTTTTATTTGTGCACCTTCTGTAGCATTTTCTGTTTCAGCTTCTTCTTTAGGTGAAACATGAATACCCGCTAATACACGTCCCTTAAAGCTTTTAGCTGGGATTTTTACTTCTACAGGTACAGTTGTTTCAGCATGCGCTGGTACATTGACTTCCTTTTTGGCAACGGTCAAAACGTCACGGACATCAAACGGCAAGGTCCCATCTAGCGTTGGATTTTTTTGACTATAATCGATCGTTCCACCATCACTCGTTACCGCCGGATTAACAGAGACCTCAAATGTTCGTTCTTGATCTAAAGAATTGCTGATAATTACTTCCAGTGTCTGATTTTGTTCCGGTGCCACTAATAAATCAAAATAACCGATTGCTTTATCTATTTGATTCTCTGGAAATACCGGTTTGATCCCAAAGTCTCCTGCTGAATCCTCTGCTTGACTGATTGACGGAAAAATGAAAAATAGACTTAAAATAGAAAAAAACGAAACAAACAGTCGTTTACTTTGATTCATTGTCCACCACATCCTTTCAACAACAACTGCGGTAAAAAGATTCTTCACCCATAGTATTTTCACCGCAGTTTGTTGAATTCATTTCATATTCTATGCTACTGGGCCAGCCACGAGGTTCCAAGTCAAATCAGCCGTGAATGTTCCAGCTGCTGCTTTAGGTACTTTCAGCGTGATATTTGCTGGATCATAAACAGAAAGCCATGTTCCTAGACCTTGGTCTTTTGCTGCTGTAAATATTGGTGTCGCTGCACTTGCTTTACTTAATCCAGTCACAGCTTGACTAGTTGGTGCAGTGGCTTCGTTATCTGAGGTACTTTTCACAGTGGATGTCCCAAAATCCAATTCAGCCCCTTGCAAAACTTGTGAACCGTTTACAAAATCTGAAACCGAAACTGTCACGTTCCATCCTTGCGCTTGCCCGTCTGCACCTACACCTCGACGATCTGATACTTGAAGATAAGGTGTATCATTTTTTGAAGCGTCTATTTGATATGTTTTTGTTCCGCTTTCAATCTCGTGTGTACCAAACGGCAATTCGGGAACTACATCCAGCGTTAAAGGACCTGTCTGGCCAGTTCCTGGATTTTCCGGATCTGCCGGCTCTACTGGTTTAGAAGGATCAGTAGGATCAAGGGGTACGACAGTATTTGTTGGCTCAGTAAAGGTAATATCTCCTTTTGAAGTTGCTTGACCTTCAGCAAAAGCTGGGGTTGCCAAGCCGCCTAGAAGAAGTGTTGAAAGTAATAATGTCCCAATCATGTTCTTTTTCATAATAAATCACTCCTTTTTCTTAGTGACCTAAGTATAGTAGAGACAGCATGCAAAAAATCCTCATGAATTCATCCGCTTACTTGAAATTCTGACCCTTTTTGTATAAAAGAGAAAAAAGCAATAAAATCGTTTACATGAATATTCTTATTTTTTTATTAAGTATGAAAAAACATTTCAATTTTCTTTTTTTCATTTCAACTTATTCTATTAATGCTTCTCTGACCCATACAAATAGGAGTACGGCATCAACTGCCGCACTCCTATTGTTTTCGTCATTTGTATCTTAAATAAAACGATTCTCACGCAATTTTATTTTTTTGATATCTTCTACTGTTTGTGTTCCAGCTAATTGCATGACCATTTCCAATTCTGTTTTAAAGAAATCAAACACTTGACGGACTCCTGTGCTTCCTCCTAAAGACAATCCATAAATAACGGGTCTGCCAATAGCAACAAGATCTGCACCTGATGCGATTGCTTTGAAAACATGCTGACCGCGTCGTACACCGCTGTCAAACACGATTGGTACACGTTTATCTACTGCTTCTGCCACATATTGCAACGAATCAAACGCTGCTGGACCACCATCTAGTTGACGGCCGCCATGATTAGATACCCAGATTCCGCCAGCACCAGATTCTAATGAACGATAGACATCTTCTTCTGACTGGACACCTTTCACATAGACTGGCAAATCAGAATGAGCAGCAATAAATTCTACATCTTTTGGACTAAGCTTCTGTTTGGAAGATTTGTACACAGCATCCATCGTTTGGCCTACTCCTGATTGATAAGCCTGAACGATCGGCATTGGCAGTGGGAAGGTAAACCCATTTCTGCGGTCTGTTTCACGGTTTCCGCCAACTGTTGCATCCGCTGTCAATACGATTGCTTTTGCTCCATTACGCTTGGCCACTTCAAGAATATCCAAATTGATCCCATCATCTTTGCTCATATAAAATTGAAACCATTGCGGTGCTTTCTCCCCGCCTGCTTCTCTTATCTCTTCTAATGTACAAGAAGCGTAAGAACTTGCTGTATAGATCGTCCCAAAATCTGCTACACCTTTTGCAGAAGCTTTTTCCGCCTTCACATGAGCTAAGCCATGAGCAGCAACTGGTGCCATGATGATTGGTGCAGTCAGCGTTTCTTCGTCAAAATGTGTAGTTGTATCGGGTAATTCTACATCTCTTAATACATGAGGAATAATCAGCTGATGATTGAATGCCCGTTCATTTTCTTGATAAGTAAATAAGTCGCCAGCACCACTGCTGATGTAACCATAACCACCAGCTGGAATCACTTGTGAAGCGGCTATTTCTAAATCTTCCATATTGATAAAATCCACTATTCCTTCATTTGTACCTGCTTGATACGTTTTTTCCATTTCAATGCCTTCCCTCTATAAAAAATTGAATGAATAATATGATAGCGTTTACACATTTTATATTACTCTTCCGTATTGATACAGGCAAATAATCTGTTTACATTTCAGTCATTCCAGTTGTTACTACTCTGAAAGAAATGTTTAGAACACAAATAGATAAAAAACGATGGGACTTTGACAAAAGTCGTGTCAAAGTCCCTTTTACGAAATACTGTGGATGCCTATTGAAATAAGTGCGGGTTGTTTCTTTGTGTTTCAATCGTTTCTTGCCATTCTTCGTTTAATTTTGGATTACCGTTTTCTTCCTTGAACGCATAAGGTCCCAATCCAAAAAGCTCAGTTAGTATTTGATTCACGATTCCATATAGCTCGGTGTGATCGGACACATGATTATTGAAGATCATCTCATTATCACCACGTTTGAATCTCACATTCGGGCTCTCATGATGAACCTCTATGCAGTTTTCCCCTTTTTTTAACTGACGGATTTCTGAAAACATCTCATAAATATCTTCTCCAATAAAACCTTCAGCAAGCGCCAGACTGTCCACAAGACCGCCTACTGTCAACTCAGAGATTATCGCTTTGTTGGCACCAAGCTTTAATGTATAGCTTGTTGCTTCTACTACGCCGCATGCATTGCAACCACCTTCTGATAGTTCGCTTTTTTTGATCAATTGAACTTCTTTCATTTTCTGATCCTCCTCTTAGTTTTCTACTTATGTATTTTTTATCACCTGACGTAAGTGAACTTTATCGTCACGATCACGTGATTTATTCTTCAGAGATTCTATTTATTAACATATCTTTTATTCTTCTACTTTTCTTTCTTTAGCATATAAGAGATACGCATAGTAATCAAGCAAGGATTGTTGATATAAAAAGAACAAATACCGCTATTTTGATTTCTTTTGACTCTATTACTCATATAAATAAAATTTATTATACCTGCTCTTTTTGACTATATCCTCATCTGACTCCTATACTTCGTTTGTATTAAAACTTAGGAGGAATCATTCATGCTTACAGGGTTAAACTTATTAAATAATCCTTTTCTAAATAAAGGAACAGCTTTTACAAAAGAAGAACGGGCAAAATACGGAATCACTGGTATGCTTCCAAGTACTGTCCAAACATTGGAACAACAATCTGTCCAAGCTTACGGTCAATACTTAAGCAAACAGACCGATTTGGAAAAACGTATCTTCTTAATGAATCTATTCAATACGAACCGGACATTGTTTTATAAATTGATGGGCGAACATTTAGTTGAATTCATGCCTGTCGTTTATGATCCTGTCGTTGCGGATTCAATCGAACAATACAACGAAATTTTCTTGAAACCACAAGATGCTGCATTTCTTTCAATCGACGAACCAGAAAATATCAAAGCAAGTTTGAAAAACGCAGCAGATGGACGCGACATTCGTTTGATCGTTGTGACAGATGCAGAAGGAATCTTAGGTATGGGTGACTGGGGTGTGAACGGTGTTGACATCGCTATCGGTAAATTGATGGTCTACACTGCTGCGGCTGGTATCAATCCTGCACAAGTCTTGCCTGTATCGATTGACGCTGGTACTAATAACGAAGAATTATTGAATAATCCATTATACTTAGGGAATCGTCATGCTCGTGTAGAAGGCGAAACTTACTACGAATTCATTGATCAATTCGTTCAATCAGCTACTGAATTATTCCCAGAATTGTTATTACATTGGGAAGATTTTGGACGAGGAAATGCTGCAACGATTTTAGAAAAATACGAAGATAAAATCACTACTTTCAATGATGATATCCAAGGCACAGGAATCGTTGTACTAGCTGGTGTATTAGGTGGATTGAATATATCAGGTGAGCAATTGAAAAATCAAACAATCTTGACATTTGGTGCTGGTACTGCTGGTGTAGGTATCGCAAACATCCTTTTAGATGAAATGATCCGTCAAGGTGTACCTGAAGAAGAAGCACGCCAACATTTCTATCAAGTAGATAAACAGGGTTTATTGTTTGAAGATACAAAAGGGTTGACTCCTGGTCAAATCCCATTCGCTCGTAAACGCTCAGAATTCACTAATGCTGATGAATTGACAAACTTAGAAGCAGTTGTAAAAGCAATCCATCCAACGATCATGATCGGTACTTCTACCCAACCTGGAGCATTCACTGAAGAAATCGTGAAAGAAATGGCGGCTCATACCCCACGTCCAATCATCATGCCTTTGTCTAATCCAACAAAATTGGCAGAAGCAAAAGCAAAAGATTTGATTGAATGGACGGACGGAAAAGCTTTAGTTGGAACAGGTATCCCTGCTGCTGATGTGGAATATAACGGTGTAACTTACCAAATCGGTCAAGCAAATAATGCGTTGATGTACCCAGGTTTAGGGCTTGGTTTGATTGCTTCAACAGCTACACGAGTAAATGCTGAAATCATTTCTCAAGCTAGTCGAGCATTAGGCGGAATCGTTGATGTAACAAAACCAGGAGCAGCTATCTTGCCTCCAGTAGCAAAAATCACTGAATTCTCTCAAACGATTGCTGAAACTGTCGCAAAATCAGTTGTTGCACAAAAATTGAATCGTGAAGAAATCACGGATATCAAAGAAGCTGTTGAATCTGCTAAATGGGTTCCTGAATATAAATCTTTAGAAGATTAAGATTGTTATAGTAAAAGAACATACAGAAACTTTGTATGACGTCTAAAAAGAAAAAAGCGACTGCGGCAAAACAGCAGCCAGCCAACTACTGCTCTTTTGCCGCTTCTCTTTGGCTTTTTTCATACGATACAGAATAAGAAAGGATCTGTAAAAATGGCACAAAAAACAACAACTGCAACTGCAGTTGAGGAAAAGAAAAAAGAAGGGTTTTGGTCAACAAAAATTACCGGCGTAAGTTTGCCCCTTTATTTGATCATGGTCCTTGTCCTGATCATTGCAATGGCTTTAGGAAAATTACCGACGAATATGATTGGCCCAATCGCTGTTTTGGTCATTTTCGGTAATTTATTTCATTTTATCGGAACAAAAATCCCTATCGTCAAAAGTTATTTAGGTGGTGGCTCCGTTTTTGCGATCTTTGCCTCTGCCGCGATTGCTACATTTGGGATCTTACCTGAGTATGTAGTAAAATCCACAGAAAACTTTGTCAGCAATATGGGCTTTTTAGACTTTTATATTGCTGCCTTGATTACTGGTAGCATCCTTGGTATGAACCGTAATCTATTGATGAAAGCTTCTGTTCGTTTTATTCCCGTTGCACTTATTTCAATGGTCGTCTCCTTTTTTGCCGTAGGACTCGTAGGTATGCTTATCGGAAATGGTTTTGCAAATTCCGTTTTATATATCTCATTGCCCGCAATGGCTGGTGGTGTTGGAGCCGGAGCTGTACCTTTATCAACGATTTATGCAAATGTTTTAGGTACGGACGCTTCTTCTATCATTTCCCGCCTGATTCCTGCTACAGCAATGACAAATGTCCTAGCTATCATTGGTGCAGCGTTAGTTGCTCGTGCGGGACAATCAATGCCAAAATTCAACGGTAATGGTAAATTAATGGAAAAAGGCGACCTTGGCGATGGAAAACCTAGAAATGTAAAACCTTCCATTCCACAATTAGGTGTCGGTTTGATGGTATCATTGACTTTCTTCATCTTAGGACAAATCGGTAACTATTTTGTTCCTAAAGTCCATGCTTACGCATTCATGATCATTATCGTTGTTATCTGTAAAATCGCAAACCTATTACCAGAATATTACGAAGATGCAGCTATCATGTTCAACAACTTGATTGTCAAAAACTTGACAGCAGCTGTTCTTGCCGGTATCGGTATTGCGTTATTGAATCTAAATGTATTGGCTTCTGCTTTGACATGGCAATTTGTTGTCTTATGTTTGACAAGTGTTATCGCGATTTCAGTAGTTTCAGGATTTGTCGGTCGTTTGTTTGGTTTATATCCAATCGAATCAACTATTACTGCTGGCTTATGCAACAACTCGATGGGTGGTACAGGAAATGTAGCTGTCTTATCTGCAGCTAATCGGATGGAACTTATTGCTTTTGCTCAAATGGGCAATCGGCTTGGTGGTGCCATCGTTTTGATCATCTCAGGTTTCTTGATGCAATTACTTTCTTAGTCAAAAAAATACCTGATCATCAAGTATCGGCTTGATGATCAGGTATTTTTTGATAAAAATTTACAGGATTTTCAAAAATCTTTTTTGCATTTTATCGGAATGATAACCGATGCGTTCATAAAATCGGTGTGCTTCTACTCTGTATTCTGCAGAATTAAGTCTTATTGCTGATATTCCTCGTCTTTTCGCTTCTTCTTCTACGCCAGTCATCAAGGCCTTTCCGATTCCTCTTTTTTCAGCATGTTTAGACACAGCAAGTGCCATAATATTGAACATCGGATCGCTGAAAATCGATTCATAGGACTCCGCTTGTACATAGCCAGCTGCTTTTTTAGAAGTAGGATCTTCATAAACCAAGAAAAAATTTTTTTCTGGCTCCTTCAACAGTTTCTTCATTTGTCTCACCGTAACGGTTAATGGTACATCATACCCTAATTGTTCCGCATTGATTTCTCGTAGTGCTTCTGCATCTCCTAAACGCATTTCCCGCAACATCCAAATCACCAGCCAATTTCTATTTTTTTAAATGAATTTTTTTATCATAGTATACTCCTTTTTTCATTTAAAAAAAGACTTTTCAGTGATTTTGACTTGCTTGAATCCAGATCCTTCTAATGTTTGCAAGATGACGAAAGCATTGTAAAGATTGATCAAAAGAACCACAATGACAATCGCTTGAAAAATAAAGGTCACTTTTTTTGGAGACAAAATCCTGCTAAAACTTGCTCCCCACAAACCTCCAATGATAGCAGCGGGGATAACATAAAACAACATAGATAAATCAAAGCGCATAAAGCTACTTGTTAAAGCAATCGTTACCAATTTTGCCAGTTGAGAAAAGAAAATCGTAGATAGAGAATATAGTGTTGCTTCTTTTATTGGCAATGCAAACATCAGCATCAACAAAGAAACATTGACTGGTCCACCACCAATACCTAAAAAACTAGCTAAAAAGCCCAGAACCACCCCACATATAAGGTACCAAGTCCATGACGTCAAATGAAATTTTGGCTGATGATGCTTGGTGTAGAAGAACGCAAAAACCAAGGTCAATACCGTCAAAAAAATTTGGATCAGCTGCACATGCTTCTCGTTTTCAAATAACTGTAAAAAAACTTCGAATACAATGTTGCCGACTACTCCTCCAACAACAGCTCCACTAGATACCCAACCGACAATCTGCCAATTCAGTGATTTCCCGCTTGATACTTGTCGCACAGTCGAAACAATGGACATCGTGAATACCGCAACTGTTGAGTAAAAAGAAATCCCTGCAACAGAATGGGCACCGATAAGATCAAGAATCGGTTTGATCAACACGCCTCCACCCATCCCGGAAATAGCGCCAACTGTGTTCGCCAGAACGATCACCACAAAATAAATCAGACCAATCATCTTGTATTTCCTTTCTCTTGTTTATATCTTTTAGCGATTTTTACTCTTTTCTTTTATTATACAGTAAAAGAAACAAACAAGGCTTCGAAAGCTTTTCTACTTTTTAAGGAAATTTAGTGCTAAACGAAAAAACCGGGCTCTACTTTTCAGAGAGTCCAGCTTTTCTTACACCTTATCGATTCTTTTGTTCTATTCTTCTTCTTCCGCCATGAATGTATTGAATACTTCTTCGATCATATCCCATTCTGCGTCTGTTTCGATTTGTTCTAACTCGCCTTCTGTTCCATCTTCGTTTTCGATGTATGCATAAGCTTGTAATTCTACATCTTCATCTTCTGAAACACCAGCTGGATATAAAAGAACATAGTTACGTCCAAATTCTTCTTGTCCGTCAACTGTTAACAAGATTTCGTATAATGTTTCATTTCCTTGGTCATCCACCAATGTGATGTGTTCGTGTCCTTCGTGTTCGTGGGAATGGTTATGTTCTGTCATAAGATTACCTCTTTTCTTTTTATTATTAAAATAATTGCTTACCTGAGCCGTCTAAATAATTTTGTAAAATCATCACAGCTGCTAATTTATCGATGACTTTTTTTCGTTTCGCTCTTGAAGTATTTGCCTGCTCTACTAGCATACGTTCTGCCTGAACAGTGGTTAGTCGTTCATCTTGATAATCAACCGGCAAGGAGAATAGTTCTTTGATCTTCTCTCCATATGACATGGAAGCTTCTGCCCTTGGTCCGATGGAATTGTTCATATTCTTAGGTAATCCAACTACAAAACGGTCTACTTCGTACTGCGCCACTAATTCCTTCAACCGATCAAAGCCAAACTCTTCTTCTGCTTCATTGATTCGAATGATTTCTACACCTTGAGCTGTCCAGCCAAAGGGATCGCTCACAGCAACGCCTACTGTCTTAGAACCGACATCCAAGCCCATTACTCTCATAAATTCACTCCATGATTTGAGAGGTAGTCTTTGACAATTACTTCCATGATTTCATCGCGTTCGTGACGGCGAATCAAATTTCGTGCATCACGATAACGAGGAATGTAGGCCGGGTCTCCAGAAAGCAAGTAGCCGACAATCTGATTGATTGGATTGTAGCCTTTTTCTTCCAAAGCCCGATAAACAATCGCTAATGTTTCGCTCACTTCTTTTTTGCGACTATCGTCAAAACCAAAACGTACGGTTTCATCTGTAAAACCCATGATTCTACACCTCTTTCCCGCAAGGTAATTCCAGCTTACCTTCTACACCCTTATTTTACTCGAAGAAAGGGAAAACTACAAACAAATATTCCAAACTTCTGAATAAATTAAGAAACACGATTTGTCTGATTTTTCCTTTTTTCTGTGGCTTTTTCAAAAGCCCTCTTTCCATAAAGTATACGCTATATTTCTTTGAAAGTATGTTTTTACACAATTTTTTCATAAAGTTCATAAAAAATTCGAATTGCTGCTACTAATTTTTCGTTTTCGTTGCTTGCCCTGTCTCATAATTGATGGTGTAGCCATCTTGGACATTGTAGATAAAGACATTGAATTCAATTTTTTTGTCTTCAATGCTTTCTGCTTCCAACTGCACACCTCTTGCTACCAGTTCATTTCCCTCGAAATGAGGAGTGACACGATAGCGTACATGATGATTTGTTTCCTTGATATATGCCGCAATATCATTTTCGTGGGCAAGCATGTACGGAGCATTCAACGAACGTGTCCCTGTCATTAAGTTTTTAATGTTATTATTTTGACCAGTCAACTGGAAACCAATCAAATGGCTGCGGTTGTATAACCATTGTCCGTCACTTAATTTCTTTTGTTTCCAACCTGTCGGATCAATATACAAAGGTTCTCTCTTTTCAGTAGGAAACAAGTCTTTTCCCAACATCGCATTGGCTTGTCCTACTCTGTTCAATTTGTCTATATTTGAATAGCTTTCCCATGTCCCTTTGGAAAGACTAAGATCCTCTTTTGTAAACTCCGGCTGATTCCCATTGATTTCTATTTCTTGATGTTTTCCATCATATTCTGGCACATCCGCTACTTGAGAAGCTTGCGGTGTGGAATCAAAAATGGTTGTAATTTGTTGGAAGATATCTGAATCTTTTTGTGTGGTGGAAATACCGAGTGCCCCTGCAATCACAGCAGCGACGATCCCCACGATCGCCTTGGTTGTTTTTTTGCTCATTTCTTTACTCCTTTACTAACAGCTCCCTAAATCTTAACATATGTTCCCCTATAAATAAATACTGGAAAGAAATAGAAACAGTAAAAAAATAAAACCAGTTTTTAGACGGCTTAAGAATACAAAAAAGAGACGGATTCATCGTCTCTACTCAATCACAAAACACTATTTACAAGGTATTTATTATCATTCAAAAAATTTTTCTTAATACTCAAAACTAAACGGCTTCTGTACGACCTCTTGGTAAACAGTGTTCAAAAGCTTGCATCTGCGGTAATAAGTCCAACCAAGTCAAAAACATAAGAAGCTTTTTTGCTTGACTATTCTTATTACTTGATGCAGGGCAGCTTTTTCACAGCCTCTTTTAAGCGGGTGACGGGAATCGAACCCGCGACATCAGCTTGGGAAGCTGGGATTTTACCACTAAACTACACCCGCGATACAAAAACAGTATACGCCTCTTTCACTCCTTCCTCAAGTTTTTTTATTCTTTACGCTTCCGATATGTTTTGTAGTAAAATAAAACTAATCAATCAATTATTGGAGAAGATGCTATGACGGGAAAAGAATTAGATCTGCTGCTAGACACTTGTCTACTCGCTGGGAAAATCATGATGGAAAGCAATGCAGAGATGTATCGGGTAGAAGATACGATGAGTCGAATTGCTTTAGCTTCTGGAAATTTCCGTTTGGTCAGCTATGTCACGCAGACTGGTCTCTTTATTGGTCTTGATCGTACCTCGACCATTCGAATGGAACAAATTACCAACCGTTCGATCAATTTAGAAAAAGTAGTAAAAGTGAATGATCTTTCACGTAAGTTTGTTGCTTCAGAACTAACGTTAGAAGAACTATACAGTGAATTGCAGGCAATCGACCGAGACCGTTCGTTCTTTCCTGTCTGGTTGCAGATCGTTAGTGCGGCAGTTATCAGCGGAACGATCATGGTGTTATTCGGCGGAAAGATGACCGATTTGCCTGTGACTTTAATTATTGGTGGATGGGGATACGCAGTTTATCTGTATAGTTTGAAATTTTTTAGAATCAAATTTTTATCGGAATTTTTATCTTCTTTATTGATTGGCATAGCTGCTATCTACAGTGTTCGTTTTGGCTTAGGAAGCAATCAGGATTTAATTATTATCGGATGTGTGATGCCTTTGGTTCCTGGGGTTCAAATTACGAATGCTATCCGTGATTTGCTAGCTGGTCATTATGTGTCAGGGGTTTCTCGCGGAACAGAAGCGATGATGACTGCTACGATGATTGGTTTTGCGATTGCTTTTATTTTCCAGCTTTTTTATTAAGAAAGGAGCACGAGTATGGGCACGATATTTATTCAATTTTCTTTTAGTTTTTTAGCGACTGCGGCATTTGCCATTGTTACAAATGTCCCTAGGCGTTCATTGATTTGTTGTGGTCTTTCTGGTGCTTTCGGCTGGATGATCTACTGGATCTGTGTTCAAATGGGCGGATCTGCTGCTTTCGGGTCATTGCTTGGCTCTTTAGGAGTCGCATTCATCAGTGATCTTTTCTCTAAGCGTTTGAGAATGCCTGTAACGATTTTCAATATTCCTGGGATGGTTCCTTTAGTTCCGGGTGGTTTGGCTTATCAAGCGGTTCGGAATCTCGTTACTGAATCCTATCAAGAAGCAGCTCATTATGCGGTCCAAGCAATCATGATAGCTGGAGCAATTGCTTTAGGTCTCGTATTATCGGAAGTCTTTAACCATAACATCCGCAACTTCAAAGTAAAGCGTGATGCCATCATGTTGAAACGAAAAAAACGGCTTTTTAAATAAACGAAGTGTAACAAAGAAAAGGTTATGACAGAAGTGATTAGCTTCACGAAATAAGACAGGATTCACGAAAATGGTTTCTTAAATTTTTGTGAATCCTATCTTATTTTTCGAAGAAGCTACTTCTGGAACACTGTTTAGTAGAATTGGTGAGATCAGCGTCTTGGTCTGAGTATTAGCAAACAAAATGGAAAAAGAAACTTGCATGATTAACTTAAGTCTGTTTACTAAAAAGTGAGATATGATCCTTTATTTTTAATTTTTTAAAATGATTCATTCCTTATCTTTTCTTGAATAAATTTCTTTAGTTTATCAATACTTCTCTTACCCATCTCTAGTTGTTCTCCATTCGTAAACGTTACTACTTCATTTACTCGGCTAATAGATGCAATGTTTTCAGTATTAATGATGTAGGCTTTTAAATCTTTACATAAATACTCATATTCCAGTGTTTTTTTATATTTTTTTATTGTACCGTTTATGAGTGTCTCTTCGTCTTTCAATACCAAGCCTATCTTATTTTTATAACCTGGCATGCTCATTAGATAAAGAATCTCATCGTAATGGATATAATGATCGCTATTGCCATAACGAACAGACGTCCACTTTTTTTTGTTCGCTTGTTGAACAGGCTCGTTCTCTTTTTCTTTCAATAAGTAACTTTGGATGTTTTTTTTATTTTTTTCATAAGTGAATTCTTTTATCAAATACCCGCTAGGCGTAATATTTCGGTTAATAACAGCTATTGCTTTATTCGGATGAGAGGTCAAATAAACAATTTTACACTTCGCGTTCTTTTCTCTAAGCATTTCTCCTAGTTCAATCCCGCTGTGATAAGCGTTTAAATCGATATCAAGAAAAAAAATATCCGATGAACGAATATCATTGTTTTTGACAAATTCAACAAACTGCATGACGTTCAATCCCTTGATTATCTCGAAATTCCAAGGAATCAGTAAATTTCTGGATTCTTCCAAAATATCTTCTATCATTTTTTCAAAAACCAAACTGTCATCCAAAATAAATATACGTGTTATCATACAAAGTACCTCCACTCGATATTTTACTATCAAAATCATTTCATACAACTTTTCAACATACATGTTAGGAATAAATTGTAATTCTCTTCACAATCTTTTCCAACACCTTTGAAACCGCTATTAACTACATTCAGTATGCAACTTCTAAAATAAATATCATTTTACAAAACATATCAAATAGCCAAATATCTCATACAAAAAAAGCCAGACAACCGACGTCCTTACACGTCAACTGTCTGAGCTATGTTCATTTATTTTTTCTTTTAAAAAGAACGATACACATACTGATTTTTCGGAGCAGAGACTTTCTCAGCGTTTGTCACAACTACAGATGGAATTTCACGCTTGAATGGTTGATAATAGTCCGATTGGATGGTTCCTTCTATTTTATACCACTCATCATTTTTAACCGTTACTCCTTCAGGCATATGTGTTAACAAGCCAAAGACTCCTGAATCTGCCACACAATGGATAATACCGAATCGGAACAAGAAGACATCTGCATTGCTATCGTTCGGTGTTTGGTAAACAAATCCTTCATAGCTGATTTTTTTGCCAATGAATTCGCTAGGGTAATTATAGATCAGCTCCATGACTTCTAAATAATTTTCATCTGTGATCTCGATAGTCTGCTTATCCCCATACTTCTCTTTCAGTTCATTCATTTGGTCTAAGTAGTCTGACTTGTTGAAATAAATACTTGTATCTGGCTTTAGGTATTGCGTCTGCATCTCCGGGTCCCCTACTGATTCTTTGCTTACCGGAAAATTAAAGCCTTTGGCTTCTACGATCGTAGTATCCAGACTAACTGTTGGAAACAACGTACCAACGATCACTGGCAAAGCTAGCAGTACATAAGCGATCCCACGTTGATAAGGTTTCGATAACCCATGCTCGTGATCATGATCATGCTCGTACGTCTCTTCCTCTGCTTTTCCGTTTTTGACCCACAAATACAGCTGAACTAAAGCCAAAAGAGCGGATAAAATCATCGAAAGAATAGCTAAATAACGATAGTGGACATTGATATATTGATCAAGTTTGCCAGAGACTTGCAAATACATCATCAATTCGAAATAGCCAGATAAAATCAAAAACCGCAGCATATTTTTCCTCCTAAATAAATAATGTGAATCCAACAACGCTAAGGGCAATCAGTCCGATCAGCGATAGAATAAAACGTCCTGTAAAATATCGTTTCATCATCAATAGATTTTTGATATCGACCATTGGACCAAAGACCAAAAAGGCAGCTACAGGTGCTGTGCCGAACAGACTTAACAATGAAGACCCGATAAACGCATCTGCTTCTGAACAAAGAGACATCGTAAAAGCTAATAACAGCATGATAATGATGGCTAAAATCTTTGTTGATCCGAGCGTTAGCATCATTCTAGTTGGTAAATAAGTCTGCATCGCAGCTGCGATTAACCCACCAATGATCAAATAACGACCTGTATCAAAAAATTCATCGATTGAATGTGTCAGCACATGCCCCGTTTGATGGATCAGCCGATTTTTTGGTTCATTCTTATCGCCGTGTTCTTCTTCATGGACATGATGATGGTGTTCTTCTACTACTTTAGAGGAGATTTTTTCTTTCAATACAGCGTCTTTTTGAAAATAGGCAAGCCAGACACCAATCACAAGGGCAACAAAAAAGCTGCCTATCACCCGCCAGCTTGCCATCTGCCAAGAATTGCCAAATGCGATAAAAGTAGAAAAAATCACGATTGGATTGATGATCGGAGCAGTCAGCATAAAAGCAAACGCTGTGTGGACTGGTACGCCTTTTTTAACAAACTGATGAACGATTGGTACGATGCCGCATTCACATGATGGAAAGAAAAATCCTAAGATCGAACCAGTAAAAATAGAGAATAGACGATTTTCAGGAAGCCATCGCTTCACACGTTCTGGGGTCAAAAATACTTGTAAGGCGCCTGAGATAAGACAACCTAATAGTACAAAGGGTAATGCTTCGATAACGATCGATAAGAAAATCGTACTCATCTGCAAAACCGAATTGGGAATAAAAGAAAACATGAGTTTCCTCCTTTTCATTTCTAGTTCATTCGCTTTGCAAATATACGCTTTTATTCAAAAAAAAACAAGTTGCTCTGTCAATTTTTACACAACTCTTATTTTTTATCGAAGCACTTCAATTGACTTTTTCTATTATTCCCATTAAATTAAGGTCTCGTACATATCACTTCTATCACAAAAGGGAGAATGAAAATGAAACAAACCACTAACTTGTCTGAAGTTCAAGACATACTGCAACAATCATCCGTTGCCATCGTTTATCTTTCGATGCCTAATTGCAGTGTTTGTCACGCTGTTCGTCCACGATTGGAGGAGCTGCTCACCCATTATGATATTCCGGCACTTCATTTGGATGCATTCGAAACGCCAGAAGTAGCTAGCAGATTTGAAGTATTGACTGCGCCAGTTGTTCTGATTTTTCATCAAGGAAAAGAGGTCTTTCGACAAGCGCGGTTCATCGACTTTAAAAAAATCCGGCATTTACTAGACGAACTGACAGCAGAAGATGACTCTCTTTCTTATGAAGAAATCTTTCGAACAGAATAAACATTATCCAAACAGAAAAAAGCGATTGAACAAGTGAAAGTTTTGCCTTCATTTGTTCAATCGCTTTTTATTTTTATTCTGCTGTATTTTCGGAATGCGCATTTGCGTCAGAATGCAAGAAATAGATCAAGGTTTGCAATTCATTCGTCAAATCAACATTTTGGATCAATACATCTGACGGAGCATTCAATCGAGCAGCGGTAAAGTTCAAGATTCCTTTGATTCCTGCTTCCGTTAACTGATTGACTACTTCTTGCGCTCTTTCAGCGGGAATCGTTAAAATCGCTACTTCGATCTGCTGGATCTTGATTTGTTCCGACATATCTTCCATTGGATAAACGGGGATACCGTCTACGATGCGTCCAACAATTTCTTCATTCACATCAAAAGCACAACTGATACGTATGCTATTACTTTGATGGAATTTATATTTTAGTAAAGCACTTCCCAAGTTCCCTACACCAATCAGCGCAACATTTGTCAATTGATCATCATTTAATGTCTTCGCAAAAAAGTGCATAAGATCTTCTACATCATACCCATACCCACGTTTTCCTAATTCGCCAAAATAAGAAAAATCTCGACGGATCGTTGCGCTATCTACTTGAACGGCTTCACTTAATTCAGTTGAAGACACTTTTTTCTTTCCAGCATTATTTAAAATCCTTAAATAACGATAATACAAAGGCAGTCTTTTAGCTGTCGCCTTTGGAATAATATGATCTTTCACGAAATGACCTCCACGTATTGTCTAATTACATCTTTGATTTCTCCATCATAGCAGTATTTATAGGAAAAAATCAATTCCATTGCTCAGATATTGTGAAATTTTATTCTTTATTCATTTATTTATCATTTCTGCAAATCTCGCAGTATGATGGAATTTATGGTAGACTACTAATTGAAAAATAGTTTTTTATTTGAGGAGAATTCACAAAGTAGAAAAGAGGATTCCATGATATTATTACAAGCCAATCAGATTGCTCGCCATTTTGGTGCAGAAGTCTTATTTGAAAATATACATTTAGAAATCAGTACAGGCGCTCGTGTCGCTTTAGTTGGCAGAAATGGCGCTGGAAAATCGACTTTATTGAAGATCATTGCTGGAATTGAAGCACCAGATGATGGAAAGATTGCTAAAAATAAAACAGCGACTCTCGGATACCTCGCTCAGGACACAGGACTTGATTCCAATGAAACAGTGTGGAACGAGATGCTGAAAGCTTTTGAACAAGTTAGACAAATGGAACAGCGGATGCGTGAACTAGAGATTTTCATTAGCGAAGGTACGCCAGATACACCCGCTTATACTTCTTATTTAAAAGAATATGATCGGCTGCAACACGATTTTTCGGATCGAAACGGCTATGGTTATGAAAATGAAATTCGTTCCGTATTGCATGGTTTTAAATTCGATTCTTCCTTTTATGACCAGAAAATCGATACTTTATCAGGTGGACAGCGTACACGTTTAGCTTTAGCTCGCATGCTTTTGCAACACCCTGACATTTTGATTCTAGACGAACCCACGAACCACTTGGATATCGAGACACTTTCCTGGCTTGAAAATTATCTGCAAAGCTATACGGGTGCATTACTGATTGTTTCACATGACCGTTATTTCTTAGACAAAGTAGTCAATGAAGTTTATGAACTAAGCAGAAGAAAAATGCGCCATTACAAAGGCAACTACTCGAAGTATCTAGACTTGAAAGCAGAACAGCTGACAAGTGAATGGAAGGCTTATGAAAAGCAGCAGACAGAGATCCACAAATTAGAAGACTTCGTTGCTCGGAATCTTGTTCGTGCCTCTACCACTAAACGGGCGCAAAGTCGCAGAAAGACATTAGAAAAAATGGAACGTCTGGATCGTCCTCAAGGGGATGAGAAACAAGCAAACTTTCTTTTCAGTATAGAAAAACCTTCTGGAAATGTTGTCTTGCAAATCGAAGATGCCGCTATCGGATATGATGATGTCACCTTATCTGAACCAATCAATTTGGATATCCGCCGACAAGAAGCGATTGCTCTAGTAGGTCCGAATGGTATCGGAAAATCGACGTTGCTGAAATCGATCATCCACCAGATCCCTTTTATCCGTGGCAAAGAAACGCTAGGTACAAATGTCACCATCGGCTATTATGATCAAGGGCAAGCTGATCT
The DNA here is from genome assembly GCF_032465635.1 of Enterococcus sp. 2STP. Classification (NCBI taxonomy): domain Bacteria; kingdom Bacillati; phylum Bacillota; class Bacilli; order Lactobacillales; family Enterococcaceae; genus Enterococcus; species Enterococcus sp. 2STP. Next base: position 173,980 of record NZ_JAWDJH010000019.1, read on the forward strand.
GCATACAAACAAGACGATTCTAGCAGAATTGTGGGATGAGCATCCTACCACTCCAGAAAAAGACATTCGAAGTGCTTTAGGTGCTTTCTTATTTTCTGGCGAAGATGTAGAAAAACCAATCCCTCTGCTAAGCGGCGGTGAAAAAGCACGGGTTGCTTTAGCCAAGCTAGCGATGAACAAAGAAAATTTTTTGATTTTGGATGAACCAACAAACCATTTAGATATTGACAACAAAGAAGTATTAGAAAATGCATTGATCGATTACGATGGCACACTGCTTTTTGTTTCCCATGACCGATATTTCATCAATCGGATCGCGACAAAAGTCGTCGAACTCTCTGAAAATGGCAGTAAAGTCTATCTTGGAGACTATGATTATTATTTAGAGAAGAAACAGGAAGAAGAAGAAATCGCCGAATTATTGGCACAAGATGAGCCAGAATCCGCTCCTGCTCCTACGAATAAATCCGATTATTACCAGAGCAAAGAACAGCAAAAGCTTATCCGTAGCCTTCAACGAAAAATCACTCAGATTGAAGAAGAAATGACGCGGATCGATGAATGGATCGATCGGTTGGAACAAGAAATGGTCGCACCAGAAAATCTGGAAGATCACGTAAAACTCAATGAGCTGAACCAAGCTTTAGAATCAGCTAGACAAGATCAAGAAACAAAATTGTCGGAATGGGAAGAACTAAGCTTGGAATTAGAAGAATACGAGAATTAAAAGCCAATGGAAAGAGGTTGTGACAGCCCTGTTGTCGTAGCCTCTTTCTTTTTTATGCAGAAACATAGCGAAACCGTTCTCTTTTTTCTTACTATTTTTCTCTACTGACAAAATAAACAATAATTTTCCGGCACAATTATTTGCTGTTTTTTGCCATAACATAGTACGATCAACATAGAAAAGGAGATGTTTTTATGAAAGTTGTTGTCATTGGCGGTGTAGCTGGCGGTCCTTCATTTGCCACTCGTTTCCGTCGATTGAATGAAGCACACGAAATCATTATCTATGAACGCGGAGAGAATATTTCTTACGCAAGTTGTGCTTTGCCTTATTATTTAGGTGGTGTGATCACGGACCGTGACTCGCTGATCGAACGTACACCAGAAATATTGAAAACAAAAAACAACATCGACGTATTTACTAAACACGAAGTAACAGCAATCGATCCATCTGCTAAGCGATTAATAGTTAAAGACCTATCTACAAATAAAGAGACAGAAACGGATTACGATAAGTTGATCATCTCTTCTGGTGCTAGACCAGCTTACCCGGATATTCCCGGAGCTTTTGAAGCAGAAAACGGCTTTGTCCTTCGCAGTGTGACGGATGCGGATCGAATCAAATCGTTCTTGGAAGAAAAAGATCCACAACATGTCGTCATTCTTGGCGCAGGTGTCATGGGTCTGGAATTAGCTGAGAATTTCAAACATCGCGGCTTAGACGTGACTTTAATCGATCAATTGCCGCAAGTCGCTTTCCCTTATGATCCAGAAATCGCTGATCTAGTTTATGACAAATTGCTAAAAGAAGGACTAACCGTTCATTTAGAAACAACAGTTACTGAGATCCGTGAAAAAGGTCGAGAATTAGTATTATCAGATGGCTCCGTCCTTTCCACTGATATGCTTGTCTTTGCTGTTGGCGTTTCTCCGAATAATGAAGTGGTGAAAGCAGCCGGCATACAATTAACTGATACAGGACAGATCATTGTCGATGACCAGTTACAAACCAATCTTCCGGACATCTATGCGATTGGCGATATTATCGAAACGACTAGTGTAGTGACTGGGCAGCCGATTCAAAGTATGCTTTCCAGTGCGGCCAATCGTCAAGGACACATGCTGGCAGATATTTTAAATGGTACGCCTATGCGCTATCGCGGATATATTGGTGCGGGTGTCGCAAAAATCTTTGATCATACAGCAAGTTATGCTGGAATGACAGAACATGCACTAAGAGCATCAGGCATAACGAATTACAAAACTGTTTTTATCACTCCTTTTGACCATGCCTATTTCTATCCAGGAGCTACAAGATTAAATCTAAAGCTAATTTTTGATGCAGATAGCGGTCGGATTTTAGGTGGACAAGCATTTGGAGAAAAGGGAGTCGACAAACGGATGGGAGAACTTTCTGTAGCGATCACCGGAAACTTGACAGTCTTTGATTTACCCGATCTTGAGTTGCCTTACTCTCCCCCATATTCTACTACCCGTGACCCGCTGAATATAGCTGGTTATGTCGCAATCAATCAAATGACAAATATCGTAGAAACGATCAAAGCAGGCGATATACCCGAAAACGATTTGAAAGAAGCATTCTTTTTAGATATACGTGAACCTAATAAAGCACCTTCTGGCAGTATCTCGGCAACAAAAAATATTCCAATGAATGAGTTACGAGATCGAATCAATGAAATCCCAAAAGATAAAAAAGTTTACATTACTTTTAGAAGAGGATTGAATACTTATACTTCTGCACGAATCTTGTCAGGTTTGGGTATCAAAGCGATTTTGATCGAAGAATAAAAAAACGACCGCGGTGGGTAGCCGCGGTCTAGGAGTTATTTTTACTTGAGGAGTAAAAATGAAAAAGTATATAGGGTTGTTGGTTGGTATGTATATAGAATAGAAGATAAATGTGAAGAAATTGTGCATTATTTCTTCACATTTATTAGGTTATAGTTTAAGAAAGTTTAAACATCCCGCAGTTTGGTTATTTTAGGCGTTTCTTTTCATTAGAAAAACCGTCTTTTGGTTCTGAGATAAATCTTAACGCATAGTCGTCTCTAGAATAACGGCGCCTAATGTTATAAGGCTTCATATTAATTTCTCAGCACCAGGGCCTAATATGATATTTCTATTAGATGTTTTTTTGTTTTCTTTTTTGTTTTCTATTCTTTTTTCTAACAAAATTTGCTGTAACTTCTTTAATTGAGCCGGGTCGATTGGCTTACGTTGTGAGACGCTAGGAACTAGTTCTCCAAAAATGTCTCTTCTATTGTTATAATATTTTTTGACTTCCTCATGAATCGCATAATGATGAACGGACATTCGGTTGACTATATCATTTACAGCTTGGTTATTCAATTTTCTGTTTGGAATTTTTCCATCAAGACACCAAAACAAAAGAGTATAGTGTATTTGGAAAGTTTTTTTATTTTCTTCTTCGAAAGGTTTTTTTAATTCTTCATCGTATCGCCATGTAGATTTTATATAGTTCAATTTTTCTTTTTTTATATTCAACCAATAATGAAGATAATCAGATAAATAAATTTTATCTTGTAGTTGACCAACCATGTCTTTTTTAAAATATTTTATAAATTCACTTGATGATGTATCCCCAGTAAAAGGTGGTCCCCAGGTCATTTGTGCTAAATTTGCAACATAGTTCAGCCGATAATATGCTTCCAAAGAATTAGACTGACTGGTTTCTTCCGCATAGTATTTCTTCTCGTAAATGCGCAAATATTTTAACACATCCATATCTACATCAAATCCCACAGCTTGAAATTGAGCATTGGATTGCTGCTGGTTTTCGTTACGTTTAGTCACAAAATCATATCGCTTATTTTTTTTGAAAAATCTCGATAATATTTCATATCTATTCATATAGTCTCCTCCCTTTCTTTTGTCGATTACCGTATCATTTTATCGAAAAGAGGGAAAGGTCATTTTTTTCCTTTTGGTTTATAGAAAATGAAAAATATAGTGAAGGATTTATGGGATACGGCTAGTCATCAGAAAATAAAAAAAGTGGATTTCTCCACTTCATAAAAATCTAGCTTTTTGGAATACTACATTTTTTATAGCCAAACTTCTTTTGCGACTTGTTGCAATAATTGGATTTTCTTCCATTGTTCTTCTTCTGTTAAATGGTTTCCTTCTTCTGTTGAAGCAAACCCACATTGAGGACTGATACTTAGATTTTCCAATGGTACAAATTGTTGTGCTTCTTTTATTCGTTCTTTTATTTTCTCCGTATCTTCCAAATCTGGAAACTTAGAAGTAACTAATCCTAAAACAACTTTACTTTCTTTGTTATTCCAATGTCTTAAAGGGGTAAAATCACCTGCTCGGTCAGAATCGTATTCCAAAAAGAAACCATCATAATTCGTTGAAAACAACTCTTCTGCAATGGGTTCATATCCACCGGAGAACAGCCAAGAAGAAGCGTGATTCCCGCGGCAGATATGTGTCGTGATCGTCAAATCTTCTGGTTTGTCTTCCAGTGCGTTATTGATAATCTCTGTACAAATATGGGCCATTTCTTTCGGATCAATTCCTTTTTGAAGAAGTGCTTCTCTTTTAGTTTGATCAGCTAGAAACGCCCAATTTGTATCATCGAATTGCAAGTAGCGACAACCTTTTTCATAAAAAGCATGGATGGCTGCTTTGTAAGTAGATGACAAGTCCTCATAAAAATCAGATAGATCAGGATAGATCTCATTGATTTTTGAAGAACCATCGTTAGATAGAATCTCTTGTCGTAAAATCATCGTGGGACTAGGGATCGTTGCTTTTGCAACAAAAGTATCATCTGTTTCCACTACTTCTTTCAGAAAAGCAAAATCTTTTAAAAATGGGTGGTTTGGATTGAAAGATAATTTATCTACTACCCGAATATTATAAGCTGGAGCTGCTTTCCCGTGGAATGTTTGATTATATCCAGTTTCTGGAACATAGCCTTCGATACCATTTAGTTCTTCTAAAAAATCAAGATGCCAAAATCCGCGCCGAAATTCGCCATCCGTAATTCCTTTGATGCCCACTGCTTTTTGATCTTCTACTAATCTCTTTATCTCCTGATCTTCGATTGTACGAAGTTCTTCTTTTGAAAGTAAGCCTTCTTGAACTTTTTTTCTTGCTTCTTTGATCGATTGTGGACGTAAGAAACTTCCGACATGATCTACTGTAAATGGTTTGTTTTTGCTCATTTCACTCACTCTTTTCTTTGTTTGTTGTAAAAAAAAATCCTTTTACTAGCAAATACTAGTAAAAGGACGATTATACTCGTGGTACCACCTTTTTTCAGAAAAAACATTCTTTCTCTCAGCCTGACAATAAAATCAGTGGTCTTGGTAACGAAAGACTGTTCGTTTTTGCCTACCTTTCGACAAAAAATCCTCTAAGGCCATTTTCGACAGTCAACTTCTAGCTTTTTACACCAACCAAAGCCTCTCTTGAACCATTTCCTGTCTACTTTCCTTCTCATCGGATACTATTAGAATAAAATTAGAATAGCATGTTTGAAAGAAAAGTCAATAGGGGATAAGAACAAATAAATACTAATTTGGTATCCTTAGATCACTTCCTTAAAATAATCATACCCGTTTCAACTACATAAAAAGGACTTAATTTTGAAAAATTTCCCATCAAAACTAAGTCCTTTTTATTATAGTTATGCAAATTTGCTGATTTCTTCATTATTTCCGTCTTATGAGGTTTTAAAAAGTTTTATGGTACGTTCTATATTTTCAGCTTCCTTATCCCCATATAAGATGCGTTCTACTTTACCATTTTTTATAAAAATTACAGCAGGAATACTTTCGACACCTAATTTATTATAATATTTTCTGAAATTATCAACATCGGTTTTATTTCCAGTAGTATCTAGGTAATTAATTTCTAGTTTTTCCTTTTCCAAATAAGAAATTAATTTTGGTTTATATAATATACAGTCTGGACAATTTTCTCTACCAATGTAAACAATACTATTCCCCTTACTATCCATGATAGAGTCTATACCTTGAATTGTAGTTGTTTTTAAAGGCTCCTGTTGAATTCTTGATAATTGAGTAGAACCTAATACAAGTGTAACCATTGCTGCTAATGATATTACCAAATAAACAGCTTTTTTATTTTTTTTAGCATACACTATTCCAAAAATCATAAATGTCAAACAAGTATATAAAAGTAATATTTGCCAAAAAAAGATTCGTGTAAAATGTATTTCTAATGAATTTTCAGAACCATTTGCAATTCCTGATATAGTTAACAGGTTCAATGGTGCCTGAAAAGTTGTTCCGTTTAAAAAACTATTTACTCCATTAGGAATTATCAACGCAACTAGAATTGAAAATGTTGCAAAAAATGAAACGCCGCTATATTTAAAGATGTCAAGAATTATTTTTTTCATAGTCGTTCTTTCTCCCATTTAGTATTAAATACGTGATTTGTTATGATAAAACCAGTAACAATAAAAATTGTTACTAATGTGATTTGGATAATACTAGAATAACTATTAAAAAGGTTAATTAAATAAGTAATCGGAAATAAGCCTAGTACACAAACCAATATAAGGCTAGTTTGCGATAATGGATTTTCTTTACTGTATGGAAAGAAAACACCCAAAATAATAGAACTAAGAGTAGAAGTTGCTAAAATTCCTAAACCAAAAAGGCATTCTCTTAAACTTGGAACTTTAAAAAGAAGCATTAATAAAAAGAAGAAAGAGGTAACAACAAATGTGCTGATGAACTTCCCTAAAAAATATTGACTTCTCTTAACTCCTAAAATTCTATAAAAACTTAACATCTTTTCATCTACGCCATAACTTAGAAAGCCAAGTGTACCTAACAAGCCAGCATCTATCTTAATAAGAATATCTAATATTGGAAGATGACTCAGTAGTGTAAAGATATTTAATCCTAATAGTAGAAGAATTAAAAGAATTGTATTTTCAGAGCGTAACAATAATTTCATATCTTTAAGAATAAGACTAATATTTAAGCTTTTGGTATTATTGATTTTAGCAAATACTTTTGATTGATATTCATTTTTATCTTGAATGGAAGAAAGCAAAGCAAAACTATGGATACAAGCAATAAATATTACTAATTGTACTAAAACAAGAAGTAAAAGATTAACAGAAAAGGTATTCTCTAAAATAATATGGCCTAAAAATCCCAAGTTCCAGAATAAGATATTATAAGAAAATGTTTCGTAATTTAGTAAGATATTTTGAATATTTTCAAGCAAAGTAACAACAATTCTCAATATAATAATCGTTTGCACCAATAAAGAAACACTTTTAGCAAAGGGAATTTTCATGCGTATTCCTAAAAAAAATAAAATATTATAAGACAAATTCATTAATAAAGTGATAAATATTGATTGTAATAAGAAAATTCCTGCTATTCTTAATGACAGAGAAACTGATATTCCATTTGTTACAAGTTGTGGAATGATAATTATAGAAAATAAGATAGAAGGTATTGCTACCTGTATGCTTAACGGAAAAGAATAATATCCAATATACATAGCTAATTTAGATATAGGCAACCTATCCAAGTTTTTTTAAATTTTAGATTCATCTGGATCAAGAAATTTTAAAACAATAAAAAGAGAAAAAGTAAAGATTGATAGCGATATTAAATAGGTTAAATTTGCAGAATAAAGTATCTCTAAATTCCCATTTAAAAAAATAGATACAACATCATGTGTTAGAATATTTGCTAGTAAAGCAGAAATTCCGATTATGATAAAAACAGAAAGAAACATTCCAATTCTCTTTTCTTTTGAATTTAGAACTTGATTGATTTTATTTCTATATACTTTCGATAACATCGAAATAATCTTCAAGATAACAATCAATTTCATTCTCCCTTTCTTTCAAAAATGCCGCCTCAAGAAATGCCTCTTCTATTTTATTTTTTTTATATTGGGATTTGATTTCTTCAGGAGTACCACCTCCTACTACTATTCCACGAGTTAAAATTAAAATTTTGTCACATATTTCTTCAATAAAGAGTAAATCATGACTAGTAATAAGTATCATTTTCCCCTTGCGTTTAAACGAATCCACTATTTTTTTCAGAACATAAACAGCTTCGACATCTAATCCTCTACAGGGTTCGTCTAAAACTAAGACATCAAATGGTTTCATAATCATTGAAATAATCTGCAACTTTTTCTTCATACCGTGAGAATAAGAACTGATTAGCTTGTCTATATCTTTTTCCAAATCAAATATTTTTAATAATGTAATAATCTGGTTCTTATTGATTCCCTTATACATACTTTTTATAAATGCAAGGTATTCAAAACCTGTCAATTCCTCGATTAAGATAATTTCATCAGAAATATAGGCAAATCTATTTTTTATAGCATCATTATCAACATTTTGTCCAAATAAAGAAATACTTCCTTTGTCTTTCTTTATTATTCCGAGAATAGAATTTAGTAAAGTTGTTTTTCCTGAACCATTCGGTCCTGCCAAACAAAGAATTTCTCCTTTTGAAATTTGAAAAGAAATTTCTTTTACTCCGTTTTCAGAGTTTTTGTATATTTTATTTAAATCATTAATAGCTAACATATTTTATCCTCTACATCCAATAGAATTGATTAAACAAAAGAAAAGCTATCCGATTAAATAAAGATATGGATAGCTTCTAACAAATTGCATACTTTCACATGGGCTAAATAAATGATCGTAGACAGTAATTGCTACTTACAGCCCAGTCTTACAGACCCACTTCCGTTTACATAACTCCAAGAACCAGTGAAACTCTTCCCTTTAGTCAAGCAATACAAAACACAAGCCGCAACAATTGTAACAGCAAGTAATAGAAGAATAGCAATTGCAACGGTATACCAAACAACTTGATCTTCTGCCAAATAAATATTTTGACTTGTAATAGTTGGTGCTGAATAATCCATAATAGAATCTCCTTTAATTTTTTTATCATTTCAAAACTACTAATCATTAGAATTTAGTAGTTCTGTAATAATCGTATGTCCGTCACCAAAAAAGGGCAATAAATTGATAATGTGAAACATAAAAATAAAAGCAGGTATTCTTATCCACAAATTATCTGATAAGAAATAGAGTAGAACACCTAAAAAGAAAACAAAAAACGCTCCTGAAAACGTAATGAGGATATTTGATTTTCTATCTAATACTTTTTCTCTAACAATTGACATAGATAAAGTTTTTATTGATAAATACCCGTGATTATGATGAGTGATCTTCCTATATAAAATCAAATGAGTGGTTTCATGAAGTATGATGCTCATTAGCAAAACGAGATAGGAAAAAGCTGGGAATAGAATCCATAAAAACTCTAAACGAATTTCTTGAAAAGATAAGAACAGAAAAAGTAAACATAATAAATTTACTCCACATATGAAAGTAATTATTGGGAAATTCTCTTTTAAAACATGAAAGCACACTTCCAAGAAAATTTTTAACGTTTTTTCGTTATGAATACTATGACTGCTTCGCAAATTTTTTTGAATTTTTTTAATACTACAAGAGATTTTTTCTTTAATAGAGGTTCTTTTAGGAAGTGTATAATTGATAATCCCCCTATTATTTAAGGTTTGTAGAAAAACTACTAGGTCTTTTTTTAAATTTTCTTTTGGCACATCAGGAAATTCTTCTTGAAACCATTGAAATAGTTCTTTCAAACTGATTTTCTTGGTTTCTATTAATTTATTGCAAATTAGTAATCCTATTGAATCTACTATCATTTCCAATTTGGGAATTCTTTTATCAAATATTCTTTGATTTTCTATATAAATCTCCGGATGTATAAAAATATCAAAACTAAAAATTGTGTTATCATTGAAAAAAATCACATTTCTTATCTTTTCATTTATCAAAAAATTTTCTCCTTACCCTTAAAAAATCAGCGAACATCAATGAACCAATCTTTGAATGATTTAAAAGAAATAGCAAACATATTTTCACCACCTCTTTGTTTTGTTCTTTGCATGTTTTATTTATGTGTTATTATAGTAGCTAAGAAACAGAAATTTAAATTATGGTCAAAATTTTCACATCATAAAAATTAAAATAACGGAGGAAATATGGAAATTCATAAATTATTGAGAAAACTCCGTGTAGAAAGAGGGCTTTCTCAAAAAGAGTTATCAAAGGGAATAATAACTAGAGAAACTTTTGTGAAATACGAAAATGGCAAAACAAATATTCCATTTTTTGTTTTAATTGAATTACTGGAGAAGATGAATTTAAGTTTAGATGAATTTATTTTTTATTTAGACAAAGATATCCTAAGAGAAAAGAATTGGAGTTTAAAGAAATTAATAAAGAAAATCAGAGAAGACAAATCAATTTCTCAACATATGTTGCAAGCACTTCGAAAAAAAGCCAGAAATACAAATAATATAGTAGATATCAGGAATTATTTAGTTGCTAAGACGATCGGTTGGTATCAATTAGCAGATAGCGAAAGAAAACTAAACAACTCTGATAAAGAATATCTATCCAAGTTAAAAAATTATTTGGAAGCTGTTGATGATTGGGGAAGATTTGAAATGGCAACCTTTACTACTCTTTTATTTGTTTTTGAAACAAATTACATAAACGGTAGATTATCAGACATTGAAAGAAAAATAGAAAAAAATAAAGATTTTGAGATTTTTCATTCCATATTGATTGGTATGTATAACAATGCTTTTTTATTAATGCTCGAACGAAAAGAAACCGTTTTAGCTAAAAAATATTTAGAGAAGATAGCTGATGTTCGTCACAGACTGTTATTTTTTGGAGATACAGGTGTTTACTGTAATTTTTATAAATTACTTTTCGATCATTTAACAGAAGAATCTGGACGAGCAAATGATTTATTAGAATATTTTCAAGGATTAAAAATGATTGGTTCACATAACCTATCTAAACGTTTCAAAGACGACTTAAAGAAATTTGAGCTTATTTACAATATCACACCAATAATTTTTGTAGATTAATCATTGTAGGTAAGTAGTAAAAATGGGAACAATCACTGTGAATTTAAACAATTATGATCTTTATTATGTATGTAGAAAAACGGTGAAACAACAATAATGAATAAAAAGAAGATATTTAATGACCAAGTAGTAATAGATTCCGTCAAAATAAACAAAAATAAGGAGTTGAAAGGCAATAAATCACACTGAGCTATCAGTTACAGGACTCACTTTTTCTGAGTTAAACTGAGAAATTGGATACTAAAAAGTACTAAAGCTAAAAATTTAGAAGCTTTAGTACTTTTTATTTTCTCTTTATTTCTGTCTTCATATTCCTACCAACTGATACATGAAAAACTGTGACGACGTTTGCTACAATATTTTCAGAAAAAATCAAACCAACTTTGTTTATTGTTCTTTCTATATATCAAATTATCCCCTACCTTATGGAATTTTCAGCCGCTTTGGTAGAAAATTGGAAAAATCAGGTAGAAATAGGTCGCTTTTTCTCTATTTAGAAGGTTGATAAATCCCAAGTTTTACTGAGTTTTGCCATCATTTCCGATACATCTTGAATTCTAAGAATAGATCATTATAGATGCCTAGGTATTTCGATCCTAGATCTTCGTAGACTTCAAGATGAGAGATCGTGTCATCAGATGGATAAAATTGTTCGTCCGACGAAATGTCTTTTGGCAATAACGCTTTTGCTTTTTCGTTTGGTGTAGAATAACCAATATACTCTGCATTTTGTGCCGCGTTTTCCGGTTCTAGCATAAAGTTGATGAAATCATAGGCACCTTCTTTATTTTTCGCAGTTTTTGGCATAACGATATTATCAAACCAAAGATTGGACCCTTCTGGTGGGATCACGTAATGTAAATGTTCATTTTCCCACATCATATCGGCAGCTTCGCCAGAAAATGTTACTGCCACGGAAGCTTCTTCATTGATCATATACATTTTGATTTCATCAGCCACGATTGCTTTGACATTTGGTGTTAGATGATTCAATTTATTTGCTGCTTCTGTCAGCTGTGCCATATTCTTACTATTCAAAGAATAGCCTAAACTATTCAAAGAAAGCCCCATAACTTCTCGTGCACCATCAATCAGCATCAAACTGTCTTTCAATTCCGGCTTCCACAAATCATCCCAATGCTGGATTTGATCTGCATCAAAGAATTTATCATTATATACGATCCCTAAAGTTCCCCAAAAATATGGAATCGAATACTGATTAGCTGGATCAAAATCCAAATTTAAAAATCGTGGATCGATATTATTTAATCCTTTGATCTTTGAATGATCTAAGGGTAGCACTAGTTTTTCTTTGATCATTTTTTGGATCATATATTCACTTGGAATAGCGATATCGTAGTTTGTTCCACCTTGTTGGATCTTTGTGAACATCGCTTCATTAGAATCAAATGTTTCATAATTTACTTTGTATCCATATTCTTTTTCAAATTTCGTGATCAAACTAGGATCGATATAATCCCCCCAGTTATAGATCGTCAGTACCTTTGCTCCACTCATGCCACTTGTTTTTTCAAGTTGACGAACACCAAGCAGCAGCACCGCAATAATGATGAGAATACCTAAAAACAGAGATTGTAATTTTTTCATCGTAGCCGTGCCACCCCCTCGCGTACCCTTCTGTTTTTCTTCAACCGTTTTGGACGGTTTTCTTTACTAATGAAGTAGTAACCAATGACCAATATCATGGAGAACAAGAAAACTAATGCACTTAGCGCATTGATTTCTAAACTGATTCCTTGTCTTGCACGAGAATAAATCTCTACTGAGAGCGTCGTAAAGCCATTTCCTGTGACGAAAAACGTAACCGCAAAATCATCAAGAGAATAGGTAAATGCCATAAAATACCCAGCTATGATCCCTGGAGAAAGATAAGGCAAAATGATATTTTTGACTACTTGCAAATTATTCGCACCCAGATCTCTAGCCGCATCAACCATTGAATCGTTCATTTCTTGCAATTTTGGCAAGACCATCAAGACGACGATTGGAATGCTGAAAGCAATATGGGAAAGCAATACACTCTGAAAACCTAATCCGAATCCTAGTAGTGTAAAGAAAATCAAGAAACTAGCACCGATAATAACATCAGGAGAGACTAATAAGATGTTATTCATGCTCAACAACGCTGTCCGTGCACGTCGTTTCTTCGTGTAATAGATCCCCATAGCCCCAAATGTCCCGATGATCGTGGCGATCAATGCAGATAAAAAAGCCAGCATGAACGTATTCAATACGATAATGATCAAACGAGTATCTTCAAAAACAGCTTCATAATTTTCCCAAGTGAACCCTGTAAAGCTGTTCATCGTTCCTCCTTCATTGAAGGAATAAAAAATCAGATAGAAGATCGGTGCATATAAGAATAAAAAGACGATCCCTAAATAAAGATACGACCATTTAAATTTTTTCATTTATGAGCGACCTCCTTTTTTCTTCTCGCCTGTCAGGAGCATCACGATAAACATAGCAATGATTAAAATCACACCGATCGTAGAACCCATCCCCCAGTTTTGCGTAACCAAGAAATGCTGTTCGATAGCTGTTCCTAAAGTGATCACTCGGTTTCCACCAATCAGACGAGTGAGCATGAATAAAGAAAGAGAAGGAATAAAGACTGCTTGGACGCCGCTTTTCACACCATTTAATGATAATGGAAAAATCACTCGTCGGAAGGTCTCAAAGCTATTCGCTCCTAAATCTCTGCTGGCACTGATCAAAGAAGGATTCATCTCTTCCAATGCATTGAAAATCGGCATAATCATAAATGGAATCTCGATATACGTTGCGACGAACAAGAAACTGAAGTCTGTGAACAATATCTGTTTCGGTCCGATCCCGATAAAATCAAAGAAATGATTCACGCTGCCGTGAACACTGAAAATTCCAATAAATGCGTAAGCTTTAAGCAGCAGATTCACCCATGTAGGCAAAATAATCAACATCAGCCATAATTGCTTGTGCTTCAGTTTTGTTAAAAAATAAGCAGTCGGGTAACTAATGATCAGTGTAAAAAACGTGATCAAAAATGCATACCATACAGAATTGATCGTCATAGAAAGCGATGTCCCCGACGTAAAATAAGATAGATAGTTATTCAGCGTGAATTGCCCATTCATATCAAAAAAAGATTGATAAATGATCATTAATACAGGCGCGATCACGAATAAACCGAGCCACAAAATATAAGGGACGGAATAGATCCTGCGCATTGTTTTCATTCTTGTCCCCCCTATTCTTCGTAACTGTCAAGACGTGCATCGAATTCTTCTTCAGACTCGTTGAAACGCATGACATGGATATCTTCTGGCTCAAAGGCCAATCCTACTTTGCTTCCTTCTTTAGCTTTTTTCGTCGAATGGACCATCCATTCATTTTGCTGTTCATCATAACAGATGATTTCATAATGGACACCACGAAACAGCTGAGTATCGACCGTTACGACTAGCTTTCCTTTATCTGGTGTCGTGATCGTCAAATCCTCTGGGCGTAAAACAACTTCAACTGGCTCATTCGGGCGCATCCCGCCATCGACACATTCAAATTGCTTACCAACAAACTCAACTAGATTATCTTCGATCATCACACCGTCCACGATATTGCTTTCCCCAACAAAATCAGCAACGAAATGATTGATTGGCTCATCATAAATATCTACAGGCGTACCACTTTGGACGATTTTCCCTTTATTCATGACAAAAATCTCATCACTCATCGCCAACGCTTCTTCTTGATCATGAGTCACAAAAATAAACGTGATCCCTAATCGTTGTTGCAGATCCCGCAGTTCATACTGCATATCTGTACGTAGTTTCAAATCAAGCGCCGATAACGGTTCATCTAGTAACAATACTTTAGGTTCGTTCACGATTGCTCGTGCAATCGCTACACGCTGTCTTTGACCACCAGACATTTCACTGATCTCCCGTTTCTCATATCCAGGAAGCTGGACCATACGCAATGCATCTTTTACCTTCTTTTCGATATCAGATTTGGACATTTTTTTGATCTTCAATCCAAAAGCAACGTTATCAAAAACATTCATATGAGGAAAAAGTGCATAATCTTGGAAGACGGTGTTTACTTGTCGCTTATTAGCTGGCAAATCATTCAACCGTTTCCCTTCAAAATAGATGTCCCCTTCTGTAGCTTCAGTGAATCCAGCTATAATACGTAGGATCGTTGTTTTACCACAGCCGGAAGGACCAAGCAGTGTATAAAATTTTCCTTGTTCAATCTCAAAACTTACTTTTTTTAATACTGTTTCATCATCATAGCGTTTCACTACTTGATCAAATGAAATGATTGGTTTTCCCACGTTTTTACCCCCTATATTACAAATATGATTGTGTCGCGACAATCAATACTTTTGTTCGTTTTTTGAGATGATTCCTTAATTGATGTTGTTTTGTCGCTTGATAATAGATCGACTGTCCTGCTTTTGCCACATAGACCGTCTCTCCTAAGCTTAACTCTAATTCCCCTTCTAATACAAAAATAAACGTTTCAGATAATGAAGGTTCAAACGTCTTATATTCTCCTGCACCTTCAAAAGTTAGTAAAACAGGCTCCATTTCTTTTTCATTCGAATCAGCCACCAGCCATTCCAATTCATACCCGTTTTCTTCATCGAAATAAACCGTATGATCTTCTTTTGAATAAACCACTTGCAGATTCGCTGCTTCTTGATGAAAAAATTCTTCTGGAGTCACACCTAAGACTTCAAGAATAGAAAAGAATGTTTCCATTGATGGTGAACTTAAATCTCGTTCCAACTGGGAAATATACCCTTTTGACAAATCTGTGCGTTCGCCTAGTTCTTCTTGTGTCAAATTCTTTTGGATGCGCAAATTTCTTAACTTCTCACCAATTTCCATAATTTCCTCCGTATGAAGTTTTCTAATAGTAAACTTCCAGTTTACTACCACTCGTATTAGTATACGAAATTTATTGCAAAAGGCAACCCTTTTTAACATTTTTTTTGCTGAATATTTCTTTATCTTTTCGAATCATTTCTACTTATTCGATTCTTTCTTTTTTCTTCCTCTTTCACCTAATTTTTGTCTAAATTTAAGGAAGAACCAGAATAAAAAAGTAGGCTTTGTGGTATGATAAAAGAAAATTTTTAAAAGGAGTGTCTCACGAATGAACGCTTTTCGATCTTTTCAGGTAATAAATGAACCTGTTTTCCATACAGCAGTCAGTGATCTGCCATTTACTGAATTGGCTGAAAATGAAGTCTTGGTAAAAATTGCCTATTCTGATGTCAATTATAAAGATGCATTGGCAATGAGCGAGTCTGGTCAGGTGATACGAACCTATCCGATGACTCCAGGGATTGATTTATCCGGAACTGTCGTCCAAAGTAAAGATTCACGTTTTTCAGAAGGAGATCTTGTACTTGCTACTGGTTTTGGGCTTGGTGTCACCTATCCAGGCGGTTACAGCCAATACCAAAAAGTACCAGGAGACTGGTTAGTCCCTCTACCGAAAAATATGACACTGCGTCAAGCGATGATTTTTGGTACAGCAGGGTTTACTGCTATGTTGTGTGTGAACGCTTTAATCCGTCAAGGCATAACCTCTAATAAAAAAGTTGTCGTTACTGGTGCTTCTGGCGGTGTAGGCAGTGTAGCTGTCGCCCTGTTACATAAACTCGGATTCCAGTCAATCATTGCTTTTTCCAGAAAAGAAGAGTCTGTCACATGGCTAAAAAGTCTAGGTGCTTCTCAAGTCGTACGACCTGATGAATTTCTGCCAGAAACAACAAAAGCTTTAGGAAAACAGCAAATCGATGCTGTCATCGACACAGTAGGTGGTGAGCAACTAAGTAGTCTTCTTCCATTGATCTCTTATAACGGTGTAGCAGCTTTATGCGGCAATGCAGGGGGAATCAAATTAAACACGACCGTTTTGCCTTTTATTCTGCGAAACATCCAATTGATTGGGATCGATTCTGTCAATGTACCTATTGAACAACGTCCTTCTTTATGGCAACAGATGGCAGATTTGCAGATAGCAGATGACTTAGTTGCCCAAGAAATTACTCTGGAGCAGTTGCCTGAAACAGCAACTAAACTACTTGCTGGGACACATCAAGGAAGAACACTGGTAAATGTAGGTGACCAAAAATGAAGGTTCTGATCACAGCTGGAGGGACAACTGAAAAAATCGATCAGGTACGCGCTATTACGAATCATTCGACAGGACGATTAGGACAAGCTTTAGCTGATCACTTAGCTGCCAACCCAGATACCACAGTCGATTACGTGACTACGAGACAAGCACTGAAACCGGAAAGACGTTCCAATATAACGATCTATACGATTGAGTCTGCCCAAGACTTGTTTTTACAATTAGAAGCACTCACAAGAGAAGAACACTATGATGCAATTATCCACAGTATGGCAGTCAGTGATTTTACTCCTGCTTTTAGTTTTTCAGAAGAACAGTTGGCAAAAAAACTACCCGCTTCTTCAACGCAAGAAGAACTGGCCAATTGGTTTGCAGAAAATGAACAAACAAAGAACTCTGCTTCAAAGATCTCTTCTGACACCGAGCATCTTGTGCTCGTTTTGAAGAAAACGCCAAAAATCATTTCTTATCTGCGTGAATGGCAGCCGAAAGCGAAAATCATTGGTTTCAAACTATTAGTAGATGTACCAAAGGAATCACTTCTTACAGTCGCCAAAAACAGTCTGATAAATAACAAAACTGATTTTATTTTCGCAAATGATTTGACAGAAATCCATGGCGAGACACACCACGGATATCTCTTATCTAAAGATGGGACAGTGGAAGAAGCACAAAGCAAATCTGAGATTGCTGCATTGATTACTGAAAAAATTAGATTGGAGGAATCAAAATGAAAAAGATCTTATTAGGCGTTACCGGAAGTATTTCTGCTTACAAAAGCGCCGATCTTACAAGTCAATTTGTCAAATCAGGTGTCCAAGTAGATGTGATTATGTCTCAAAGCAGCACACATTTTATCACGCCATTAACCTTGCAATCTCTGTCGAAGCGAGCAGTCCATACAGATGTCATGCAAGAATCAAATCCACAGGTGATCAATCATATCGAACTAGCCAAACAAGCTGACTTGTTTCTCATCGCACCTGCTACAGCAAACATTATCGGCAAGCTAGCAAACGGCATTGCAGACGATCTCCTTTCAACAGTCGCAATGGCGCTTCCGGAGGGAACACCAAAACTGATTGCCCCTGCCATGAACACGAATATGTATCAAAACCCGATCACTCAGCGTAATCTGGAAACATTGAGATCTGTCGGCTATCAGGAAATCGAACCAAAAGAATCTCTTTTAGCTTGCGGAGATTTTGGAAAAGGTGCCTTAGCTGATATTCAGACGATCATCGAACAGGTCATGCTGACTCTTAACGAAAGAAATGCTTAGTGAAAAAGGAGTACTTATGAAAAATACAAAAAATTTTACTTTGACTGCGATGTTTTTAGCTATTTTGATTTTATTAGCTGTTACGCCTCTAGGGTTTATTCCTATTGGCCCAATAAATGCAACAACCATGCATATACCTGTAATCATTGCTTCGATCGTTTTAGGACCAAGACTAGGTGCTTTTCTTGGCGGTACATTTGGACTGATCAGTATGATTCGAAGTACGGTTATCCAAACACCTTTGTCTTTTGTCTTTTCTCCGTTCATCCCAGTCATCGGAACTGAACACGGAAGCTGGAAAGCCTTGTTGATCGCGTTTATCCCTCGGATCTTGATTGGTGTTGTTCCTTATTTCGTTTATAATGGTCTGCGCAAACTGATGAAACAAAAAGCAGATACCGTCTCTTTATTCTTAGCAGGACTTGCCGGCTCATTGACCAATACGATTTTAGTGATGAATATGATCTACTTTTTATTCCAGCAAGATTACGCCAAAGTCATCGGGACAAATTTAAACGCTGTTTATTCAGCTATTCTTGCAGTTATTTTTACAAGTGGCGTACCTGAAGGAATCGTCGCTGGTCTTGCGACTGCAGCAGTATGCAATGTCTTGTTAAGATACTTCAAGCGCCCTTCTCTTCATCACTGATAGTCATCGTAGCCGATGTCTGATTTTTTTCTCTTTTGGTGTTACTATTAAATAGTAAGATTTGACGTCGAAAGGATGATCCAAATGAAAATTTTTGTTGTAGGTGCAAACGGACAGATTGGCCGACACCTGATAAAAGATCTAGCTTCAAGTCCCCACGAAATTTTTGCTGGGGTAAGAGATGTCGCTTCCCAGACATTAGTGAAAAAAGAGAATGTTTCGTATGTCTCTTTTGATTTGACTTGGTCCGTGGAAAAAATGGCTGAAGCATTCAAAGGTATCGATGTATTGATTTTTGCTGCCGGTTCTCAAGGAAAGAATCTTCTGCAAGTAGACTTGGATGGTGCAATCAAAACAGTTATCGCAGCTGAAAATGCGCATGTCTCTCGTTATCTGATGGTCAGTGCTGTTTATGCAGATGAACCAGCAAAATGGCCTGAGTCCATGACAGATTATTATATTACTAAACATTATGCAGATGAATGGCTGAAACGAACTAACTTAGATTTTGTCATTCTTCAACCAGTCACATTGACGAACGATGAAGAAGTCACCTCCATTCAATTGACTAAGCCTAATGAAAAAGCAGCCAAAACGATTTCTCGTTCTACAGTTGCTGCTGTACTTGCCGCTCTTGTGGAAGAAACGGATATTTCCCGTACGACTCTAGTACTTTCTGAAGGTAGCAAAGAGTTGAATACAGCATTCCAAGAATGGGCAAAGGAGGAATAGATCCATGCGTGCCATTTCAATCAAGCATCCTGGTTCTGTAGATGTATTAGAACAAATAGAAGTGCCTGTTCCTGAACCAAAACAAGGCGAATTATTGATAAAAGTCCATACAGCAGCGGTCAATCGAACAGATATCATGAAAAGAGAATCAGTCTCTTTAAAACCTCCCTACCCTATTTTGGGTGTCGAAGTAGCTGGAGAGGTAGTTGAGAATAAAAGTGATATCTCCACTTTTACTCCTGGGACAAAAGTGTACGGATTAGTCAATCTAGGTGGTTATGCTGAATATGCTGTGATGCCTGCCGATCGAGCAATCCTTCTCCCTGATACGTTAGATTATGTTTCTGCTGCTGGAATCTCAGAAGTTTTTCTGACTGCTTATCAAACACTTTATTGGCTTGGAAAATTACAAGAAGGCGAAACTGTTTTGATCCACGCAGGAGCAAGTGGTGTTGGAACAGCAGCGATCCAATTAGCTAGACAACTTTCTCACGCGAAAATCATCGTTACTGCAGGATCAGAAGAAAAGCTCGCCTTTTGTAAAGAACTTGGTGCAGATGAATTGATCAACTATAAAAAACAAGATTTTCAAGAAGAGGTAAGAAAAATCACTGATGGTCGAGGAGTCGATGTTATCTTGGATTTCATCGGCGCTTCTTACTGGGAAAAGAATTTAGCTTCTATAGCCGTTGATGGTCGCTGGGTCTTGATTGGTATGCTTGGCGGAACCATTGTGCCTGAGATAGACCTTGGTGTATTGATTGGGAAACGTGTCCAACTTCTTGGTACATTATTGACACCTAGAAGTGATCAGTATAAAGCAGAGCTCGCACAAACTTTTATGGAAAAAGCGGGGCCTTTTCTAGAAAGTGGCAAGATTCGGCCAATCATTGACCGTACATTCCAATTCAGCGAAGTCAAACAAGCACATGAATATATGGAAGCAAACAAAAACATCGGAAAAATCATTTTGAAGATAACTGAATAAAACCATGCTGATCAAAAAAGAGGCTGGGACAGAAGCGTTTAACTCCAAGAAATAAGAAGGAGTTGCTTCTGCTTCCGCCGTTTATACGTGTTTAGAGCGTGGGACAAAAGTGTTCTTTACTTTTGTCCCACGCTCTTTTTCCGAACAAACGGTGTTCAATCAGCTGACCCTCGGTATTCGCTCAACAAACGGCAAAATATGTGGAACTATTTTTTCGTTTGTTTCTCTAATACTCAGGTCAAAACGCTGATTTCACAACCTCTTTTTATTTACGTTCTATTTCATTCATTTTGCGAAGCAAACCGAGCTGCTTGTATGCCCGCTTGTCGCCCAAAAATAATGATTTCTGCAACTGAGTTTCCACCGATCCGATTGTCTCCATGTAAGCCACCTGTGACTTCTCCAGCAGCATACAACCCGCTGATCGGCTGATTTTCTTTATCCAATACTTCGGTATTCGTATTGATTTTCACACCACCCATCGTATAATGGATCCCTGGCGCGATTTTGATTGCATAATAATTTGGAGACGATAGATCATGTTCCATGGCTGTGGCACGATTGAATTGAGCATCTTTTTTCTTGGCAACATCCGCATTCCATCCATCAATTGTTTTTGCTAATGTTTCTTTTGGCAAATCAATTTTTTCTGCTAATTCTTCCATTGTTTTTCCAGTTGTGACATATCCTTTTTGGTCATAAAATTCGATGGCAGTGGCACGATCACGCACGCCTTGATCAAAAATCAAATACGCTGATTTTTCAGGCAACGCTGTGATGGCTGCAGATACTTTATCCCTTGTATCCATTTCATTCACAAATCTTTTGCCTTCTTGATTCACCAAGATTGCTCCTTCTCCGCGAACCACTTCACCGATCAAGATTCCCTCATCCTGTTGCACGGTTGGATGGATTTGTATTTTATCCATGTCAACGGTTTGTACGCCTAACTTTTCGATCATGGTAATACCATCTCCAGTTGATCCTTCTTGATTTGTCGTAATATAATCAGCTAAATCGGGACGATATCTTTCAATAAATTCTTTGCTAGCACCAAAACCGCCTGTAGTGACGACGATTGCTTTACCGGTGATCTCTTTTGGTTCTTCTCCTTGGACATGTACAGTCACTTCATTGACTGTTTCGCCATTTTTCTTAATGTCTGTCACATCTGTGTTGACAAAAATCGGTATTTTTCGCTCATGGACGCTGTTCAATAATCCATCCACTAAATATCCACCGATAGCCGAGCCATCAGACGGACGATGCGTCCTCTTCTCGCTCATCCCTCCAGTGATCGTTAAATTATCTAGTTTGATCCCATTTTGATCCAACCAATCGATTGCATCAGCAGAGTGATCGACAAAGTAACGAAGCATTTCTTTATCATTTGTTCCTCCGCCACCTTTTAGCGTTTCTTCATAGAATGCCTCATTTGAGTCTTCGATTCCCTCTTCTTTTTGGAATTTGGTTTCAGAAGCGTTCATTCCGCTTGATGATTTAGACGTATTTCCTCCGGCAACAGGCATCTTTTCGAAAATCACTGGGTTCAAGCCAGCATCTTTTGCTTCGATAGCGGCTGCCATCCCTGCACCGCCAGCTCCCACGATTACGATATCATAAGATTCTTTCATTTCTTTTGGATCAGTATATGCTTGTTCAGAAGCACCTGATGACACTTCGGCAGATTCCTTCGTACTAGAACTTGTCTGTGCTGTATTTTTCTGATCTGCGCCACATGCACTCATGGCAAGAAGCGAAACCGCCGTTAATAAACCAACAACTAATTTTTTCATATTTATCCCCCTTTTCTCCTTATGCTTATATTAAGTGATTTTTTTCACAATATCAACTCTGTTTTTCTTTAAGACATATAGTTTTGGTAATCGCACGCTTCTTAGTATAATTAAGGATATACATGAAGGAGTTATTTTATGAATCATTTGAAAACCTTTTTTACGAACAGTACAAAGACTGCTGGCAGAATCACAAATGGAATCTATATTTTATTACGTATCATCGTTGTTATTATGTTGGCTGATCAGATTTGGAACCAACATTGGGGAAATACGATGCTTTTATTATTGACACTGATTTTATTTGAAATTCCTTATTTCCTGGAAAAGATATTAAAGATACAGATTCCAAATATGTTAGAAATCATATTGTTATCTTTTATTTTCAGTTCAACGGTTTTAGGAGAATTAAGCGATTTTTATGGCTATTTTTCAATGTGGGATACTTTTCTACATGCATTCAGCGGATTTTTAGCTGGGGGTGTCGGTTTTTCACTTGTTTATTTGCTCAATAAAAATACAAAAACGATGAACTTGACTCCTTTGTTATTAGCAGTCGTTTCCTTTTGTTTTTCGATGACAGTTGGTGTTATGTGGGAGTTTGTTGAATTTTCAGCAGATAAATTGCTACAATTCGATATGCAAAAAGATACGATCGTCCAGCAAATCAATAGTGTGGAGTTAAGCAAAGACGGAAACACTGTCTATCATGTTCCTGATATCACTCGGACAATCATTGAAAGTCAGAATGCAGACGGTAAAACAGATAAAATAATCATCCAAAATGGTTATTTAGATGTGGGAATCATGGATACTATGAAGGATTTATTTGTTAATTTTATTGGAGCAGTCGTTTTCAGTATATTTGGTTACCTTTATAGTCGAAATGATTACCAAAAATTTACTTTCATCAAGAATTTTATTCCCAAGAAAATCAAACGATAAACATACTAAAGAAATAAGAGAAGAGGCAGTGACAAGACTTTTGTCACGACCTCTTCTTTTTCGAATAAATAGCGTATCATCAGCTAGCCAACAGGATGAATTCAAAAACAGTAAGATAGAAAGAACTACTTTTCCGTTTTTCTTCTAATTATTGTGAGCTGATTTCACCATTTTTTTATTTATCTAATTTACTTAAAACCTGCATAACTTTTTCATAGTCTGGATTAGGTGTGCCATCTAGATTTTCAGCAATAAAAGAAAAACCCATTTTTTTATAAAGAGCAATCGCCTGATGGCTCCATGTCTGGGTTTGAAGATAGATTGGTCCATCCGTATGGAGAGTAGGAAATTCTTGTAAGACTTTAGCAGTCAATGCTTTTGCGAGCCCTTTTCCTTGGTAAACTGGTTTAACTGCCAACCAATGAAAAACCGGATACACTCGCTCTCTTGATTTCTTTCGCCAAGCGGTACAGGTTGCTACTTTTTCTCCATTTTTTGTCTCTACAAAAAACATCCTTCTTTCAAGTTCTTCAGGATAAGGAGCAAAGTTTTTTTGAAAATACTCAAGTGCTTCATCTGTCGTTTGAAATTCCCCAACGGAAGTTTCAATCTCTGACCAAGCAGATTCGTCCCCTTTTTGATAGGTTCGAAATTCAAAACCTTCCGCTAAAGGTGTCATTGGCACAGGCAGTTGAAGTGGTCTTGTCATCCAGATTTCTGCGTAAGACAACGTTTTATCTAACATTTTTCTATCCCTCCTCGTATCCATTATGCCAAATAACAGATAACTCAGCTACTTATTTGACTATAACAGATAGGGGAATGAATCAGAACCAGTCATCTGCGTCAAATTCATTTCGATTAGCGTATACCCATGTTCCTGCCATACCTCGCATGACATCTCCTAAAGCGGAAGAAGAAGGGACACCTCCACCAGGTGCGGGTGTTCCCGGACTAGGAAGTGGTACTTGCGGCTGCAGATGCTCATCGGTGGAATCAATAGTAGACAAGCGTTTTTTCTTCGTTTCCTTGTGGTTCTCTGATTCATTTTGATCTTCCGGCTGTTTAGCAACAATTTCTTTTTCTAATTGTTGTTCTATGTTAGACTCTAACATTTCATTTTCCGATTCAGAAACTTGTGGGATCAAACGATCTTCTTGCCTTATCGTTTTGTTAGATTCTGAACTTTTTATAGATATTCTTGCTGGTTCTAGGCTTCTTGTTTGTTTTACTTCCCCTGTTGGAGAAACTGTAGGAGCCATTTGTTGTTTTTTTTCTGACAAGCTTTCTTCTTGTTTTTTTTGTTCTTTTTGGTTTATCTGTTTATTTAATGGTAAAACATGTAATAGCGACTGAGCACGGAGTTCTTGGAGTGAATACGGGTCATGGTAACTATACATAATCGTAAAATCGCCTGTTTGTTTGGTCAAATAACCATCCTCCAATGGTTCTCCGTTGATTGTGACCTCTACATCCTTTGACGGTACGGGTTTACCTAAGGAGTTTGTTGCGGATTGGATCAACTCTTCTTTACTTATTTTTTCATTTGGCTGAGCAATAACAACGTGACCTTCTAATGAACTATTATCCGGTACATAAACATAAGTGAAGGTAATTTCCTCTCCTGATTGCTTTCTATTATTCATCAGTTCTGAGTGAAGGGCTTCAAGGATCACCGACCAGTTACTATTTCTGTCTAATCCGTTTGCTTGCATCCAGTCAGAAATATAAGTGACTTTTCCGTCTTGTTCATAAGTCGACAAATCTACATTTGGCACTCGATCAGAAAATTCAGCAGGGAGTTGTAAATCTGGAATAAGTTCTACACTACTTATGCGTGTTTCTGCTTGCAGTTCTTTATTCGTTTGACGATCAATAAAATGAGTGATGACAGTCGATGAAGCAGCAGGTGCTTCTACATAAACGACAGCTGTTGTTTCCACCGCTTTTGATGTAAGAGGGTCTACATAAGTTAATACGACGGGATATTCTCCCGGTGTGGCAGGATCTACTGTCCCGCTCATTTTGATTTCTTCTTTATTCCCTGAAGTTCCATCGCTTTTTGTTACATATTCGATAAGAGCTTTAGGGTCGTAATTCTCTCCTGTTATTAGATGAAGATCTTTGCCTTTGACAGCTGTTTGATCAGCATGAACATGAATCACAGCAGATGCAGTCATTGTTTTTAAAGCAATTGGATCAAAATAAGACAAGTCAATAGTAGATACTCCTGGATTTGTCGTGTCTATGATATTCCCATTGTTTGAAATTACTTTGGACATATCTCCTTGTGTTCCATCTGCATTCCTCAAGCT
The DNA here is from genome assembly GCF_032465635.1 of Enterococcus sp. 2STP. Lineage (NCBI taxonomy): Bacteria > Bacillati > Bacillota > Bacilli > Lactobacillales > Enterococcaceae > Enterococcus > Enterococcus sp. 2STP. The sequence goes on from NZ_JAWDJH010000019.1 coordinate 199,559, forward strand.
TTCTACCAGATTCGATATCGAAATTTTTGTCCCTGCCAGAACGTCGATTTCCTTTCCTTCGAACTGTGAATAATCTTTTCCATATACATAAGAGACTTGTGCACTTCCACCGTCCTTCACACCTGTCAAAGCATGATTTAAACTATCAATGATCTGTTTTAGCTGATCCCCTTTTGTTGGATCAGTCATACCGGAAAAGACAGAAAGCGGCACGCTGCTTCCAGTTTCTGATGTCCATAATGTTTTGTTAGGAATTAACCAATAGTGGTTTATCGTTGGAGGATAACTGACTTTATTATAGGAATTCAAAGAAGGAAGTAGCTGTGTTCCACTTACATCAGTGAAAGTATGGGTAATAGTAATAGGGGAATCAGTCGTCGTCTCAGAGACAGATGTACGTACGATCTTGATGGTTTGTGCCGTTGCCTGAACGGGTACATTCATATAGACACCTACAGATAAGCTGATCAGCATCGTACGCATCACAAATTTGACGTAGCGGTTTTCAGAACACGATCGTTCTTTGTCTAAACGGCAAGCGTGTTTATTTAGTTTTTTAGGTTGTCTTTTTGAACACATTTATTCTTAGTCCTCCCTACTCTTGCCTCGGCATGAAGTAGTAATTTTCATAAGATGATTTTATTATATAGATAAAATCAAAAAAAGATGGGCAATTGGGACAGTATTTTTCTTGATTTTTTATTGTTTCAAGAAAATCGGAATAATAACTTATGTACTTTTTAATTTTGTCAAGCAATATCTCTTGATATCTAGTCATCTTTTCTTTGAAAAAATACATAAATCAGCTAATAAATAAGTGAGACAAAGTTGTCATCCATAAATATTAGCTGATTTTTTCAGTTAAATGTCTATTTTTTTCTCTGATAATGATATTCCCAAAATATTCCCAGTCATCTGGAGTCGGCGGATTTTTCCATATTATCTGCTCTTTGTTGAATTTTTCAAGCAAACAATCAGATAAATAAATATCCGTACGGGAAGTGATTCGATTTTCAATCACAATATTGTAATTTTTAAATCCCTTCACTTGAGAAATAATATAATCGGTATAGGCAGATCCTTGAGAAAAATCAATACAGACATAGATTGGTGATTCAAAATAAGAGACTGGACAAATACCGACCAATAAAAAAAGATAATCATAAAATAAGCGAATCATGAAACGTTCATCTTTTTCCAAGAAATAGCGTTTATTATCTTGTATGACATTTTGGATCGCTGTACTGAATATTGGATACGTTTCGAAGAAAAACTGCAACTGCTTTTTAGACGTAAAACTAGTCATCTCAAAGTCGAATATCCAATTTTTCCGATTGACATGCATCATCCCCATACGAAGTTCTTTTCGTATATGGAGTCTTTCTTCTTCAGAAACTTCAGTTGAAAATGGTAATTGATCAATCAATTCCACTGACATTTTTTGACTAATCATATGGATATCATGGAAATGAGCTTCCGCAAGTCCAAACGCACCATCTAATTCAAATTCTTCTTCCGTAATCAAAAATAACATGATATAAGAAATCTCATCAATGATCTGCTCTTTAGGGATATGTAGAAAAGAAATATGCGATAAATCCTTAATAATCTTCATTCCTTCTGAGCTCTTAAAGTATTCATCTGAAAAGAAACGTTTTCCTATTGGTTGATTTCCATAAATCCTCAACAAACTAACAGTAGTTAGCAAATTGAATTTGATTCGCTTTGTGGCAGACAACTTTAAATTGAACAGATATTCAAAATATTGCACGATACTTTTTGCTTCATTCATGACGCTTTCTCTAAATGGCATAGAAAAACCATTAAAGACCCCAAAATATACCCCAAATAATACGTTCCGTATGTTTATTTCTTCCCCAACTAATATGTTTTTCTTTAACTTTATTTGATGCTGTTCAAGAAAAGAGACTAATTCTCTTCTTTTTACATAAGCTCTTGATATGCTTAAAAAATGGTTCTCTGCAAATTTTTCAATTGTTACTTTTGAATCTACGATCTCCGTTAACAGTCGAGCAATTTTTGATCGTTGAAAGTAGATTCTTCTTAAATTTTTAATATCCGTCAAATTTAGCCGTTCAACATGAATCTCTCCTTCTTCTGAGATTTGGATCTCTGGCTTTGATTTGAATTCAGAAAATTCTTTATTTAATTCTATGATATAATTTCTTGTTTTAAATTTAGATAAACCTAATGTTTCATATAACTTAGACAACACGACGTAATTCTTTTTCTCAAATTCTAAATATCTGGCTAACAGCAGTTTTTCTCTATCTTCCTCTTCGATAAGGTAATCCAACTTCATATCCTACACCTCAAAAAAATGCCTCATACCAATCACTTGATATGCAGATGAAAGTTCATCTTTTCACCTATACTGATTTTATGATGGATTACACCTGTTTTTTCATCAGTTATTCTCATTTTTTATCTTTTTTTTGAGAATATTGCAAAAAATGGAAAAATTTACGGGAAAATATTCTATATTTTTTGTTTTATTGTGTTAAAATATACAAGATTTGCACCATTTGCGTAAACAACCACAAAAAAGAGCAGGGCGTCCACCGTCCTGCTCTTTTACTTATTTTAAGTGCAATTACTTATTAATTCGCTAAACTTCTGCTTGTTTCTGATAGTGCTTGTTTCTCTCCAATGATCCGCACTTCTGTTTCTAAAGACACATCAAATTTTTCTTTGATTACTTCTTGGATGTGCGCAATCAATTCAATATAATCTGTCGCTGTCGCATGATCGATATTAACGATGAATCCAGCATGTTTTTCAGAGATTTGTGCACCGCCCCATTTCAGACCTTGCAATCCTGCTTGCTGGATCAGCTGACCCGTATAATGTCCTACTGGGCGCTTAAAGACACTGCCGCATGAAGGATATTCTAATGGCTGTTTTGATTGACGCAATTCTGTCAACTCATCCATTCTTGCTTTGATTGCTTCATAATCCCCTGTTTGCAAACTGAATCGAGCTTCCAATACGATAGCACGTAGTTCTTGGACTTTACTGTGACGATAAGAAAATACCATTTCTTCTTTTGTCAAAGTTTTCAATGTTCCATCTTCAAGCAAAAGATCCACTTCAGCAAAAACATCTTTGATCTCTCCGCCATACGCACCTGCATTCATATAAACCGCTCCACCGACACTTCCAGGGATGCCGCAAGCAAATTCAAATCCAGTCAATGATTCGGCCAAAGCTGCATAAGTCGTATCAATCAGTGAGGCACCTGCTTCCGCAATGACCATCGTTCCTTTGACATGAATCTGTTTCATTTCAGTCAGCATGATGACTACACCGCGGATTCCGCCATCTTGAACGATCAGATTGCTTGCGTTTCCTAGTACCATCCAAGGTATATCATGGATTCGGCAATAATCGATGATTTGCTTTACTTCTTCTTGCTTTTTCGGGAATGCAAGGACATCAGCTGGTCCGCCTGTTTTCGTAAACGTATAGTTCATCAATGGTTCATCAAACAATAAAGTGATCGTGGCTAAGCTTTCAACTATTTCTTCTTTATTCACTGAGGATTTTCCTTTCTTTTCTCAAACGTCCCCATTATTCTATCACGCTTAATACAATCTTGCCAGTCTTGTTCAAAGTTGGTGACGGTAGTGCTCTTTAAGCACTTCCTCGCATAATTCATGACTTCTTACAACTTCTTGCTGTTTAAGCAGTTCTGCTTCCGGTTTACCTGAACGTACCTGAGATAAGAAGGCCTCTACCATTGGCTCAAATCCGCGTTTGACTAGCGTGTTCGTCCAGTCGCCAAATTCTTTCACCTTTTTTCCATCAGCATCTTGAATGACAAGCTGGGTCAGGTCGCTTACTTCATAAGTACCATTCTTACTTGTTACTTGATATTTTTCTGTATTAGCACCACTTGCCAAATCCATCGTTAATATAGCCGTTTGATTTTGTGTTTCTAATTGTAAAATGGCATATTCCAAATATTCCTTTGTTTCTCTTATCTGATATTTTGTTCTCAAAATGGGTTCATCCAATAAATACACCGCTGTATCAATGAGATGTAAAAATAAATCATAAAGGACGAATTCTGTCGTCTCTTTTGCCGCTATTCGATTTTTTTGCAGTTGGATCAGCCGCTTCTCTGGGATACGTTTCAATTCTTCTACCATAGGAGCAAAGCGTCGGTTAAAACCGACCATCAAGATCACTTGGTTCTTATCAGCCAATTCTTGCAATTCACGCACTTCGTTTAGATGGACACTCAACGGTTTGTCAATATAAACATGGATACCATTTTCCAGACATCTTTTTGCTAGCTCATAATGTACTTTTGTTGCTGCGTGGATCATGCATGCTTCGATTTTTTCTTCTAAGAGCTCATCGATCGTTTCATATAGATGTTGGAACCCATATTCTTTTTGGATTCTTTCTTTTGTTTCTTTATTTCGTGTTGCAAAATAAAAATCAACTGTTCCTTGTTTTTTCGCATAGGTTGGTAAATATGCTTTTTCTGCAATATTCCCTACACCGATTACACCAATCTTCATCGACTTTCCTCCTGGATCATTTAGTTACTTTCATCTTACACCATTTTTTACTAAAATGAGGTACAATAGTATCGCAAAGGTAAGGAATTTAATTTGAAGGAGTGTGCTTTTATTGAAATTTATCTCTTGGAACGTGAACGGGCTTCGTGCCATCGTAAATAAAAATTTTTTAGAAGTTTTTCATGAGTTAGACGCCGATTTTTTCTGTTTGCAGGAAACAAAGCTCCAAGCAGGACAGATCGATTTAGATCTTCCTGGTTATTATCAATATTGGAATTATGCGGAACGAAAAGGCTATTCTGGTACAGCCATTTTTGCTAAAGAACCTGCATTGAATGCCACTTACGGAATGGGTATCGATATCCACGACACAGAAGGCCGTCTGATCACTTTGGAATATTCCGATTTCTTTCTTGTAACTTGTTATACGCCAAATTCTCAAAGTGAATTGAAACGTTTAGATTACCGATTAGAATGGGAAGAAGCCTTTTATAATTATTTGGAAAATCTAAAGAAACAAAAAACAGTCATCGTTTGCGGGGATCTAAACGTCGCGCATCAAACGATCGATTTGAAAAACTGGAAAACGAATCAAAAAAATGCTGGATTCACTCCGGAAGAAAGAGCGGCTCTTTCTCGACTGTTGGATAACGGGTTTATCGACACATTTCGTTATTTTTATCCAACCCAAGAAGGTGTTTACTCTTGGTGGAATTACCGATTCAATTCAAGAAAAAACAATGCTGGTTGGCGGATCGATTACTTTTTGACGAGCAAAGATTTAGCGCCAAGACTGGCTGATGCAAAGATCCATACGGACATTATGGGCAGTGACCATTGTCCAGTAGAATTAGATTTAAAATAAAGAGGTTGTGAAAAAGCTGTTTAGTTTCGAGTATGAAGAAAAATTTTGTGAAAATGGCTTTCCCATTTTTGCATAAATTTGGCTTAATACCGAGAAACTGGCTTTTGAACACCGTTTACCAAGAGGTTGTGAAATCAGCGTTTGACCTGAGTATTAGAGAAAGAAAACGGCAAAATAGTTCCTCATATTTTGCCGTTTGTTGAGCGAATACCGAAGGTCAGCTGATTGAACACCGTTTACCATGAGATTGTGAGCCTGCCGTTTCACTCTGAGGCACAAGGAGCAATTTCAAAAAACAGCTTCCCATGTTTTATGGATATTGTGACTTGTGACCGAGGAGTTGGCAGGAGAACACCGTTTATCAAGAGGTTGTGAAATCAGTGTCCTGACCTGAGTATTAGAGAAAGAAAACGGCAAAATAGTTCCTCATATTTGCCGTTTTCTGGCTGATACCGAGAAGTCATGATCCTCTCGTCTAACTCCGAGTCGCAAGGAATGAGTTCAAAAAATAGCTTTTCTCTACAAAAACTACATAAAAAATCCTATGTTTTTTGTTAAAACTATTTGTTTTTTTCAAAAGTATGTTACAGTAATTTCCCAAGGAGGTTTTACAGAAATGAATTTTGTTGCCATGGATTTTGAAACTGCCAATCATCAGCCTTATAGCGCTTGTTCTCTTGCGTTAGTCATGGTAAAAAACAGCCAAATCGTCGATGAATTCTATACATTGATACAGCCGGAAACTCCTTTTTTCTGGCGAAATGTCCAAATTCACGGAATCCATCAAGAAGACGTACGCAATGCGCCGAAATTTCCAGAAGTCTGGCAAACTATCCAGCCATATTTTCAAAAAAATCGTTTAGTTGTTGCACATAATGCTGCTTTTGATACAAAGGTCTTAGCAGGTTGTTTAGATTATTACCATCTCGAACAGCCTAGTTATCTTTCTTTATGTACAGTGAAAAGCAGTCGTCGCTTGTTTCCTGAATTTCCAAATCATCGATTGAACACTGTGTGCGAAAATTTGAACATCCAATTAGATCATCATCATGATGCATTGGAAGATAGTCGTGCGTGTGCGGAAATCCTGCTTTATCAAGAAAAAAAATTCGGGACAGATCCATTGAAAAAACTCGTGACTATAAAGTAAAATAATCATTTACTTATGAAACGCACAAAGAGGTTGTGAAATCAGCGTTTTGACCTGAGTATTAGAGAAACAAACGGCAAAATAGTTCCTCATATTTTGCCGTTTTTTGAGCTAATACCGAAGGTCAGCTGATTGAACACCGTTTACCAAGAGGTCGTGAGCCTGCCGTTCAGCTCCGAGTCACAAGGAGCAAGTTCAAAAAACAGCTTCTCATGTTTGATGAATGTTGTGGCTTGTGACCGAGGAGTTGGCAGGAGAACACCGTTTAAGGAAGAGGTTGTGAAAAAGCTGTCCTGCATCAAGTAATAAGAACAGCCAAACAAAAATAGCTCCTCCTATTTTTCGTTTGGTTGGGCTTATTACCGCAGATGCAAGCTTTTGAACACCGTTTATTCAAAAAAATGGACTGCGACACGACTTTTGTCACAGTCCATTCGTGCGTTTTTCTGCCTTCCCAAAAGGTTGACAGTTTCTTAACTCTTTTCTTATTTTTTCTATTCAATCAAATAACTCATTTTATATACATCTAAAAATTCACCTAAATCTGTTCTTGCCCCTCTAGGCATGACCGCTTCGATTTGGAAACCCATTTTCTGGTAAAGGTGTACGGCTCTTTCATTACGAACTTGAACATCCAGCTCCAATCGAAAAAGTACACCCATTTCCTTCGCCCAATTGATGATTTCTTCTAGCATAAGAGTACCTAGTCCCATCCCCCAATATTCCTGCAGGATACTGATACCGACTTCTCCCACGTGAGATAAACGAAATTGACTGTCTGCTTTGACTGATGCTGTTCCAACAATCGTCCCTTCATTGAGAGCAAGCAGCAATAAATTATTGTTGCTTTCGTACATATAACCCAACTCTTCTGATAAAGTTTCTGGGGGTAAAAGAAGTTCAGCTTCATCTAAAGCTAAAAATTCTGTCTCGCTATTGACTTGTTCCATCATCGAAAGAATATCTTTTGCATCATCTGGCACTGCTTCCCGCAAGATGATTCCAATTTCTTCACTCATGGTTTTCAACCCATTTTTCTAGGATTCGCTGTTTGAATGTTTCACTTTGTTCACCATATGAGATCAATTTCACATAACGCTTTTCTAAATCTGTATCACTTTTTTCTAAAATCAGTTCCAAATAATCTTCTGGCAGTGCTTCTTCTAATAGATTTCCCCATTCGACAACGGAAAGTCCATCTCCTTCAAAATATTCATCTAACCCTAAGTCAGCTCCGCTAGCTGCTACCCGATAAATATCCATGTGATACAACGGAATCCTGCCTTGATTATACTCTCTAATAATCGTGTATGTCGGACTTTTGATCATTTGCGTTATTCCCAGTCCTTGGGCGATACCTTTCGTCAATGTTGTTTTACCCGCACCTAGATCACCAGTCAATATCAGATTATCACCTGGCATGGCGGAATGACCAATTGCCTCTGCAAATTGTTCTGTCATTGTTAATCCTGATAGTTCGATCATTTTTCATCTTCTCCCGCTCTTCTTTCTTTTTGCCAGTATATCGCGTAATGAAGTTTTTTTAAAGAAAAAAACGAACTAGTCAAGAACAGCAGCTGCCGTTTTTGGACTAGTCCGTGTGTATTTGTTAATCAATCAATGTTTGTGCTGCTGTGATAATCGATAATTTATATACGTCTTCTTCATTTGCTCCACGAGACAAATCAGAAACCGGTTTGTTCAAACCTTGCAAGATTGGTCCGATTGCTTCAAAGTTACCGAAACGTTGAGCAATTTTATAGCCAATATTTCCTGATTGCAATTCTGGAAATACAAAGACTGTTGCTTGACCAGCTACTTCTGAATCTGGCGCTTTCAGTTGTGCAACTGAAGGAACATAAGAAGCATCAAATTGCAATTCGCCGTCGATCAAATATTGCGGTGCTAGTTTTTTAGCGATTTTAGTGGCTTCAACTACTTTGTCTACTTCTGGCGATTTCGCTGAACCTTTTGTCGAGAAGCTCATCATCGCCACTTTTGGTTCGATATCGAACAGTTCAGCTGTTTTTGCAGAATCTACAGCGATTTCTGCCAATTCTTGTGCAGTTGGATTCACATTGATTGCACAATCAGAAAAGACATATTTTTCTTGGTCTCTTCCACGTACCATGATCATCGCACCACTTGTCCGACTGACACCAGGTTTTGTTTTGATGATTTGAAGTGCTGGACGAACAGTGTCACCAGTCGAATGGATTGCTCCAGAGACCATGCCGTCTGCAACACCCATATACGTAAGCATCGTGCCAAAGTAATTCACATCTTTTAAAATCTTTTCTGCTTGTTCTTTGGATGCCTTTCCATTTCTACGTTCGACAAAAGCATCTACCATTTCATCCCACTTATCGTAAGTATCAGGACTAATGATCGTAAAGCTAGATGTTTTGATTCCTCTGGCATGTGCTGCATTTCTTATTTCTTCTTCGTTTCCTACTAAAATGGGTTCCACCAGTTCTTCTGCTTTCAACCGGGCAGCTGCACCTAAAATTCGAGCATCAGTAGCTTCCGGGAAAACGATTTTGATCCCACGGCGAACAATCTTAAATCTTAAACTATCAAACAATTCCACAAGATGACCTCCAGACGTTTTTATATGTATTATCATACACTATTCCATAAAAAAAGAACAGTTTATTTTATCTGTATCAGTCAAAAATGCCGGAAAAATGAAGTTTTTCACATATATGGCAAACTGCGCTATAACAGGAAAGCGCTGTTTTATTACACTGTTTCAGGCAGCTGCCAATCAATCGGTTCTTCTCCTAACGCAAGGAGTGCATCATTCGTTTTCGAGAAGGGTTTGGAACCGAAAAAGCCACGGCTTGCAGATAGCGGACTGGGATGTGGAGATGTAATGATGATATGACGGCTCTTATCGATCATTTTGATTTTTTCTTGCGCCGGTTTTCCCCACAAGATAAACACGATTGGTTTTTCTCGTTCATTTAATTTTTCAATGATCGTGTCTGTTAATCTTTCCCAACCTTTCCCGCGATGTGAATAAGCTTGCCCTTCCCGAACAGTAAGAACAGTGTTGAGTAAGAGGACTCCCTGTTTAGCCCATGATACTAGGTTTCCATGTTGAACAGGTACGATACCAAGATCATCATGAAGCTCCTTGTAGATATTTCTTAAAGATGGCGGGATCTTCACGCCGGGCTGCACAGAAAAAGATAATCCATGAGCTTGGTTTTCTCCATGATAAGGATCTTGTCCTAAGATCACTACTTTGACTTCTTCATAAGGAGTCAATTCCAACGCTTCATAGATATGATACATATCTGGATGGATCTTTTGGGTCGCATATTCTTTCTTTAAAAATTCTCTTAGATGCAGATAATAATCTTTTGAAAATTCTGAGGACAAAACTTCTTGCCAACTGTTATGAATGATTTCTTTCAAAACCTCCACCTCCTAATAAAAAGAATAACTCACATTTTCTTCAATCACAAGGGACAATCTTCCCCCTCAGCACTTGATTAATATGGTAAACTAGGAACAAGAAGCAGAAAGGAACGATAATCATTATGATCAAATTAATTGCATCAGATATGGATGGCACATTATTAGATGCCCATATGAGTGTTTCTCCTGAAAATGCCGAAGCAATACGTTTTGCAAACGATGCCGGCGTTGAGTTCATGGTCGCTACTGGACGAAACTATCAAGAAGCTCGCGCCGCTTTGGATGAAGTAGGAATCGATTGTGCGATGATCACTTTGAACGGGGCACAAGTATTTGATAAAGAAGGAAATTCCTTGTTTACCGTATCCATCCCAACTAATCAAGCAACCTCTGTTTTGGATATTTTAGACGCTAACGGTATTTACTATGAAGTAGCAACCAACGATGGTCTTTATTCTGAAAATCAAGCGAAGCGGATCGAAAGCTTTGCTTCCATGGTCGCTACCCATTTACCTCACCTTACGTATAAAATGGCGATTGCCATGGCCTCAGCTAAGCTGGAGTTGCTGCACATCACATATGTAGACAGTATTCGTACCATTTTGGAAGAAAAGAATCTGGAAGTCTTGAAAATCATCTGTTTTCATACAGAAGGACCTGCTGTGTTAGGACCAGTTGGTAAGCAGATTTCTCTTTTAGGCGATTTAGCTGTCACTTCTTCTGGTCAAAACAATATTGAAGTGAACCATAAAAACGCTCAAAAAGGAATTGCCGTTGCCCATGTCGCGCATGAGCGTGGCATTTCTTTAGAAGAAGTCATGACGATTGGTGATAATTTCAATGATGTCAGCATGCTGCAAGTGGCAGGAGTCAGTTTTGCAATGGGAAATGCAGAAATCGAAGTAAAAGATTATGCCAAATATACAACGGACACGAACCTTGAATCTGGCGTAGGAAAAGCCATATTGCGCGCGATTGCAGAAGACTTATAGTTTTATCTAGAAAAGAGGGAGATAGATGTCAGAATTTTTCATTCAGGAAAAACAGCTTGGACGTGCAACTCGGACAATCGTCAAAAACGAAAAAGGGCATTCCCTGTTTTTGATGGTTGGTCGCTGGGGAACAAAGGGCGATGCGTTGTCTCTTTATGCCATGAATGGCGATCTTGTTGCCCACATCAAGCAAATAAGCCTGACATTCGGTACGCGTTTTGAACTGTATAAGGAGTTCGAAAAAGTGGGAACCATGCAGAAAATATTCAATTGGCCCGGTGATTTTTATTATATTCGTAGGCTTCACTGGACAGTCCAAGGTGATATCTATAATCATCAATATCAAATCCATCATTTCAATCAACAAATCATGAAGATGGATAAAGCTACGCTTTTTTCAGGAGATTACTATGTACTGGATATCTCAAATGATGAAGATGCTCCTGTTTGTATTTGTATTGCTGCGGTTTTAGATTACTGGCTTTACCGAAAGAACAAAAACAAAGAAAAGCCTTTATCCTATCGATTTGATGTGAATTAGAAAAAATAAAAGTAGCATGAAGACAAGCCAATAATAAACAACCTCAACATCTAAGTCAAAATGAAGAATCTACGATATTGGGAGTCGTTACTTGATCGAGTAACGACTCCCAATATTTCTTATCAATAATAGAAAATACCAAAATTCCCCACGAAGCAGAGCTATTCAAACACTCTTGATGAACTAAAAAAGTGCTATTTCATCCGTCTATATCCTCCTATCACATATTAAGACTTTAATCGACCGATAGGACATCCTCCATTCGATCTGACCGTCCCTCTGTATATCCCTACATACCAGAATCTTCCTGTAGCAAAATCTTTGTCGTAAGACCAACTTTGTAAATATAATTGCCCACAATAAATACCATCATTATATATAATTGTATTTGTTAGACCGCTTAAAGTAGCCGATCGTCTTGTATGGTAGATAACTTTACTACCTCTGCTATTGATAGTACTCATTACCTGCTCAGCACTTAAATCATTTGTATCGGCATGTATTTTTTGTGAAAAAGCGGTTAATCCCCATATAACCATTGTTAAAATAAATAAATTCTTAAATTTTTTCGCTTATATATCTCCTTCCCTGAAATTTATTTTTGAAGGAATCGGTAAAGGTAAGGAATGGTGATAAAAATATCCCTCATAATATCCTCGAGTTCCATTTGAAACAGGCATTTCCCTATATTTTCCAAGCCAACCTCGATAGGCTCCAGATTGGAAGAATGCAACAGCTGGAGCAGGATTTCCAGTCGTTGTCCATCCACTTGTCCAATAACGTGTCAATATAGCTTGTGGAGAAATAGCGATAAACTTCATTTGATCGAAATCAAAAATAGTGGTTTCTACAATGTGAGAAGGAGCATCCTCACCATAGCTAAAATCTTTTGTTTCAGCATGGACACCGTTATTACTTAATAAAAAACAGCAACGGACAGTAAAAAACAGCTAAATAAAAAACATTTTTAATCATAAAAAACCTCCATTTCTATTTTTACACTCTGTTCATACATTGAATTTTTATGCACATCAAACAAAACTTCAATTATATTACCATCATTCTTCAAATATGGTAAAATATAAGAAAAATAGAGATTAAAGGAGAGGATCACATGAAAAAAAAGTTATTAAAAAGAACTATTTATACATCACATTTGTTATTATTATTCATAATCAGCGGTTGCAATTCGAATTACAATAAAATAACTTATGTCACAATAGAACAAATTACAGCTAATGGAACCTTACAAACTAGAGGAACTTATATTTTAGATAATGGGTATTTAGAAATCAGTAAAGAATTTAAACAAAATATAAATTTAAATACCTCTCCAACAAAATTGTTAAGCGAAACCGATCGACTGTTACTGGCTGAAATGATTAAAGAAGACTTTCCTTCCGAAACTATTTCTACTGAAAATCCAGAATTACTGCAAAGTTTCAACAGGAAAGTCAAAAATGGAAGAGTGGAAATCGATTCTGATAATAAAAAAACTTATCTAATCGGAAAAGATTACAAAAAGGAATTTACATGGGTAGCTGACAATCAAGCAAGGCTAAAAGATTCATTCGGGGTCGAATACAGTTTTACAACGGATAGCAAATAGGACTGTGACAAAAATCGTGTCACAGTCCTTTATTTCGAACAAACGGTGTTCAAACAGCTGACCCTCGGTATTAGCTCAACCAACGGCAAAATATGAGGAACTATTTTTCCGTTTGCTTCTCTACTACTCAGGTCAAAACGCTGATTTCACAACCTCTTGATAAACGGTGTTCAAAAGCCAGTTTCTCGGTATTAAGCCAAATTTATGCAAAAATGTAGAAAGCCATTTTCACAAAATTTTTCTTAATACTCGAAACTAAGCGACTTTTTCACAACCTCTGATTCACGGTGTTCCAGAAGTAGCTTCTTCGGAAATAAGCCGAAATGTTACAAAAATTTGAGAAGCAATTTTCGTAAATTCCTTCTTATTTCTTGAAGCTGACCACTTCTGTCACAACCTTATTAAAACCTATTCAATTTTTAGTAACAATTATTCTTCTTTACACTATTATTATTTTTTACTATTTGACCATTTAAATCAATTTAATTTCTTTTGCATATGATCATAAAGATGACCACTGATCATCCGCTGACCGACCACTTTGAAGCCATGGCGTTCGTATAATTTTTTAGCCTTTGGATTTTTTTCATCCACACTTAGTCCGATGACGGAGCGATTCGCTTTCTTCGCCAATTTAGGTAATGCTTCTAATAATCGTGAACCGATGCCTTGCCCTCTAAAATCTTCTGATACACTGATAGAGTCCAAATACCATTCATTGGGAAACGTTTCTTTATCAATGAACAAACGTGTAGACGCATCTAACTGATATTTTTCTAAGATAGGTACTAGTGGCTGATCGATGATTGCTTCTTCTTCATCTGTATAACCGTAAGCAACTCCTGCAACTTTACCGTCTATTTCTTCTACGATACCTCGTGAATAACTGTAGCGATAATTTGGATCAGTGATTGCTTCTTCTAAAATCTCTAAAGTTTTTTGTTCCCCTGTCTGCTTCAAAAATGGCAATTCCATGTCTTTTAGAATCACTAAAATCAATGGGGCGATTTCTGGAGCATCTTCTTTTCTCGCAAAACGAATCATAGTTTCCTCTCCTTTTCTCCATTCTAACATGCAGAAAAAGAAATCGCAAAATCGTTATTTTAAAAAATCTTCTATCTTTTCAGTAATGAAATAACCATGAGTAACGATTCTTGCCGCTTCAGTTCGGCAATAAGGGCAGACGATTGGCATTTCTTTATCATTATGTTCGACTACATTATTGACTTCTTCGTATGCAAATTTTTTTCCGCAATTAGGGCATTTCATTTTTTCCATGTTATCTCAACTTCCTTTCATCTTTACCCTCTTAGCTTACTCTTATATTGAAAAAAAGAGAAGCGATAGCCTTTTTCTATGCAGATATCCATACCTGTTGAGTCTGTTTTCCATCAATTAATTGGACTTGATAATACGGACGTTCATCTTTAACTACAATTGCCCACTCTTTCACTTTTGCTTTTTTCCCGTAGTAGCTGACTGCTTCCTTCATCGCTGCTTGCGGTTGCTTGAACTCTTCCGTTTTTTCTATGTCAAATAGAGGTTCTGCTGTTTTTTCTGTATGATTCCTTACAGTTGCTTTCCCAGTGGACGGATTGACTGCTATGACTTGTCCTTCACAAAAAAACTGGTATTCATATGTTGCATTCGTAGGATTATCCAATTCTTTTTCCACTGCAAAATGGATAGAAGATATATTATGTTTTTTTGTTTCTTTTTTAGCGATTGCTGCTGCTTCGTTCAATGAGATCCGATATTCTTGATCACTAATATCATCCAAGTGAAAAGCGGCGCTGAGCAATCCTGTCATACCGGTAAACAATATTACGATGAGGGCAGCAGCACCAAACATCATTTTTTTCATTCTTCATTCTCCTGTTTCTTTTTTTAAAGAATATCAAGAAATGAACGAACGAAAAATCGAATGAAACGAAAAAAAAGTGACAATTTTGTTATCTTTATTCGTGTAGTTCTAACGGCAATCCGTCTGGATCAAAGAAAAACGTCATTTTTTTACCTGTAAACGTATCTTCTCTTACCGGTTCAGATTCGATCCCTAGGGAATGCAATTCTGCAATCGTTTCTTCGATATCGTCTACTTTAAAAGCAAGATGACGCAAGCCACAAGCTTCTGGATAGTTTGGTCGTTGTGGTGCATTGGCAATTCCAAAAATCTCCAATTCGGCACTTCCTAGTTTCAGATCTAATTTATAGTCATCTCGTTCTTTGCGGTAGTTTTCTCTGATTACTTCAAATCCTAATTTATTAACATAAAAATCACGTGATTTCTGATAATCTGAAACAATGATGGCTACATGATGGATCGTTGAAAGGTTCATATAAGCACTCCTATTCTTCGTTTAAATTCGTATCTATCTTATTCTCCAGCTCTATTGTAAATGTGTCAGCTTGAAAAAAATAGCTGTTTTTTCTTTTTATAAGAAAAAAGGCAAAAAAAAAACAGAAAGTAGGTCCTCCAAGACACTCTTCCTGTTCCCAATATAATAAATGAAAGTAAGAAATTATATTTTCAAGAAAACAAACAGAAAATTATCATAACACAAATTATTTATAATTGAAAGACTAGTTTTTTTTCAAGAAAAGCATACAATAGATTGTGTTAGTAAATACAGAACACACTACATTTAGTGTCTTAAGGAGTCCTCATACATGAAGTCATATTTTCAGTTTTTAGCTCATCAGCTAAAAGGCTGGCCGCAACAAAATTATTATCTTTTCTTTTTCAGTCTTGGCTGTCAGGTCATGACTCTTGTCAATAGTCCCATCACTTGGCTGTCCGTTATCACATTTATCGGTACCACGCTTGGTGTATTGTGTATTTTATCCATCAATGCGGCAAAATCAGTCAACGGTATTTTAGGTATTTTGTCTGCGATTTGTTTTATTATCGTTGGATTTTCAGCAAAAAACTATTTAAGTATCGGTGAACAGATTGCTTATATGATCACATTGGATATCCCCGTATTGTTAAGCAAAGAATGGAATCATAATATGGCTTCAAAAATCCGAAAATTCACTGGAAAAAGCTGGTTTATCGCAATCATCAGTACTTTCCTTGTCTATCTTGTTTCAGGATTCCTGATTGGTCGTTATACAGATGATCCTCGCCCATGGGTAGATGCCATTGCTTTTTCCATTAGCTTGACTGCTGGCATCATCAGTTTCTTGCGTTACAATAACCAATATTACTGGTGGTTAGCTTCAGGGCTTGCACAAATGGTCCTTTGGTATATTTCATTTACGCATGGATCTGCAAGTTTGGCAATGTTCGTGAACAGCTCTGTTTACTTGCTGAATGATGTCCTTGCATTTACCGTTTCTCCTTGGTATAACCAAAAAGAACGTGAACGTATGCAAAAAATGGAAGAAGAATACTACAACGCACAACAACACGCATAAAAATAGGCTTTCTCTCTATTTTTAGAGAGAAAGCCTATTTTTTATAGTAATTCCTTCAGATACTTTCTTGCCTCATCATTGAAACGCAGTGATTCTTCTAATTTCTGATAATATTCTAACGCTTGTTTTTGCGCTTCAGTAAAACGATAATGTTTTCCTTTCCATTTGTCGATCGTCTCTTGTACATGCCCAGAATGGATATCCTTCACTACTAGCTGCCATTTTTCTTTTGAGACTGTGTGCTCTTTCTTATCAGCAGATTGTACGGCTTCTCGTTCTTTACGCAATACTTTTAAAAAACCATTTCTGACTATCCGAGGAATGCTATCGAAGAACCCTTCCGTAAAACCATAGCGACAATATTGCTTCCAAATAAATAGATAGATTTTTGGTTGGATGAACCGTTGTTTTTTCGCAAAATATTCCATCTGAGCAATGACTTCTGGTGTTCGCTGACGTTTTGTCTTTCTCAATGCGGAAATAAACGTTTCAAAATAAGCACTAGGATGTGCTGGCACTTCTTCGTAAACGATGGATTGCCAATCTTTACGTAAAAATGTGCGATAGTTGTTCAAGAATTCTTCTACATCCTTTACTAATTCTTCTGCAAAGGCGTCAAACAGTTCTTTCTTTATCTGTCGCTTTTTTGGCTGCCCATTGATGTGTTCACTGATTTTCTTGATTTCATTTTCCAATGCTTGATAATCCGCTATGTAAATCGGCATTGCCGCTTGGCGAAATTCTGCGAGGCGCTGTGCTAATTTTATATCCGGTAAATATGGCTGTTTCATCCGTCGATTTTGGTATAGGACAAAACAGTATTTTTGCCATAGTTCTTCAGGAAAATCGATATTCTTTTGCTTAAGCCATAATAATTCATCTAAAGCCAGATCGACTTTTGTCATTCCCTGATGGATCGAAGCTGCTACTGTCGGAGAAACATGCAGGTGATCGGCAAAGTGGTTGATACCTAGCTTTAGGGTCTTTCCGGTTTTTGGCGATTTGACGATATATTGCACTTTTAATTCTCTCCCACATTCGCAATACAATTTTTGCTGGCTTCGTTTTGTTCGAAAAAACGGATTGATCTTGAAGTCAGAAAACACCCAATCTGTTGCTGCCAAATAATGTTCTTCCATAAAACGAGAGCTGATTAGATATCGGCGGTGCTTATCGACTAGTTCCCGCTGTTTTTTTGTTAATTTTGCATAGATCTCCCAACGTTGACTGCTTGTGTATTGTTTAGAGATCTTAATAGGATAGCTTTTGTTGATTTCTTTTGGAAACCATTCTTCAAAGACGGATTGCCATTCTTCCACGGCTATTTCTTTCCTTTCTAATTACAAAAAGCTGGCTACTAACATAACGTTAGCAACCAGCCAGTGTTTCTTGCTAAATTAGTGAGTTGTTCCGGCATTCCCGGAAATATCTTCTTTATTTTCTACTGCTGCTTCAACTGCATAAGTCAAAGAAGAAGCAATGTCTTCCAGAGACATAGAAGGTGTACCCACTGGACGATCGATCACTTGATCTGGTGAGAATGGTACGTGGATGAACCCACCGCGAATTGCAGGGAATTGCGTTTCGATCAAATGAAGCAAACGATACATGATATCGTTGCAGACAAATGTTCCTGCTGTATAAGAGATGTACGCTGGTAGACCATGATTTTGTACATTTTTTGTCATTGCTTTGATTGGCAATGAAGTAAAGTAAGCGGCTGGACCGTTTTCTTCTAAAGCCGTATCAAATGGCTGATTTCCTTCATTATCAGGAATTCTTGCTTCTGCTAGATTGATTGCGACACGTTCGAACGAGACTGCTGACCGTCCGCCTGCTTGTCCGACACAGATCACGACATCTGGTTGGTGCTGTTGGATGGCTTCTTTGACTACTTGACTGCTTTTTTCGAATACGGTCGGTACTTCCACTTTGATTATTTCAGCACCGCTGATTTCATCTGGCATTTTCTTTACTGCTTCATAGGCTGGATTCACTTTGTCCCCACCAAATGGATCAAAACCTGTTACTAGTACTTTCATCTGTTGTTCCTCCGTCCGATTGATTTAACATATGATTATCTTTTATCTTACCATTTTCCTTGAACAGCGTAAATAAAGGAAAGAAGAGTTTAAATAACATAACAGTGTAAACTTAATATATTCTTATAAAAAAATGGTGTTCCACTACTTTGAAAGCGGATTATTTTGCTATAAAATAAAGATTGTCTGATGGAAATATCACCTATACCATTTATTAAAGAAAGGAAGTAAGAAATGAAAAAAATAACACTAGTTTGCAAAATAGGACTTCTTTTAGGAAGTACCGTCACTAGCATGGTGCAAGCAGAAGTACATGCTGACACAGTCACAGACTCAAAAAACGAAATACGGATAACCGAGCAAATGCCTCGATCAGGCGGGGTCATTTTGGATGATAGCGGGAAAGTGATTGGCACGACAGATCCCTCTCTCATAACGGATGCCCCTTTAGAAAGTAGAGGATCTGTCCATATCCACCGCGGACATTGGACATACGGGACGCATAGTTGGCCGAGAGTAGCATGGGGAACCAAACAAGCTTGGTCAAATTTTAATCATTATGATTACTATCACTATGCACGAGCAGTGGTAGGAGCTAAGTCAAGTACTGTTTTCGCTCCGGCAAATCGCTATGCCTATGCTACTGCAACAGGTAACAGCAAATACACTGGCTTAGCGTATTACGGCTGGTGATTAGCCACTTCTAAGTAACCACACCGATGTTTTCATCAGACGTCATTAAAAAGTTGCTACCTATTTTAACAGTAAAGGATCACATTTCATGAACAATAAACTTATTCGGTTGAATTTATTTGTCTTTTTTTCTATCCTTTCATTCATGATTTTCTTTTATATCCGAGAAACGACACAAGAAAGGATCATCGCCGACAGCTATTCACTTCCTGAACAATACCAATCGTTCGATCTACCTCGAACGATCCAAGACGATCGACAAAATTTTTCGAGAAACCTGTCCATTTTGCTCGAAACGGCAGAAGAAGAACAGTTGAACGTACTTTTTCGTGAAACAAATTTCACACCCAAAATCACGAACGGAAAGCCTGACCCAAGTGTTGATTTAGTCGTGATCGACTATTTTTCCAATGAGCCTGATTTGAGAACACTGCTGAATCAGCCTTCGGCAAAGCACCTCTCAACCCAACACTATACGATCAATTACGCTACGTTCAACAATCATCCATTGGCAGAGCTGCCTTCCTTTAAAGAAGCGACGAAATTTGTAGAGAGCCAAAATACAGAGCAGGTATCAGCGTTCATCGAAAGCTTGACGACTAAGTATAATGAACTCTACCAACCTTCATTCACGGTGCAGGATTTTCAATATACCGACCATCCAGAAACTATCATGTCGCTTGATCATCGCCCTGTGAGAAACCTGATTGTTATCAGTCTGGTCTTCTTTCTATTATTCACCGCTCTATGGCTATTCGACAATGCAAGAAAGTTATCGATCCTACGATTGAACGGACTCTCCTGTGCAGCGATCTTGTATAAAGTACTGATAAAACATCTACTTTTCCTGTTCGGATCGTGTTGTTTGGTCCAGCTAATTTTTGATTCATCGATCTTCCTTTTGAACATGTTCCACCAATTCGCTTTTTTTACCGTATCTATCATTAGTTTGCTATGTGTCGTTTATTTCTTATGCACCACTTCTTTT
Source organism: Enterococcus sp. 2STP (assembly GCF_032465635.1). Taxonomy (NCBI): domain Bacteria; kingdom Bacillati; phylum Bacillota; class Bacilli; order Lactobacillales; family Enterococcaceae; genus Enterococcus; species Enterococcus sp. 2STP. Next base: position 219,835 of record NZ_JAWDJH010000019.1, read on the forward strand.
GTGGAGAATCTAAATAGGAAACCGTATGCCAGAACTTTTATTTTCTCACTTTATTTCTTCAAGACAATCGCCTTTGTCTGGTGCTTGGCGAGTCTCCTTCCACTTGTAGAACTGGTCAATCTGTCGCTTCTTCCTTCTACGTATCCGGATGAATTTTCTGAGTATGCAGTATTTTATAATATCTATTCAGGGAAAAACAACCATGAAGTCATTAGTATCGAAAACAATGTATTAAGTGCCCAACAAGACCGCTTGTATCAATATCTAGAAGAAAACGGGATGCTACTGATTGGTACCATCAGTTACTTTATGGAAGAAGAAGAAATCAACCGCAAAATTTGTGTAAATGTCAATTATTTGCAAAAATACCCGATCATCAGCGTAACTGGACAAAAAATAGCGATCTCTCCCGAGGAAACACAACGTGTCTTTCTAATACCGGAAAGATTGGAGAACCAGTTCCAAGAAATCAAAGAACATTACTTGCATGGCTACTTTCTGGATGAATCACAAGCTGATTTTTATCTCATCCGGTCCAAACAAGAAATCCATACATTCCATCCAGATGAAGAGATCATTCACTATCCGAATGTCATCGAAGTCCAAACAAGAAACAACAGTGCGGGAAACCTCCGGCAAATCATTAATGGTGGTGGATATTTCGACCCAATCAAAGTTCCTATCACTCAATCGGTCGAGAAAACATTCGAACCAATCAAAAAGGTACTGGAAGAAAATTATTTATTGGACAACTACCCAGTCCTCACTCCGCTTTCAGAAATCAAAAAAGTAGATTTACAAAGAGAACTTGGTGAAATCAAACGACATAGTCTGGAAATTCTCTTCGCTCTTTATCTTTTGATCACGATGATTGCTTATCTCGTGCTGATTTCTTTGAAGATCAAAAAGCAGAAATATACGATTTGGCGATTGAATGGTATTTCCATGATCAAAACTTATCGTATGATTTTCTTGCCGTTTTTCATACAATATGGTGCATTGGTTTTATATACGACTTTCATGGATGCGCCTTTTGCTTGGATCCAAAGTCTGATTCTTTTTTCTATCTTAGAGATGGGAATGATTTTCTTCACCTTGCACCGTTTGGAAAGAAAAGAAAAAGCAACTATATTAAAAGGAGAATGATAGCCTGATGCCTCTCATCCAATAAGATCATGTAACGAAAACCTACAAACAAAAACTTGTTCTGGATGCTGTCTCCTTGTCGATCGATCAAGGAGAATTTTGGACGATCCACGGAAAAAGCGGTGCAGGAAAATCCACCCTATTGAATCTTTTGGGACTCATTGATTCATTCGATGAAGGAACGGTCTCGCTCTTTGGAAAAAATGCGCCGAAAATCAACAGCAAAGCAGCTCTTTTACTACGGAGAAATAAAATCTCCTATCTTTTCCAAAATCATGGATTGATTGAAGATGAAACGATCATGGACAATTTAAACATCCCCTTCATCTATCGAAAGACCAGACGAAGAGAAAAAATCAAGCTGCAGCAAGAAGCTCTTGCCAAGGTTTCCTTAGACTATCCATTGAAAACAAAAGTTTATCGTCTTTCTGGCGGAGAAAAGCAACGCCTAGCTTTTGCCAAACTCCTACTAGAAGACAAAGAATTGATCCTAGCAGATGAACCCACTGGCTCTTTAGATAACGAGAACCGTAACCATATCTTGGATCTGCTATTCCAACAGCATCGCGCGGGGAAAACAGTCATCGTTGTGACCCATGATCCTTATATCATCGAAAAAAGTCCACGCTCTTTTTCAATTGATTCTTGGCAGGAAACTAAAAAAAAAGATTGTGAAATCAGCGCTCTGACCTGAGTATTAGAGAAACAAAAAGGGGGTGTGACTAGTGTCACACCTCCTTTTCCGAATAAATGGTGTTCCAGAAGTAGCTTCTTCGAAAAATAAGCCGAAATTCCACAAAAATTTGAGAAGCCATTTTCGTCAATTTCTTCTTATTTCTTGAAGCTGAACACTTCTGTCCCAACCTCTTTTTTTATTTAAATAAAATCATGTAAGCAATTTGGAAAACAAGCATGAACAATGCAATGAAAAGTTGATTTTTGATCACGCCGTATTTATCTTTCATCTCCAGCATCGCCACTGGCACGATATTGAAGTTAGCAGCCATCGGTGTCAGCAAGGTTCCACAAAAACCGCAAGTCAACGCGACCATTCCTATTAATGCTGGATTCGCTCCATGGCTAAATACGAATGGTGCACCGATACCAACCGTCATCACGGTGATAGCCGCAAATGCATTCCCCATGATTACCGTAAATATCACCATGCCAAGAGCGTAAATGATGATACCGATGTTCACATTTCCTTCTGGAACGATCGTACCTACGACATTGGAAATCACTGTCCCAACTCCGGCACTTGTAAATACCGCACCAAGAGAAGCTAAAAGCATGGGCAACATACTTAACGGCCCTACTGTGCCCAGCATATCTGCTGCGTCATCTAAAAATGTGCTTGGGCGATTATCTCGAGAAAAGAACATCAAGATCAGCATAGCCGCAAAAACACCGACACCCACACCGACTAAAGCACCTAAATTGGTGAATAAAGCAAACAAAATCGCAAAGACACCGATACTCAAAGCTGGAATAAATATTTTCATTCCTAGTTTGTCTGACATTTTTTCCATATATGCTTTTGATGGAAGCCGACTTTCTCCTTTGCTGACTCTCTTAGCAATCGCCGGTATGGTCATCGCAAAGATCAAGCCGCCGTTCACGATTGCCGGAAGCCATCTTCCTCCTGCAATAACTACCCCTAAAACCGTCCAGAAAAAGGCTGAGCCGTAACGATGAGGATTGGTTTGATCTGTTAAGTTTCTTACTCCAGTGTAAATCAACACAAGTCCCATCACGATATAAAGAATCTCCAATAGTTTATCGCCTAACAAAATATCAGGATTTGTAAAAAAGTCCATCTTATTGCCCCTTTCCTGAATAATATTTCTTCGCTAGCTTCTTTTCTTTAAGATAGAAGTAGACACTTGCCACGACTAAAGCTGTGATGGCCACTGGAACTTCCACTAAAGCAAGCTGTCCCAATGTTACGTCATATCCTAGATCTTTCAATGTGGATTGGACTAGCAATGCCCCTGCTCCTCCGATGAACAGTACTTGTCCAAAGAACCAGCAGACATTTTCCATAGCTGAAGCCATCCCTTTTAGTTCTTCTTCATGCTTCGGATGGACTTCTAACCCTTTTGATTCGATGGTCCCCAATGCCATAGGTAGAATGATCGGACGAACAAATCCAGCAACTCCACCAAAACTCACGTTAAAAGCTGCAAAGATCATTCGAAAGATCCCATAAATATCTACGATCATGCCAGCAGATACTTTCTTGAATCGCTTGATCAAGGAAGCCGCTGATTCTTTCAGACCATTTCTTTCAAGTGTTCCTGTCGCCAACATAATGATGATGAAAATCGCCATCCCACGATTGTTCACAAAACTTGTGCCTAAAAGTTCTAACATTCCTTGAATGCCAAGACCGCCAGTCAAAGCTGTCACAACTAAAGCAACCATTACGATCAATATCGAGTCTAATTTAAATGCGAATCCGAGAATAACGATCAATACGCCTAAAAGGCTAAGATAATTTTCCATGTATTTCCCTCCATAAAATGACAATATTTTTTTAATTATAATGCAAAACACATAAAAAATATAGCTGTTTTCTCACGAAATAGACACTATTTTTAAATATTTTTCGTTATTTTTTTATTATATAATTTACCTTACTTATTGTAAGATAAAGCTTTTTTCAATCTAATGCTTGATAATAAATAAAAATAAGGAACAGCTACCGTTTTTTTAAAATGATTTATAAATAACAGATTAGTTCTATGCTGTATCCGTCAATGCTTGATACACCTTACTAAGAAGAATCAGATTGCCGATATCTGGATAGGTGTGCTATACTACAGAAAAAGATATACGAACTGCCACCGGGTAGGATAAAGAGGATGATCATTCCATTAGGTCTTTGAAGGGATGATTTTCCTCTTTTTGTGTATTTTTTTATAGTGAAGGAGGAATGTAAGTATGGCATGGATGGAATTAATCATAGCAGGGCTTTTGGAAGTATTCTGGTCAACGATGATGAAATGGAGTGATGGTTTTTCCAAAGTCAATTATTCTTTCTACACAGTGATTGGCATGATTGCTAGTTTTTACTTTTTGTCAAAGGCAATCAAAAGTTTGCCGATGAGTCTCTCTTATCCTATTTGGACAGGGATTGGCGCAGTTGGTTCGGTCATTATTGGTGTGGTCTTGTTTCATGATAAGCTGAATCTTTCCACTTGGTTCTTTGTCGGGTTGCTGCTCATCAGCATCATTGGCATCAAGATCACTAGCGGTCACTAGATACTTAGACAAGCAGACAAGGAATGATCAGAAAAAGCGGGGCTTTTTATTTGATATTCCTCTTTCTATGAAAAAACAAGAAAATAAGACTAATGACCTAGCGACTTCTCTACTCATCAGGTGTATGCTTGTACTATCTATAGAAAAGGAGTGAATATTTTTGAAAAGTCTTTCGGTCCAAGAATTATCCAAGAACTTTGGTCACAAACAAGCCCTCAGCGATGTCAGTTTTAGCTTATCTCCTGGCAAAATCGTTGGATTAGTAGGTCCTAATGGCGCTGGAAAAACAACAATCATGAAAGCTATTTTAGGACTGATCCATTACTCGGAAGGAACGATCCGTATTGGTGAAAATGAGATTTCTCCCTCTAGTCATAAAGGATTAGAACAAGTAGGAGCATTGATCGAATATCCGGGTATCTATCCATTCTTAACAGGTTATGATCATCTGAAGTTATTCTCTGAAACAAATGATGTATCTGCTATCGACACTATCGTGAATCAGCTCAAGATGGAAAAGTACATTCACAAAAAAGCGAAATCCTACTCGTTGGGAATGAAACAAAAATTGGGAATTGCTCTTGCCTTACTGAACCATCCGTCTATCGTTATTTTAGATGAGCCGATGAACGGTTTGGATCCACAAGCAACAAGAGATGTGCGAAAAATCATTACCGACTTGGCTACTCAGGGCACCTCTTTCTTGATCTCCAGTCACTTACTCAGCGAGCTTGAAAAAATGGTCGATGAGCTGATCCTGATCAATCAAGGAAAGATCATCAAACAATGTACAATGGCTGAATTGAACCAAACAGCGCAAGATTTCATCGTTATCTCTACGACAAATGATCAAGCTGCTCGAACGATCTTGACATACGCTGGATATCCCTTGGAAGATCCTGATAAAATCAAGCTTCTAAAAGAAAACGAAGAATTATTAGGAACTGTGATCCAGTTATTGTCTGCAGAAAATATCCATGTGACAGATGTCCAGCATCTGACGAATGATTTGGAATCTTCCCTATTGGAAATTCTGGATTCAGTAAAGGGGGAAGAAGAAAAATGACATTGCTTGTAAAACAAGAATTATTTAAATTGATCAAGAAAAAGTCAACTGCTGTTTTATCTGTTCTATTAGTCGCTTTGCTCATAGGAACAGCACTTCTAGCCAAAAAATACACGACGATCATTGATCCAGTTGAAATGACTGCTCAGCTTTTCAGTGCCACATCTTGGATCGTCTTTATCATGATTGCTGCTGCAAGTACGATCATTTCAATGGAATCACAATATGGTACATTGAAAAATCTCCTTTATCGAAAGTATTCTCGAGGAGAAATATTAGTAAGCAAATGGATCACATTAGTTATTTATTCTATTTATTTATACCTTTTAGCTATTATTGTCACCGTGTTGATGAAACTGATCCTTTTCCCTTCGATTTCCTTTACGGAGAAGATTTCTACTGGTCAGACACTAATCCAAAGCTTGTTCACTTATACTTTGGGTAGTTATATCGGTTTATGGCTGATTTTAAGTTTAGTGTTGATGATTGCTTGTTTTATCAATAGTTCCGGTGCCTCCATCTCAGCAGGGATCGTCTTTTATTTTGCTTCATCAATCATATCTGGTATCCTCATCGCACTCATTCAAAAATGGGAGTGGATCAAATGGAATCCAATCAGTATGCTGAATCTGCAAAACCAAATTGGCAACGAAGAGATCATGAAGCAATTGACTCATCTTTCTACTAATCAAATGCTGTTTGGCAATTTAGCTTACATTGCTTTGTTCTTAGCATTGGGATACCTCGTATTCAAGCGAAAAAATGTATGATGGTTCATTAAAAAAGAGGTTGTGACAGAAGTGGTCAGTTTCAAGAAATTTCGGCTTATTTTTAGAAGAAGCTACTTCTTGAACACCCTTTATTCGGAAAAAGAAGCAGTGACACGAATGTTGTCACCGCTTCTTTTTTGAATAAACGACAGGCTTCACAGCCTCTCTTTATACTTCTATACGTGAAGCATCCCAGTGGCAAATAAAACCATTGCGATTACTCCGACCATCGTCACACCGATAAGTAAAATCTTATCTAAGTGGATATGTTGTACAGGTTCGTTTTGCTCTTTACGTGCTTTGAGGTAAAAATAAATGCCTGGTAAGAAAAGAACAAGAACAAGCATCACTTCATTAAAGGCTACGACGAGCATGGCCCATACTTGAAAAGCACTTGCTAAAAATCCTACTAAAAATTGGACCCATTCTTTTCGCTGATAAGAAAGCTTCATTTGGTACAGCCCTAAGAAAAGCCACGTGAAGAAAATCGCTGCTGTACCAAGTGTATAAGCAAAGTTATACGCACTGTCAGTGAATAATAATGAAAGTAAAAAGACATTCGTACATAACGTCGTCAATACGATAGCATAAGTTGGTGCCCCATTTTTGTTGAGTTTTCCCCATGCTTTAGGCAAAAGTCCATCCTCAGCCATATTCCCCATTGTTTCAATCGGCAAGATCGTCCATGAGAGCCAAACCCCAACTAAAGAAATGATCAAACCGCCGTTGATCACGACCGCCCCCCATTTACCAACCATCATTTCAAATACATATCCCATAGCAGGTTGCGCTTTGATCGTTTGCAGCTGATTCATCGTCATTGTGCCATATGGAAGCATGGAAACCAAGACGTAAATAATGATCAAACCGAATATCCCTAGAATCGTTGCTTTCCCAACATCCGATTGTTTTTTTGCTCGTGAGCCTACGACAGAAGCTCCTTCAATACCAACGAATACCCAGAGCATCACCATGATGCAACTCAATACTTGACTAGAAAACGGGATCGGCTGCCCATTCGCATTCAATATGATATCGCTAGAAAAGTTATTAATGAATTGTTGGATCGAAAAGGTGCTGATAGCTACTACAATAAATAAAAATAATGGCACTAATTTACAAAACGTGACGATAGCATTGACAAAGCTAGCATTTTCAACTCCCCGATTCACTAGCCATGCATATCCCCATAAGAAGATCGTACTCATCACGATCGATGCCACATTTTGACCACCTTCGAATACGGGGAAGAAATAACCTAATGCACTCATTAACAATGTTGCGAACGCCACGTTTCCTAACCAGCATGTGAGCCAGTAACCCCAACCGCTGATAAAACCAGCGAAACGGCCAAAACCTTCTTCTGCGTAACTAAAGATCCCGCCTTTTAAATCTGGACGTTTTTTATTGATATTATTGATCGATAAGGAGAGCATCAACATTGCTGTTCCTACGAGTACCCAGCTGAAAATAGCTGGGCCGCCAGCCGATCCGGAGATGTCCGTCATAATACCAAATACGCCACCTCCAATCGCTGAACCAATCACTAAGGCAGCAAGTGGAATCAAACCAATTCCTTTTTTCTGTTGCTCTGTATCCATGTAAGCATCCTCCAAAGTAAAACCGCTTTTATCAAAAAGTATAACAAACCTTTTTTATTTTTACTTAATTAATAAAAACTTTAATAGAAATATAATTCTACCGACTTTTTTCTCATTATACAAGCAAAGCGCCTAGTCCCTTTCCAAATTACACCACCAAAAAACTTAAAAAGATGCTATACTAAAGGGAAAGAATTGGGGGATGATCCATGAACATTTTATATATATCGATTTCAGGAAATACGCGTGCTTTTGCCAAACATCTAGCAGAATATGCTGAAAAAATGCATGCAGAAGATCCTGTCAATCCTGAAGTTACTTTAAAAGAAATCCATGAAAATAGTGATTTTACGAAAGAAACAGAACCATTTTTTACTTTCGTTCCTACTTATTTAGACGGTGGGAATGGGTTAGACAACGGTGACACAGAAATCTTGACCGAAACGATGCGCGAATATCTGGAATACGAAGACAATCATAAACTTTGCCTTGGTGTAGTCGGTAGCGGTAATAAAAACTTCAACAATCAATATTGTCTGACAGCCAAACAATACGCACAAAGATTCGGCTTTCCTTTCTTGGCAGATTATGAATTACGGGGAACACCATCTGATGTGACACGCGTTTATCAAATTTTGGCAGAAAAAAATAAATAACACAAAAGAAGAAGCTGAAAAATAGATTTCGGCTTCTTCTTTTTATGTTCTCTATTGTTTCTATTCTTATTAAGCTTTGACATCCATCACAGGTGCTTTTGCTTTCGCTTTACCTGTTTTTTCCAAGACAAAGTTTTTTACACGATCCATATTGGTTACCAAGACGATCATGGAGGTTTCTTTGTCTGCTGCTTTGATTGCTTCTAGGTCAGCTTCTGCTACAAGCGTATCAGGTGTCACTTGCTGTCCTTCTGTTACTTTCACATCGAATGGCGTACCGCCTAAGTCAACTGTGTTGATGCCCATGTGAAGCAAGATTTCTAAGCCATTTGGTGTCGTAATGCCGATAGCGTGTTTTGTTGGGAAAACAGAACTTATTACTCCAGTAACCGGAGAATAGATATGTCCGTTTTCTGGTTCTACAAAGTAACCTTCACCCATCATTTTTTGTGCAAAAACTGGATCACTTGCTTTATCTAAAGAAACAACTGTTCCGTCAGCGACTGATGAGAGGATAGTCACACTTTCAGCTGAAGCTTGAGGTACTGCTTTTTCAGGCACTTCATTTACTGTGGCTGTTTCGGTCGCTAGTTCTTCTTTTTCTAAACGGTCTTTAGGAATACCGAAGAAGAATGTAGCAACGAATCCACCAGCGTAAGCGGCCAATAAACCAAGGATATAGCCTAACCATTTACCGTCAGAGATCAATGGGATCAAAGCGGCTCCTGAAGGTCCAATAGCGATTGCTCCGACATTTCCGATCATTCCGATCACTGCCCCACCGATACCTCCACCGATACAAGCAGTAATAAATGGACGTCCTAGAGGTAATGTTACTCCGTAAATCAATGGTTCGCCGATTCCTAAGATTCCGACTGGTAAAGCCCCTTTGATCATTTCTGTTAATTCTTTGTCTTTTTTGCAGCGGATCCATAATGCCAATGCTGCACCCACTTGTCCTGCTCCGGCCATCGCAAGAATTGGAAGCAATAAGGTACGACCAGTTTCATCAATCATTTGTACATGGATTGGCGTCAAGATCTGATGTAGTCCGAACATGACCATTGGCAAGAATAATGTACCTAGAACGAAGCCGGCAAATGCTCCTCCAACACCAAGTACCCAGTTGATCCCACCGACCATGCCGTCAGAAATGAACCCTGCTAAAGGCATGATGAAGAAAATTTCGATCAGACCGATGGCAATCAGTGAAAGAGTTGGCGTAACGATGATATCTACCGCATCAGGTACTACTTTATGCAGTTTTTTCTCAACGATTGACAATAACCAAACTGCAAAGATAACACCTAAGATCCCGCCTTGTCCAGCTGCAAGAGCTTCACCGGTAAACAAGTTTTTCAGTGGTGCTTCCGGATTCATCCCTGTCAGCATCACAACGGCCCCGATAACTCCACCAAGCGTTGGCGTTGCACCAAAAACTTGTGCAGCATTGATACCTGTATAGATAACTAGATAGCTAAACATCCCGTTTTTCAAGATGTTCATCACATCGATATATTGTTGCCATGTTCCTGCGTCTAGTGTTCCAGCTGTGACTAAGTTTGCTAAAACTGCGGCAATCCCTGCCACGATCCCAGTACCGACAAATGCAGGGATCATTGGTACAAAGATATTAGAGATGTCTTTTAATACCGATTTGATCTTAGAGGGTTTTTGTTTCGATTTTTGTGCCGCTTTCATTTCTTGTGCCCGTTCGTTTACACGGTCTTTTCCAGATGCAGAAGAACTTGCTGTAGTTGCACTAGCAGAAGGAAGTTTTTCTCCTAATTTCACGCCTGCTAAGTCAACCATTTCTTGTGCTACTTTGTTCACTTTCCCAGGTCCGATGATGACTTGGAGCTGTTCATCCTCTACTACGCCAAGTACTCCTGGAATCGCTTTTAATTCCGAGACATTTACAAGATCATCATTGATGACCTTCATACGTACACGAGTCATGCAGTGGACAATGCTTTCAACATTGCCCATACCGCCTGCTCCTTGATAAATTTGTTTTGCCAGTTCTTCCAAAGTCAATTCGTTTTTTGCCATGGTCTTTTCCCCCTCATAAGGTTCCTTTTACAAAACCGTTTGCTTCAGCTAATTTTGCTTGAGCTGCCTCTTTATCACTATTTGTCAAAATCATGACGATAGCCAGTTTGACATTTTGATCTGCTTCTTCAAAGTACTTTTCAGCTGTTTCGTAGTCAGCTTCTGTCGCTTGCATGATGATTCGTTTTGAGCGTTCGATTAGTTTTTCATTTGTTGGTTTGACGTCGACCATCAAGTTATTGAATACTTTACCGATACCGATCATACTGATAGTAGAAATCATATTCAAAATCAGTTTTTGTGCTGTTCCTGACTTCAATCGAGTAGAGCCTGTCAAAAATTCTGGTCCTGCATCGACTTCGATTGGGAAATCCGCATGCTTGCTGATTTCTGCTTGTTTATTGCAAGAAATCGTTCCTGTAACAGCACCAATCGATTTTGCGTAATCTAATCCACCAATCACATATGGTGTACGACCGCTAGCTGCGATACCAATAACTATATCATTTTTTGTTAAATTCAGCTTGATTAGATCTTCTTGCCCTAATTCATAAGAATCTTCGGCTCCTTCGACGGCTACAGTCATTGCTTCTTCTCCACCAGCAATTAGACCTATGACCATTTCCGGTTCTACACCGAATGTCGGTACACATTCAGCAGCATCTAATACACCAAGTCTACCACTCGTTCCAGCTCCCATATAAATCAAGCGACCACCTTTTTTAAAGGATTCAATCGTGTTGGCGATCACTGGCTCGATACTTGTCAGTTCTTTTTCAACAGCAGCGGCCACTTTCTGATCTTCTTTGTTCATTAGTTGGACTGCTTGAGAAATACTCATTTCATCTAATCCAAAAGTTTCTTGGTTTCTGCGTTCCGTTGTTAGGTTCTCTAAATTGATTTTGCTCATTTTTTATCTTCCTTCTTTTCTTATAAATTGATAGTTCATACCAGCTTTGATTTGGTTGATCAGCGGTAGTTCTTCTTTGATGACTTTGGCTATTACATTCACTTTTTCATCCGCTGGCAAATCATATTTAGTTAATTGGATCTCGCCCATATAGCGCAAATACTTTTCGTTATCTAAAGTAATAGATCCTTTCATACGCTTAGCTGTATTTCTTACAGGGATTGGCGGAATCTCTCGAAAACGAGCATCTGCGCTTCGTATGACATCTCTTGCATCATCTTGCCGATTCGTATGTTTTCCTAATATATATTCGTAAAAATCTTCATCTACAGATTCCGTATGCAGCAAGACTGTCTGTTCTTTTTGGAAAGAAGCAAATTGCTCCTGAACGTGTTCTGACAGACCTGCATCTCCGATATAAACAATATCCGTGTTACTTGCTAATAGATCAAGAGCGCCTGCCAGAGGATGGATCCCTCGATGTTCTTCCAAAGTCGGTAATCCTTGATACAGTGGACCTCTCAACTCTGTATCTCCTGGTACAAAGCCTTGGACAAGGAATCCTTGAGTTTTGAGCCATTGATTTTTTTCCTGATACCATTCTTTGTCCAGCCCTGTTTCAGGACGTGGATAATAATTATGCCAAGCTTCGATCTGTGAGAAATCAGCCGCTGCTTCTTTCAACTCATCGATATCTTTAGGCGTGATCGTGCTGGCATTCAAACTGATTTTCAATTGATGTGACCAGTCGGCGATCTGCTGATTAGAAATATGATAATCCATTCTTAACCCTGTTACACCAATTGCTTTCAAGGGTGTTAGATCTTCTAATGAAAAGCCAGCTCGTTTCAATGCTTCTCCTGAAATATCGACCATCAACTCTAGTTTATTCTTTTTCGCTTCGCTTCCTAGTTCGATCAATCGATTTTGATAAGCCGAAACATCATCTTCCGGTATATGCATGGAAGTGAAAATACCGACAAAGCCATTGGATGCCATTTGGCGGATATACTGTTTCTTCTCTTCTGACAAAGGATCATTCATAAATATTGAAAAGCCAAACATATTATCCCTCTTTTTCTGTATCCGTCTTCATTTCTATGACTAGAGTATATATCTAAAGAAACAAAATTTCAATACTTTTGTTAAAATAATTAAATTTTATTTCTAAAAATTGGATTTATAATGCCAAAAGAATTGACACAGCCACAAAAAAGGCACTGCTAAGCAAAAGCAGTGCCTTGAAACATTTTATTTAAATAACACAAAAATCTAATTACTCATAAGAAATTAATTCTGTATTGTCTACCATGAATGTAAAGAACCCTTCATTAGGCATCGGATGAAAATAAGCATTGATCACTCTTATCAAGGCATTATGACAGACTAACAAGTAGACATTTTCTTCGTCTTCCATGCATTCTTTCAATAGAGGAACGATCCGTGCGTACACATCTAAGACCGACTCTCCATTTGGGAAACGTACAGCAAACGCTAAACGCGCTTTTTGAAAGTTTTCATCTTTGCTTGGCAGTCCGTCATAATCCCCAAAATCCATTTCTACCAATCGCTCATCAGCGGTCATCGGCAAATTGAGACGATCAGCTACTGCTTGTGCTGTATCTCTTGCTCGTTGAAGAGGGGAATGGATGATTTTCGTGATTGGAACAGGCAAATCTACTACCTTTTCTGCTAGTGCCTGTGCCTGCATCTGTCCTTTTTCAGTCAGCGGCACATCTGCTCGCCCGCAAACTAATCCTTGTGCGTTCCAAGTTGTTTCTCCGTGTCTCGTTACATAAAGCATGTGATTCTCTCCTTCGTTGACAAAGTTCTCCTTAACCATACCTTGTTGTCTTTGAGATTACAAGGTTTAGATTTTCTCAAGAGAAATAATCTCAGTAGATACTTTATCTAGAAAGGTTTGATCATGTTCTACTAGTAACATAGCAGGTTTCACGTTCAAAATCAGTTGTTCTAATTGTTCTTGATTGAAGACATCCAAATAATTCAATGGTTCATCCCATATATATAGCTCAGCTGGTTGTGATAAAGATTTAGCCAATTCCACTTTTTTCCGTTGCCCCATACTCATCTGTTCGATTTTGTTATGAAAAACATCTCTTTCCATCCCAAGCTTTCGGAGATTATTCAAAAATGCTTGGTAGTCTACTCGGTTTTTCTCCGCGAATTCCGCCAACGTCCCTCGATTGTCTTCATAATTTTGGCGTACGTAACTAATGGTCAAATGTTTGGGCTGGGATTTTTCTCCTACAACCTTGCCGCTGAATATTCCCAGAAGATAATGGATAATGGATGACTTTCCCGCGCCGTTAGGACCTGAAATTGCCACCCGCTGATGAGGTTCGATCGTAAAGTGAACTGGCTCGAATAACAGATTTTCATACCCTAATTGAAGATTTTCTACGCTTAACAGCCGTTTATGATGAGACACTTGGCTATTCATCGTCAAAGCATCGATATACTCGATATCTTTTAATAATTTTTCTTTCTCACTGATCTGGGTTTCCATCCGATTCACGATTGCTTTAGATCGTTTCATCGTCCGTGCAGCATCAGCGCCTACTGCTCCTTTATTCACTCGCCTAGATTCCGTATCGATGAATCCGACTTTTTTCTTTGTTTTGTCTCCTTCTCGGGAACGAGACCATTCTGCTTTTTCTGCCGCTGTTTTCTTTAGCCTGCTGACTTCTTTTTTCAATTTTTCATTTTGAGCTATTTCAAATTCATCACGAAGTTTTTTCTGTTCTTCATAGATAGAGAAATTCCCTTGATAAAGTTCCAGTTGGCTCTTTTCGATTGCTAAAACATGGTCCACTACTTCATCGATAAATCCCCGATCATGACTCACCACGATGAATCCTTGTTTTTTCTTTTTCAAGTAAGCCGCTACTTGTTTCCTCCCAGAGATATCCAAATGATTCGTTGGCTCATCGATTAACGGGAAATGAGTGTCATCCACAAATAAGAGTGCCAGTAGGACTTTTGTCTTCTCTCCTCCTGATAGTGTGCTGAATTCCCTCCATAAGATTTCAGGGTCTGTTTGCATCAGTTGGAGCTCTCTTTCAATTTCCCATATCTCAAAATCCGTAATCTCATTTAACACATAATAGGTCAAACGCTCTTTATCTTTTGTTTGCTGCGGGAAATAGACAAACGCTTGCTGATGGATCACTTGCCCTTGATAAGGGAGTTTGTTTTGCAGGATATTCAGTAAAGTTGTCTTTCCTCGACCGTTTCGTCCGATAAGTCCTAGTTTCCATTGGGTGTCAAAGTTTAGATTGGCTTGTTCAAATAATAATGTGCCTTGGCTGTCATAGCCGAATGTCAGATTTTTTATTTCGATTTTAGACATTATTCCATCACCTCATAAAAAAAGACCAGTCCTATTTTCAGAACTGGCTAAAGAGGATGCAAGGGTTTGGTGCACACAAAAAGACCCATACATCGAAAGAACCAAGCCAATCCTGAAAATCTGCACACTGCTCCCTTGTCTCCACAAGGTACAGTCTGAATGCAGCTTTCATCAATCGACTTAATTTTTCAATGCACGGATCCCTCACTTTGTCCTATATTTGAAATTACGATAGCATAAAGAAATTGATTTTGTCAACTACTTCGGGAGGATGGTGAAAAATCTGCTGAGTGTCTGTCCTAAGATTTTTGTTTTTTCTAATGTTTGCCTGTGTTCCATTGCTTCCTCTAAATCGATTGGTCCTAATTGAATGCTTAAGACAATGGGGAGAAAATCAGAGAGTCCTTTCAACTCTTGGTCTCTACTTCCGCAAATAGCGATTATTGGTTTTCGATATTTTTTTGCAAGCACTGCTACGCCATATGGAACTTTTCCGTGGATTGTTTGCTGATCAATCCGCCCTTCTCCTGTAATGATGACATCTGCTTGTTCGATCTGTTTTTCTAATCCAGTGATTTGGCTGACCAACTCAAAACCAGAGACCATCTTCGCTCCTAACAAAAAAAGGGCTCCGCCAATACCGCCTGCTGCTCCGCTTCCTGGGATGTCATCTAAATCTACCTCCCAAACATCTTTTATCTGCTGAGCAATCTTTTCTGCTTGTTTATCCAAGAAAGCTAGCGTCGTATCCGTTCCTCCTTTTTGTCTTCCAAATTGCCAAGCAGCTCCTTGTTGACCTGTATATGGATTGGTCACATCTGCAGCGATGATCACTTTTGCTTTAGAAACAAGAACGTTCCTTCGATCCAAATGAAGTTTTTTAGTAGATAACAAAGGATTTCCTTCTGTGTACCCTTCTAAAGAAGCACCCAAGGATTGGAGTAATCCTAGACCACCATCGCTACATCCGCTTCCTCCTAAAGTGACAATGATTTGTTCCACTTCTTGAAGCAGTGCATCTTTGATAAGCTCTCCCAAGGCATAACTAGAAGCAAGTCGGATGGTTTGATCCGTTGGTTTATCAAGTAAATCTAATCCTAATACTTGTGCAGATTCAATGACTGCGGTATTTTTTCCTTGCCAGTTCGTCAATAAATAAGTGATTTTTCGCTGACGAAATAAAAGATCCATCCCATCAATCGTACGCCAGGTTCCCCCGAGCGCGTAATAGATTGCTTCTGCAGTATTTTCTCCGCCATCTGCAATCGGCACATTGATTTTTCTTCCTTTACGGTCTTCCCAGCCATTTAGAACTGCCTGATTTAATTCAAATGAAGAAGCACTTCCTTTAAATGAATCGATTGCCGCTAAAATATCCATCTATATCCCTCACTTTCTTCTTAAGTAAGACACTTTTTTTCACTTTTTTCAAACAAAACAATGCTATTTTCTTCTGTTTTTCTATATACTAAAAGGGAACTCATTGAATAAAGGAGAGAAAAAACATGAAAATCGCAATAGCTGGAGCCGGAGCAATGGGCAGCCGAATCGGATTGATGTTGCATCAAAGCGGAAATGAGGTCGTCTTGATCGATCGCTGGCCTGCTCACATTGAAGCCATTCGTACAAATGGATTGATTGCTGACTTTAATGGCAAAGAAGTAGTTGCAAAACTGCCAATCTATTCACCAGAAGAAATCATCGAAAGCAACGAACACGTGGATTTGATCGTAGCCTTGACAAAAGCGAATCAATTAGATGATATGTTTCGTTCGATCCAATCCATTATTACTGAGAATACTTATGTTTTGTGTTTACTGAATGGATTAGGTCATGAAGATGTACTGGAAAAATATGTACCAAAGAAAAATATCTTATTTGGGATCACGATGTGGACAGCTGGTCTAGCTGGTCCCGGAAAAGTCACATTATTAGGTGATGGAGAAATCGAACTAGAGAACTTGGAACCAGAAGGCGAAGCATTTACAAAAAAAGTTGTAGAAGTCTTTCAAGAAGCAAGATTGAATCCAATCTATAGTCATAATGTTCGTTATTCCATTTGGCGAAAAGCTTGTGTAAACGGAACATTAAATGGATTATGCACGATCTTGGATTGTAATATTGCTGAACTAGGTGCGCAAAAAGCGGCAGAGGGCATGGTTCGAACGATCGTATCTGAGTTTGCTTCTATCGCAGCAATAGAAGGAATCACATTAGATCAAGAAGAAGTGTACCAGCATATTGCTTCTACTTATGATCCTGACAACATCGGGTTGCATTACCCATCTATGTACCAAGACCTGATCAAAAACCATCGTTTGACTGAAATCGACTACATCAATGGTGCCGTTTGGCGAAAAGGACAAAAATATGATATTGCTACACCCTATTGTGCCTTTTTGACCCAATTAGTCCATGCAAAAGAAGGAATCCTTGGCGCAGAATAAAAGGCTCTCTGATGAGAATCAGCTGGATCAGCAGCTGGTTCTCATTTTTTTACCCCCACGAAAGATCAAAAAGAAAAACACAATTCTCATGTTGCCATAAGAATTGCGCTTGTTTATTTTCATCTATGATTGGTTGGCACTTTTATTTATTTTTAACAGAGGAAAGATCGTATTCATATTGTTCATAAATAGCGGAGTCAGTAGTGAAAAAACGTTTTGCCCAATTTTCTGCATCAAAAAATTCCAACAGTTCTGATGGGATTGGCTGAAATGGCGTATGCAGAAATTCCGGTAATTCATCTAAATCACGTTCTTGAAGCAAAAAAATATTTTCAGGATGATAAAACTGATAATGAGCTATGGCTTGATTATCTGTCACTAGTTTCTTTTGAAAATACATAGATTCAAACGTTCGCAAAGTCACTCCTTGCTGCCCTTCCCGCAACAGTTCTAGAATCCCGCTCGATTCCCCAGTTTTTTTCAGATACTCTTCATAAGTAAGGTATCCAGGTTGTTCATTTCCTCGAAGCGGAAGAATAAAGTAATTGGTCGTAACACCTCTTTTTGTAAATTCCTGCTTATATTTTTCTGCCCGTTCTTTTCTGCCGTTATTTGTTGCACCAAAAAAAAGATCCGTCTTTGGTTCGCTAGAAGAAAAATCCATATGTTTCGAATAAAAGGAACTATTATGTTTTAGTCCAAGTTCTTTTGCTTCCAAAAAATCAAAATGATAAATCTCATCGATTGCCGGTTCATCTTGTGCCTGTTTCAGCATCGCCTCGTGTTCTGCTTTGAAGTGGTTCCAAAAAAATAACACGATTTTTGCATTGGTAAATGGACGCACGCGTCGAGCCATCTCCATATCAAATCCATAATCTAAAAAAACGATCAGCTGATAATTTGCCAACTGTTGTCGAGCCGATTTAATGAATTCCGACTGTAGTAAATCTTTTCCGGACCAAACATCTAAAGAGCGGATGGAAGGGAAAAAATAAAGTGATTTATTTTTCGCAACTAGCAATACGTCGTTTTTGTTCATCTGTTCCGCCTCACTTTCTCTGTCACTTTTTCCTATGATAGCCTGTTTAAATAGTAAAAAGCTAGTAAAACGCTTCCTATTATTTTTATAAAAATTTAACATTTCTATGAAAATACGATGAAATAAATCATTCTTCCATTAAAATATGCCTAAAAGTTTTCTGAATAGTTGTAATTGTCTGAAAATTTGTTATCATTAGTCATTGTTATTATTGCTATTTATTCTTACTATACATTTTGATTGTGAATTTAAAAGAAAGAGGTCATTTATGGAAGATAAAAAATTGAAAAAACAACTTAGCTCCCGACATATCACCATGCTAGCTTTGGGTGGAGCGATTGGTGCAGGTCTATTTAAAGGAAGTGGCGAAGCGATTGGAATCGCCGGCCCTTCTGTATTGATCGCTTTTTTGATTGGCGGCATAATTTTATATATCGTGATGAAAGGTCTGGGAAAAATCGTTTTAAGTGGTGGCGATACGCACCACGGATTATCTGGATTGATTCGTCCATATCTAGGTGCTCATTCTGCCGATTTTACCGATTGGGTCTACTGGTCCATGTGGATTATCAATATCATTGCTGAAGCTGTTGCAGCTGCTTCCTTTTTACAGTTGTGGTTCCCCCACATCCCAGCTTGGGTATTTGTTTTTATGTTGGCTGTTTTAACGACTATCATCAATCTTTATTCGGTACGATTATTCGCAGAGACAGAATATTGGCTGGCCTTTGCTAAAATCAGTGTCATTATCCTATTGATCATTTTTGCTGCTTATCTTGTTGGTCAGCAAATGTTGGGTACTGGTGTTTTTCCTACCCTTCAACAATTGACTGATCATGGTGGTTTTACTCCCCATGGTATGAAGGGAATCATCAGTTCTTTGCTTGTAGTTATCTATTCTTACGGCGGTTCTGAGCTGATTGCTATCACAGTAAGCGAAGCAGATGATCCTAAACGTGCGATTCCTAAAGCAATCAAAGGCGTTATGGGAAGAATCATTTCCTTTTACATTATTCCTTTATTTTTGCTTTTGATTATTTTTCCTTGGAATACTTTAGCAGGTACGAACGTTAGTCCTTTTGTGATGGTATTTGAAAAAATGAATATTCCATTTGCAGCAGATATCGTCAATTTCGTGATTGTTCTTGCTCTGTTCTCGTCTATCAATTCAGGTGTGTATGCTTCTTCGAGGATTTTGTTCTTCCGCTTGAAAGATCGAAAAGGTTCCTCTAGAAAACTAGCTGTTTTAAACAAGCATCAAGTACCGCAACGTGCTGTGCTGTTTTGTACCAGTGTTCTTTATCTAGGTGTGGCTCTTTCTTATTTTGTCGGTGACAAATTATTTGGCTATCTGGCAGGTTCTCTTTCCTATACAGTATTATTGATCTGGATCATTATCAGTGCTGCGTCCTTTGTACTGGCACTAAGGAAAGGAACGTTATGGGACAAAGGAATCAGCTTTTTTGCATTAGCAGTCTTAGGATTGATTTTCCTTGGTATCCTATTCACGAACTCCATTGGGGTAACTGTATTGACCGGTCTGCTTTACCTGTTCATTTATTTCAGTTATCAAAAAAAGAATGATGCTTTCGTCTTGACGAATGAATGAAACCAATAGAGAATTTTATTCTATTTATATTGAATAGCTGGAGCTATTAAAAAAAAGGAGCTGCGACAAAAATTGTTGCAGTTCCTTTTTCCGAATAAACGGTGTTCAAAAACTTACATCTGCGGTAATAAGTCCAGCCAAGTTAAAAACATAAGAAACTGTTTTTACTTGGCTGTTCTTATTACTTGATGCAGAACAGCTTTTTCACGACCTCTTGATAAACGGTATCCAAAAACCATCTGTGCAGATTAATTGATTGTTCTCCACGCTCATGACATGATAGAAGAAAGGAATGAAGAAAAAGGAGTTTGTTTTAAATGAAAAAGTATTGGAAGTTTTTGTTGATGATTGGTATTTCGACGGTAGTCATGTTTGGTATGATGTATTTGAATGTTTATGCGCTCGACCATATCTTCTTCAGTCGCACACGTGTATTCATGGCGCTGATGATGGGTGCAGTCATGGCAGTCATTATGTTGTTGTTCATGTGGAAAATGTATGAAAACAAAAAGATAAATGCTATGATTTTAGCCGCTAGTCTTCTTGTTTTTGCTGGTTCCTTATTTATGGTACGAAGCCAAACAACTGTCAACGATACGGCGTGGATGAAGGCAATGATCCCTCATCACTCTATTGCTATCTTGACAAGTAAACGAGCTGATTTAAAAGATCCTGAAGTAAAAAAATTAGCGGAAGAAATCATTCAGGCACAAGAAGAAGAGATCGATAAAATGAAAAAAATGATCAAAGAAATGGAATGACCATTATCTATCCAAACAGAAAAAGAGGTTGTGAAAAAGCTGCCCTGCATCAAGTAATAAGAACAGCCAAACAAAAATAGCTTCTCATATTTTTCGTTTGATTAGGCTTAATACCGAGAAACTGGCTTTTGAACACCGTTTATTCGTAAAAGGGAGTGTGACAAGACTTTTGTCACACTCCCTTTTTCCGTTTTTATTGTTCCAATTGCGCTGTCTTGCTTACTGCTTCTTGCGGTTTCACAAATTTCTTTGAGATCCCCCAACCTGTAAAGGCACTGACCATCGAAAACACAGGTGAAAGCAAACTGAAAAACACGAATGGCAAGTAAGTGAGTGTAGGAATGCCAAATGTACTTGCTACGAAACTTCCGGCGATCCCCCAAGGCACTAAGTAATTGATCACTGTTCCACCATCTTCTAGTGTTCTCCCTAGTACAGTTGGATCAAAGCCTGCTTTTTCGTAAGTTTCTTTAAATGCATTACCAGGCAGGATAACAGATAGAAATTGTTCTCCAATAAAGATATTTACCCCGATGCTTGTCATCAATGTTGTAAAAATCAATTTTGGGGTGTTCGTCATCTTTCTTGATACTCGTTCCATAACGGTTGAGATCAACCCAAATTCGATCAACAAACCACCTAATGACAATGTTAGAATAATCAATGACACAGTTGGCATCATACTTTCGATTCCTCCACGGCTAAGCAGTGAATCGATTTGTTGGTTTCCAGTATTTGAAACAAATCCAGATTCGATGACCCCTGCCAACTTTGTTAAAGAAGTTTGTGGGTTTTGAATAAAGATCATTCCTACTGCTACAGCGATATTCAACAAAATCGTCAAAATTGCCGGCACCTTTTTCCATGCACACAAGAGCATTAAAAATAGAGGAATCAGTGACCAGATCGAAATAGTAAAGTTTGCTTCTAGAATATCGGTCACTTCACGAATAGATGAAAGACTTGCGGCTTTACTTGTGTGTCCTAAAATCATGAATAAAAAGAAAGAAACAACAAATGCCGGAACAGTCGACCACATCATATGCTTGATGTGTTTGAACAAATCGGCATCAACAATAGCTGCTGCTAAATTTGTTGATTCGGATAATGGAGACATCTTGTCTCCAAAAACGGCACCTGAAACAATGGCTCCAACTACAAGGGCTGGATTTAGTCCTAGTGTTGTCCCAATACCGAAAAATGCAATCCCAATCGTTGACATAACCGTAAAGGCACTCCCTACAGCGCTACCTACGATTGCACAAACAACAAATACAGAAGGGACGAACCACTGGACACTGATCAATTTAAATCCAATGACCATGAGGGTTGGAATAATTCCTGCTTGTATCCATACAGCAATCAATGAACCGACTAAAATAAAAATAAAGATTGGAATGATCCCCGGTTTGATGCCATTGATGATCCCTTCGTGCAGCCAATCTGTCGGGTATTTTTTTATCACTGCGTACAACATGACCATTCCGATAGCTGCCAAAATCGTGATATTAGGCGAAACCTTTAATCCGACAACGCCAATCGCAATGCCTAAAACAATGACCATTAATACAAGTGTTGCTTCTAAAAAACTTGGTGTTCCTTTTTTTTCCATGATAATCTCTCCTTTTTTAGTTGTTCTTATGTTCTAAAAAAGTTAAGATATCGGATTACTCCGCCACAATTCATCCGCGATTCCTCCTTTATAAAAATAAAAAGACCTGCTTTCAACTAAGGACGAATGACTCCGCGGTACCACCTTAATTAAAAACAGATCTGTTTTTCACTTTCAAACGATTATTCAAATGTATGGACTTTCCATGTAATTCGTCAATTAGGCTTGATCGGTTCGCAGCGACCACCGACTTTCTGAACAAAACACCTAACCGCTACTGCGTGAAAAGTTGACTTGTATGAAGTTTACCTTCCATAAGATCATTTGTCAATGAAAAAGAAAATATTTTTTCATTTTTCTGAAAATTATTTTTATCACTTTCACGCACAACTTTATCTTTTTACTAGAAAGTAGCGCCCTCTTGTTTTTTTCTTGCTACTATTTCTTGATGTTCTTGTTTGATTTTTTCTAATAGCTTGGGTTCTCTCAATAAATCTAGAGCTGTATTGGCAAGTAATTCCGCTGCAATCGCAATAGAAGCAAGTCCTTTTTCACTTTTAGCAGCAGCTTTGAATTCTTCTGTATGTCCGGCAATGTATGTCTCAGAGATTGCTACAGTAGGCTGTATCGTTGGAATGACTTGGCTGACATTTCCTACATCAGAAGAACCTAGACTTGTTCTTTGTTCCGTTTCTATTTCTTCATCAGGAACACCTGCTTCTTTTGCATGTTGGAAGAATAAGTCATCGAAAGAAGGCGTGACGATGACATCATCGACTGCATTTTGGAACAATCCAAACTCAAAAGTCGTACCCGTGCTTAATGCAGCACCTCGTACGATATTTTCCACTTTTTCATATACTCTGTCTAATGTTTGTCGATTTCCTGCACGTAAATAGAAACGTCCAGCAGCGTAGTCTGGTATGACGTTGGCCGCCACGCCTCCATCTGTAATGATTCCATGGATATTGACATCTTTTGGCAATTGCAAGCGTAGAGCGTTGATTCCGTTAAACACTTGGATCAAGGCTTCCAAAGCATTTACTCCTTTTTCAGGTGCTGCTGCTGCATGAGAAGCGACACCGTAAAATTTGATATCGACTGGATCATTTGCTAAAGATTCTGTCGTTTTCCCATAACGAAAAGCTGGATGGACACATAATGCTGCATCGACATCCTCAAAAAACCCTTCCCGAACGAAGCTGCCCTTAGCTGATCCATTTTCGCCTCCTTCTTCCCCCGGAGTACCATACACACGGATTTCTCCACCAATCTCATCAATGAATTGTTTCACTATGCTGGCTGCTAATACGGAGTAAGTACCAAATAAATTATGTCCGCATGCATGACCAATACCTGGTAAAGCATCAAATTCTGCCAAAAAGGCAATTGTCGGACCTGGTTTATTGGAAATATAACGTGCATCAAAGCCTGTTCGGTGCCCAGCTACTTCTTTTTCTACCCAGAACCCTTCTTTTTCCAATTGTTTGATTAAAGCTGCTGAGGAATAAAATTCATAATTACTTACTTCAGGATGGTCGTGGATAGCTAGTGCAAGTGCTTGATATTCTGGTAAACGGTATTGGATCAGATCCTTCAATTGATTTGTTGAGAGTGTGGTTGTCATAAAAATTTCCTCCTATGCTAGTCGTTTTTTCTTATTTTCTCCCGAATGTTTCCCACGCAGGTACGCTTGAACCTTTTGATGTTTTTTCGATTACTTTGGCTGTTTCTTCTGTTTGATAGGCATCTACTATTTTTTGATACGTTTTATTGTCTTCATCTTCTTTTCTTGCAACGATGATATTGACATAAGGACGTGCATGGTCATCGACTGGTTCTAAGAAGATTGCATCAGAAGCGGGATTAAATCCAGCATCTACAGCTACACCGCTATTGATGACTGAAATGTCTACATCCGACAAAGCACGTGCTGTTTGGGAAGCATCTAACTCAGAAATGTCTAGATTTTTTTTATTCTCGGTAATATCAGAAACGGTAGGCGCTTGGCCTTTTGCCTTGTCCACTTTGATCAATCCAGCAGTTTGCAATAACAGAAGAGCTCTGCCGCCATTCGTGACATCATTAGGGATGGCAACTTTCGCTCCATCTTTGATATCAGCCACATCTTTTAACGTATTGGAATAAATTCCCAACGGTGCATTAACCGTATTCCCAATCGATACTAAATCAGTTCCGTGTTCTTCATTGTAATTGTCTAAAAAGAATTGATGTTGGAAGGAGTTCAAATCGATCGATCCATCTGCTAAAGCCGCATTTGGCTGATTGTAATCTGTAAATTTCACATATTCCAAATGGATGTTTTCCTTTTTCAAACGGTCTTTCACATCGTCCCATACATCTGTATCTTCCCCAATGATCCCTAGTTTTACGGTCGTTTCTTTTTTGTCAGTTGTAGCTGCTTTTCCTTGGCTGCACCCTGCCAACCAAATAACTGCTACAAATGTAATGACTGCAAAACGAATAATTTTTTTCATTTTTTCTCCTCCATTTTCAATGTGTGATTTTTTTAATCAGTTGATTACTGATAAATTGACTCAAAAAAACTAAGACCAGAATCAATAATGTAGCGACAATCGTTACATCTGTTTGGAATCGATTATATCCTCTCGATATAGCAAGATTCCCTAATCCGCCGGCACCTACTGCTCCGGCCATGGTAGTCAGTCCGATCACATTGATAATCGTCAACGCTGAGACCCGAATGATACCAGGTAACCCTTCTAACAAATAAACACGTAAAATGATGCCGATTGGGCTCGTGCCCATCGCTTCTGCTGCTTCGATCACCCCAGGATCAACTTCTAGCAGTGCATTCTCGATTTGACGGGCAAAAAACGGGACAACGCCAAAAATCAAAGGGACTAAAGCTGCTTTGGCACCGATCGTCGTTCCAACTAAGAAACGAGTAGTCAAAGCCAAAAGGGAAAGCAAGATAATGAAAGGGATGGAACGAATGATATTGATCAACTTATCAAGTATTTCGAACAGCAGCCTGTTAGCTAGTAATCCATTTGGACGCGTCACTACTAACGTCACACCTAGGATGATTCCGATAATCCCACCAATGAATGCCGTCCAAAAAGACATATATAGTGTTTGCTTTGTTGCTTCGATGAATTCATCCGGAATCAAATAGACATTCGGCAAATATGTTTTAAAAAATTCAGTCATTTTAGCTTCCTCCTTCGATGACTTTGATACGGTTATCTAATTCGTTTTTTTGTAAAATAGTTACTTTTACACCAGATTTGATCAAATAATCCAATGCTTTTTGCCGCTGTTTGGTTTCTCCAGCTAAAGTAACAATCAAACTTCCTAAGGGTGTTTCTTGTAATAGCTCTACATTACCGTATAAGATATTCGCTGTTACTTGGTACTTGCTGTAAAGATGAGCGATTAGAGGTTCGTTCGTCTGGTTGCCGATATAACTTAATTCCACCAACCATTTATTTGCAATC
Organism: Enterococcus sp. 2STP; assembly: GCF_032465635.1. NCBI lineage: Bacteria > Bacillati > Bacillota > Bacilli > Lactobacillales > Enterococcaceae > Enterococcus > Enterococcus sp. 2STP. Next base: position 245,623 of record NZ_JAWDJH010000019.1, read on the forward strand.
TGATCGGCAAAAGCAGCATGGGCACTGATTGTTTCCAATGCTTGGTCAAGGTGTGTCGCTGTCCGAATAAAATCTTTAGTCAATTCTTCTTCAGGATGACTGAAAATCTGGATGCTGCTGCCTTTTTCAATGATTTTTCCCTCTTCCATAACCGCCACCTTGTTGCAGATTTCTTTGACAACTTGCATCTCGTGAGTAATCAGGACGATCGTTAGACCTAGTTGACGATTTAGTTTTTTTAACAGTGCAAGGATCTGAAGGGTCGTTTTCGGATCAAGTGCACTAGTTGCTTCATCGCATAACAACACTTTAGGTTCATTTGCCAGAGCTCGTGCGATTGCCACTCGTTGTTTTTGTCCCCCCGACAGTTGTTTAGGATACGCAGATGCTTTTTCTTCCAGACCGACAAGTTCCAGTAGTTCATTCACTTTTTGACGACGTTCCTGTTTTGATTTTCCAGAATACTTTAGAGAAAAATCTACGTTGTCAAAAATCGTTCGACTTTCCATTAGATTGAAATGCTGAAAGATCATACCGATAGCCTTTCTTTCTTTTCGCAATTCTTTTGGAGAGAGCTGGCTTAAATTCGTCTGATTGACGATGACTTCTCCTGCTGTTGGTTTCTGCAACAAATTCATCACGCGGACTAACGTACTCTTTCCTGCATCTGAGTAACCGACGATCCCATAAACATCCCCTTTTTCAATCGTTAAATCTACAGAATCTACTGCCTGTATCTCTTTTTCTTTTTGTTTGAAACATACAGAAACATCTCGCAATTCAATCATTAACATTCCTCCTTGTCTATAAAAAAAGCATCCTCAAGAAAATGAAAATAGTCATTTTCTTGAGGACGCCTTTTTGCGTGTTACCACCTCATGTTCAAGCTGTGTTCACACACAACTCCTCTTCAAGTACCATCATACTCTAGCAAGATATCGGTCGCAGCCGTCATCGCCTTACATCTATGCTCGGGATGAATTGCTCGATGGCCATTTTCCAATAGTCGTTCCTTGCTTCTTCTCAGCTACCGAAGCTCTCTGTCAAAGGTTCTTCTATCGTACTTACCATTTCAATGCAAATAATATTCAAAAAAAAATCCTTTTACTAACATAAACTATGTCAGTAAAAGGACGACGTATCGTGGTACCACCTTTTTTCGGAAGTTTCCTTCCCTCAAGCCCAACATCTCAAAAAGAGAGATTGGCGTTCGTTTTAACGGTCGAACATTTCCGAATTTTCCTACTTATCGACAAATTATTCTCCAAGGCCATTTTCAGCTTTTCTTACTTGACTCTTCACACCAGCCAGAGCCTCTCTGCAAAGTTTCCAAACTTACTTTCCTTCTCAACGAAATCAATATTTTGTTGTTGGGAATAATCTACAGGAGTAAAACTGAAAAGTCAAGCATGAAATTCAAATTATTTTTTCTATATTTATTTTTCTGTTTTTTTATCTAACATTTCAATAACAGTTCGAAGATCTTTCCCTTCCGCAAGAAGATTCAATTTTTCCTTTTCTTCGACGCTATAATTTCGAACGAAACTGGAATCGGGTATCAAAACAACACCTAGTCCAGCACGTGAAGCGGCTGTCGCTCCTACTAAAGAATCTTCCACTGCAAAAGCTGAAGGAGCTTCTAATCCTGTTCGTTCCAAAGCTGTCAGATAAGGGACCGGTGAAGGCTTGTTCTCCGATACTTCATCTCCGAACGTAAACGTATCAAAGTAATCGGCTAATTGAAAGTGATCCAAGATATCTGTTGCTCTTTTCGTAACAGTTGTTGTAGCAATCCCTAGTTTCATATGACGTTCTTTTAAGTCTGTCAATATTTCTTTTGCGTAGGGTTTCAATTGGATAGCTCCACTTGTCAGCTGTTGATAAAAATATTCTTCACGCTTTGCTCGGACTTCCTGCACTTTTTCAGGACTGCCTGCTGCCTGCACTAAAATATCAAAACTTTGTTTCCAGTTTTTTCCGCCCCAAGCGTCAACGATTTCTTTCGGGATATGAATATCAAATTGCTGGAATCCCCAAAGCCAACCATCCCGATACGTTCTTTCCGTATCCACTAACAAACCATCTAAATCAAATATTGCACCTTTCATCTATACATTAATCCTTTCCAAAACAATACACCTAGTTTAGCATGATTGATCCAAAATGAACAGAAGCATAGAGCCCAGCCGCATCGCTTATAAGAGTTCTTGGAATCGACGGATATAGATTTTCTTCACAGCTGTCACAAGCGCCAGATAAGCGACGACTGTTACAAGCAGCCATAACCAGTAATTGCCAGGGAGCGGCATCAAGCCTAACTCAGCACCAAATCCTGTGAATGGAAGGACTGAACCGACAATGATTCCTAATGTAGTGATAACCAACATGGCAAATGTTGCATTGCTTTGGATAAATGGTATTTTCGGTGTACGCAATGCATGGAGCACTAATGTTTGTGTCCACAGGGATTCGACGAACCATCCTGCATGGAATAATGCGATAAAAATCACTTGTTGTGAGCTATCCAATGTATGGAAACTTCCACCAACTACAGCAGGACAAATAACAAAATACATCAACAAGTAAGTAGTGATATCAAAAATCGAACTTGTTGGACCAAAATAAACCATGAATTTTCCAATACTAGATGCATTCCATTTCTTTGGCTCATCCAAATATTCTTTATCCATCCGATCCCATGGTAAGGAAATGCAAGAAACGTCATAGATCAGATTCAAAAATAGAAGTTGCAAAGGCAACATTGGTAAAAATGGTAAGAACGTACTGGCAATCAGTACGGAAAACATATTGCCAAAATTAGAACTTGCTGTAGCCTTGATATATTTCATGATGTTTCCAAAAGTTTCTCGCCCAGAAAGAAGGCCTCTTTCCAAAATCGTCAAATCTTTTTCTAAAAGGATCACGTCTGCTGATTCTTTTGCGATATCCACAGCTGTATCCACGGAAATACCGATATCAGCCACTTTCATTGCTGGAGCATCATTGATACCATCTCCTAAAAATCCGACAGTATGACCATTTTTACGTAAAGCTGTCGTCAATCGTGCTTTTTGCTGAGGATTCAATTTTACGAATACTTCATGGTCTTCAGCTACTTGCGCTAATTCACGATCATTCATTTCCGAGATTTTCTCACCAGTAATCAATTCATTGATTTCTAGGCCTACTTGACGGCACACAGACCGTGTGACTAATTCATTGTCCCCAGTCAGAACTTTTACAGCTACACCATGTTCTTTTAAAGCTTTCAACGCTTGTTTTGTTGTTTCTTTTGGTGGATCAAGGAAAGCAAGATAACCAATCAGAACCATGTCTGACTCATCTTTGACTGAAAATTCTCCAACAACGCTTGGATTGGTCTTTTGTGCGACACCAATCACTCGCAAGCCGTCTTCATTAAGTGATTGTACTTTTGCAAGCACCGCTTCTTTTCGTTCTTTTGTTAATGGTGCGACAGTACCACCAAGATCAATAAATTTAGAAATGTTCAACATTTCTTCAATCGCGCCTTTTGTGATCATCTGTGTTTTGCCAGCTGGATCAGCGACCACAACACTCATACGGCGACGTTCAAAATCAAAAGGAATTTCATCTACTTTTTGATAATTGATCGTATCTGTATCTAAAGTTTCTGCTGCTTCATCAATGATAGCCACATCTAACAAATTTTTCAGCCCTGTTTGATAGTAGCTGTTTAGATAAGCATGGCGCAAAACACGATCATCTTCATTTCCTTCACAATCCATATGATATTCAAGAATGATTTTGTCTTGTGTCAATGTTCCCGTTTTATCCGTACATAACACATCGATCGCACCAAAATTCTGGATAGCATTTAAATTTTTGATGACTGTCCCTTTTTTGGCCATCACACTTGCTCCTTTGACCAAATTCGTCGTAACGATCATTGGAAGCATTTCAGGCGTTAAACCAACTGCTACAGATAATCCAAAAAGAAAAGCTTCTAACCAATCTCCTTTTGTAAGCCCATTGATAACGATAACTGCTGGAGCCATCAATGACATAAATTTGATCAGCAGCATGGATGTTTTGTGGATGCCTAATTCAAAACTTGATTGGATGGGTTTTTCAGATAGCGTTTCTGCTACATGCCCAAATAGTGTGTCATTTCCGACAGAAACAATGATTCCTTCCGCGCTTCCACTGATGACATTGCTTCCCATAAAGACAAGATTTTCATAACTTGTTTCGCTTTGCTGATCGTCTTCACATACTTTCGCATGCTTTTCTACTGGATAGCTTTCCCCTGTCAGTGCTGCTTGGGAAATGAATAGATCCTTTGCGGACAATAAACGCATATCCGCTGGTATCATATCTCCTGCTGAAAGCCGCACAAGATCTCCGCAGACGATTTCTTCCATAGGAATCTCTGTATACTCGCCATTTCGTTTGACAGCTGCCGTTACTTTCACAAGTGATTTCAGTTTTTCAGCTGCTTGATTAGAACGCACAGACTGGATCAACGTCATCGTCCCACTGACGATAACCATAGTGAAGATAATGGCTACACCAAAGAGATCTTTATCTCCTGGAGCAGCTAATACGTATTCCGTAATGAATGAAATAATTCCTAATGCAATCAACACTAATGTAAAGGGTGTGATGTATGCTTTCAATATTTCTATAATGAATGGTGTTTTTTTGCCATATGAAATCGCATTTTCACCATAAGTTTCTCTTGAACGCTCGATTTGTTCTTCTGACAATCCATTTGCTGATGCATGGAACAATTCAAATAATTCTTGCTTCGTTTTTCCAGCAAAAGCTGCATAGATTTTTTGTGTATCTTTCTTTTTTTCCATCTCAATCTCTCCTTTGTGTCCAAAAGACAGCTGTTTTCGCTGTTTCTGGTCTTTTGCTATTTATCGGATCGATAGAGAAAATGCTGAAAGGGGCTGAGAACAGATAGATAATAGCCCTGGCCTTTCCTCTAAATCCTTGTTTTTCGAATGACTGTCATCCATTTGTTCTCATCTCCTTTACTAAGTAATTTTAATTCATGACTTCCAATCATTTTTCGAATAGTTATTTTCCCAACTCGCTCACCCCCCTTTTTGTTTTTTCACCGATGGGATTTGCGGCAACAAAAAAACCTCTCGCCAAATACTCAGCGAAAGGTTTGAAAAAGCAAATCAAAAAAGCTTCTCAGATCTCATCGTTGAGTTTTGACACTGTACAACGTAAAAAGCAGATATCTGCTTTTAGCTACCTTATGAAAAGCCTTATCTCGACAATTCCTGTTCTACCCATTGGCGTCTCTCGACGTTTTTGGGCAGTAGCCTATGTTTGTATAGGAGCCTCACCTAACAAATCCTATTCGGTTTTCCTTCGTTAATATAACAACTAAAAAAGAGGATGTCAAATCAATTTTCCATGTTTTTCATACTTTTTTAAAATACACGTGTTATATTTCCGTCTCACGCAGTTTTATTTGTCTCATTTTCCACCTCCCGCTATAATAGAATTATAGTAGGAAACGAGGTGCTGTTATGGAACGAACACTTGTTATTATCAAGCCAGACGGCGTAAGACGCCATTTGGTCGGAAGCATCATCCAACGTTTTGAAGCAAAGGGACTGGCCATTGCTGAAATGAAATTTGCAACGATGACACCTGAACTAGCAAAAGAGCATTATCAGCACTTGACTGAACGCAGTTTTTTTGATGAACTGATCGATTACATGACTTCTGGTCCGGTCGTTTATCTTGTGCTGGTCGGCGAGGAAGTGATCGATATCGTCCGTAAGATGGTCGGAGCAACAAAAGCGGCTGATGCCGTTCCAGGTACGATCCGAGGAGATTATGCACTGCCGGGGACTGAAAACATCATCCATGCTTCTGATTCCCGTGATGCTGCAACAAAAGAGATCGCCCGCTTTTTCCCGCCATTCGATACAAACAAACCGGCTGAAAAAGCGGCGAAGTGATACAAATCCTAAACTGTTGGTCTAACTGCTGGATTTAGCAACGGCCAGCAGTTTTTTCTCTAAAGAATTCCTTTGATTCTTCCCTAATGTATATTCGATCACTGAGAAAAACTCTTGGTAGTCTTCCGATTTTTCTTCCCCTAAAGCAGCGGAAATCAGTCGTTGGTAATAGTCCGCCATCAATGTTTCATAAATCACTGTACTTCTTTCTTTATGCGCTAAACTCCGTTTCATATCTTCATTCACGCTACGTGCCTTTTTTAAGCGACCATTTTCTATATAAAACAAAGTCAAATTCGTCAAAAAAGTAAAAAGATACTGCTCGTGATTATTCAGTTGCGCGATCCGTCGCATTCTTTTTTTGATTTTCAAATAATTATTCTCAATAAACCGATCACTGAATATCCAAGGAAAATCAGCTAGAATAGATACTTCAAATTGCCCATACTCTGGTACTTGCATCAAATATTCTTCAATGATACGACATTCATAACGCAAAAATTCGAATTCCGTCTCAGATACTTCTGTTTTTTTGGACATGTGCAGATTCAAAACCAAATAGTACAGATCTTCTGTTTTCTTATAGTGCCTGCGGTTATTAGCAATTTCTTTGTAAGGATCAAAGCTGTCTTCTTGAATCCGATCTAGCATTCGTCTTTTTTTCTTTAATTTTTTTGGCTCATCAAGCTGATTTCGTATCCATTCATATTCGGCAAGTGTCATGTTCATTCGCTCTAAAAATGATTTCAATGTTCCAAACGATACTTTTTTCACTGAATTCGTCTCGATCCCGACTAGCGAAGTTTTAGAACAGATTCCTTCCGCTAATTGGGACTGCGTCAGCTTTTTGTTGACTCGAAGTTTCTTGATCAATTCTCCATCATACATAATAGTTCTCCTTTTTTAATTGAAATTAACCCTTGGCTTTTCCAGAATGCTTGCCAATAAGAGGAATGATTATTTCAATTTAAATTTTCCGCATTCAATAAATAGATACGTTAAAAATAAAAAATACACGAAAAAAATAAAAAAATGTTTTTCTCATAAAAAATACCAACCTTCAAGCATGAGACTGCTGTCTAATCCCTGAAGGTTGGTTTGATTGTTTATTGATTATTTTTTTGCTGCTCCGCATTGGTTCCTGTTACTGGATATAGGTTAGTCGTTGTTTTATTGCCGTTTTTTGAAAAGACACTGGTCGAATGTTCACCTTTTTGCTTTTCGATTGCTTCATTACGTTCCGCTTCGTTTTTATAATCATATTTTTTCGGATCAATCGTCTCAAATCCGTTTGGCACATAAAACCGCAAGAGATTTTCCTGATTCAGCTTATCTGAAAGACTTAACGCAGTCTTGACTTTTTCCTGATCTTTGGAGATTTCCTCGTCGATTCCTGCTGCTTTCGTATCGATGATTTCTCCTGTCTGATTATTGTAAGCTTTTCCTCCTAAGACGGTATATTTGGGTGTCACGAAGTTCCCATTTCGAAAAGCAACTACTTGATCGTGCTGAGAAGATAATAAGTCTGTACCAAAATGAAGATAATCTTTATCATCGATTCCCAATAGATGTAGTAATGTCGGCAAAACATCGATTTCTCCACCGTATTCATGATTGACTGTCCCTTTAGTGTAACCAGGCATATGGATCATCAATGGCACTCGTTGCATCTGTGCGTTGTCAAATTCATCCCATGTATCTGGATCTTTACCAAGAGCACTTGCTAAATCTTTATTATCTGTATTCGAGATCCCAAAATGATCTCCGTAAATCACAAAGATTGAATTTTGGTAAATACCAGATTTTTTCAAATACGTAAAAAATTGTTCCAATGATTGATCCAGATAATGGGCCGTTCGAACATAATTATCTACTGTGCTATTGCCAGTATTCAAAGATGGAAAGTCGAAATTCTTGTCATCCGTATAATAAGGCGTGTGGTTGGTTACGGAAAGAAATTTCGTGTAAAACGGCTGTTGTAGATGTTCAAGATATTGGGCAGATTCTCTGAATAAATCTTTATCTAATATCCCATAACCTAACGTTTCGTCGGATTCATCAAAATAAGATCGATCAAAGAAATTGTCATACCCTAAATTTTTATATACATGATCTCTATTCCAGAAACTAGCTACATTCCCATGGAAAACAGCACTTGTATAGCCTTCTGTTTGTCCAAGGATCGCTGGTGCTGCTTGAAAGACATTATCTGACCCAAGTTCTGTGAATAATGAGCCTTGAGGTAAACCAAATGTGCCAGTTTCCAACATGTTTTCAGCATCACTTGTCTTTCCCTGTCCTACTTCATGAAAGAAATTGTCAAAGCTGATCGTTGCTTGATTCTGGAAAATACTATTTAAAAACGGCGTGACTTCTTGTCCGTCTACCTTCATATTGATCAAAAACTGTTGAAAACTTTCTAAATGAAGGACAATCACATTTTTTCCTTTAGCGAGCCCAAATGTTTCAGGATTTGGCTCTGCATAATGTTTCTTTGTATAGTCTAAAACTTCATCAATTCCATTACTGCTTGCATGCGCGCGAACACTGCTGGTCATTCCTGTTTTGATCCCGTCATAAATAGTGTACGCATCGATTCCTAGATATTTGACAATATAGGAACGGTCAAATGTCCGCTGCAGTAATTGTGGACGGTTGGCTTCGCTCAACGCTAGATTTCCTGAAAAAATCAATCCTGAAAGACAGGTAACCGCGATAGCCATCGGTTTGCTGACAGGGTTGCTTTTGATAGGTATTTTCTTGACCTTCAACCAAACCAGTAGCCCAATGAACACAGCGATATCCAACCAGTAGATGACATCATGGGGTTTCATCAAAGAAAAGGAGCTTCCTGACAACCCTTGCGACACTTTCGAAAAGCCTAATACAGATTTGACTGTAATGAAATCTGTGAATTCTCGATAAAAAATAATATTCAAGTACAACAAAAGCGTATTTAAAATATCAATGATCAAAAGAATGGCTAACGCTGGCTTTGGCTTTTTAATATACAAAGAAAGGCCAAAAAACAATAAGGTAGTCGCAATCGGGTTGATCCACAAGATAAAGTACTGGATCGTACCTTCCACACCTAATGAAAAATCTGCATAGTAAGCAATGATCGTCTTCAGCCAAAAAAAGAAAACAGCTGTCAAAACGATTGCTAAACGATTTTGGCACAATTTTTTAAGTTGTGTCACGTATATCACTTCTCTCTATTCACATTTTTTCTTATTTTGCTCCTGAAAAATGAAAATTTCCTAAAAAAATTGTTATCTTAAGATTTTTTTATTCTTTCTAAAGATTATTCCGTCCATTTTTCACAGCATAAAACCGCTGTGGTGTAAGCGATTAAACGAATGAAGAGATAAAAGTCTTGTGGTGACCGCTTCACTCCACGGTATTCAAAAGTAGTTTCTCGGTATTCGTACAAAAAAAAGAGGCTGAGACAAAATTCTTGTCGCAGCTCCTTATTTCTTGATGCAGGACAGCTTTTTCACAACCTCTGTTTTTCATTGTCCATAGGTTTGATATTGTCCTTCTGATGACTCATTCGTAATGATTGAGGCTTGATTTTCTTCATTTCCCGTTATCGTTTGTCCACTGCCAGAATCTGAAGGGCTTGGTTCTGTCGACTCGTTTTTTTGAGAAGAAGCAGTTGTTTTCTTGACTTGTTCATTGGTTTTTTTCCATTCCGCTAGTCGATCGGCCACCACTTTTTTGTCCACTTTTTCAGAATAAGCTGTGACCACTTTTCCATTTTTCAAACGAGCTACCTTGTCGCCATCATGAGTCAAAAGCAAAACGGCCAAATGTTTGTCTTTGAATTGATATTGTCTGAGAGAAATCGCACTAAGTACGTCATCGATATTGATAAATTGATTTTCTTCTTTTCCTTTTGGCAAATAGATGTCCAATTCACCTTTTTCGTAATTGGCAGTTAATTTATATTCCTCCCACCAATAAGTTGAGAATTCTTTTTTGAAATTATCTACTGATTCTTTGCTTGCTACGATTTTTTCTGTTTCTTTCTGAGCAAGATCTGCTGTCATTTTTCCTGAAAATGCTGCGGATAAAATAAGCAGTAAGAAAAAACCGAATAACCAAAAGAGAAGAAACGGTCTTTTTTTCCTCATGCCTTCCTCCACTCCTATTTAATTTTGACTATTCTATTATATACAAAAAATGAAATAGAAAGACAAAAAAGTTGAAAAAGATCGTAAATAATTGAACTTCTTTTTCCTGAAGCGGTAAGAACGGGAATTTTCATACATTCTCTCTTGGCTATTCTTTAAGCTTCAAATCCATTTCTGTCTGATACATCTTTGAACCAATGACCCGATTTCTTAATCGTTCTTTTTCCATCTTGTGCTAAATCTACTGAAATAAAACCGTAACGATTCTTATAGGCATTGGTCCACGACCAGTTATCCATGCATGTCCACATATGATAACCTAAACAATTGGCACCTTCTTGAATGGCTTGATGGACATATTTCAGATGAGATTGAACAAATTCGATCCGATAATCATCGTGGATCATACCATCTTCCTTGATAAATCGTGCTTCATTTTCTACACCCATGCCGTTTTCAGAAATAAAACAGTCGATATTCCCATAATGATCTCGTACATTGATCAAAATATCATAGATTCCTTTTTCATAGATCTCCCATCCGCGATAAGGATTCATTTTACGACCAGGCATTTCATAATTGTCGAAGTAATCCTCAGGCATAGGACCGTTTTTAGTATCGATTGGTGTTTCTTTTGCTTTTATTCGGCGTGGCTGGTAATAATTAATTCCCAAAAGATCTACTGTGTTTTCTTTAATGATCGTCAAATCATCTGGATGGATCTCCGGCATTAGATCGAGTTCTTTTATTCTCTCGATCAATTCACTTGGAAACTCCCCTTTTACAGCTGGATCAAGGAATGAACGATTGAAGAACGCATCTGCTATTCGTGCTGCTTTAACATCTTCGGGATTTGATTCGTCTCTTGGATAACTCGGTGTCAAATTCAAGATGATTCCGATGACACCGCTTTGGTCCATTTCATGATAAGCTTTGATGGCTAATGCTGAAGCCAACGCTTCATGATAACCAACTTGGATTGCCTTTTTCATATCTGATTCTTCCGGATAATGCCATCGATACAAATAGCCTGCCTCGACTGGAACGATTGGTTCATTATGGGTAAACCATTTTTTTACTTTCGAGCCAAACAACTGAAAACAACTTTTTGCGTATTTTTCATAGGCTTCAACCGTTTCTCGGTTCAACCATCCGCCTTTTTCTTGCAGATACATTGGCATATCGAAATGATACAGATTAACAAAGGGTTCGATACCGTTTTCAATCAACTCATCAAAATAGCGATGATAGAAACGAACGGCTTCTTCGTTGATTGTTCCAGATTCATCAGGTATCAAACGGCTCCATTGGATAGAGGTTCGAAATGAATTATGCCCAGTCTGTTTCATCAACTGTACATCCTCTTGATACTTCGTATAAACTTGCGAGGTTTTTTCAGGTCCTACTTGATCAAAGAACTTTTGCGGTTCGTTTTTGTACCAATAATCAAAAATGTTCTCTCCTTTTCCATCGCCTGAAATTCTTCCTTCTGTTTGTGGACCACTTGCTGCAGAGCCCCACCAAAAATTTTCTGGAAATTGATATCTTTTCATCAAAGCACCTCTTTTTCTTTTTTAGTTGATTCCATGTATGATATTTTCCATCACAATCACTTTTTCATTTTCTTCCTCTTCTTTTTTGATTCGTTTCAACAGCTGCTCTGCTGCTCGTTCCCCGATTTGATCTGTTGGTGGCGTGATCGTGATTTTCGGAAGGATACTCAGATCGTTTTTATCTAAATAATCATAGTGACTGAACGCAATATCCTTCCCGATTCTGACACCTTCTTGATTGAAACATTCGATGGCACCAATCGACATATTGTAATTGCTGACAAAAATAGCAGTTGCCCCTTTTTCTAATAATGCTTTTGCCCCGTAATAGCCGCTTTTTCTAGAATAGTCTCCTGTAAAGATCTCTAAATGGATAGACGGATCCTTTTGTACCGCTTCTTTGGCTCCAGCTAAACGTTCTCTTGCTACGTAATCTGTTTGAGCGGCAGCAATAAATCCTATTGTTTTATGTCCTTGTTCGCCATGATGAGCAATCACTCTTGCTACACTTTCTCGATCATTCACTACTATTGTATCAATACCTGCTGGCCCATCCGGACAATTCAATGCGACAACTGGGATACTCATTTTTGTGAGCATTTCAAATCCAGACCACTCTTCTTCTGATAAGAAGACAATCAACCCATCGATTGCATGCTTCATCAGGTATTCGATTTTTTGATCGATTTTTTCTGGCTGATCGGCAAACCCGCTTAATAATAAGCTATACCCATTTTCTTCAGCTACTCTTTCGATCCCTGAAACAACCTCCGAACCAAAACGGCTAGATATCCCGTTTATCAAAAGTCCAATAGAGAAACTTCGATTATTCTTCAATCCTTTAGCAATGATGTTTTCTTTATAGTCCAACGCTGAAATCGCTTCTGCTATTTTTTCCATATTCTTTTCCTTCAGCTGCTGACCGTTTAAATAGCGGGAAACTGTTCCCACTGAAACACCAGCCATCTTAGCCACGTCACGGATTGATGCCATACATTTTCACTCCTGCCAGTTACATTTGATTTCTCTTTCTTGTTGTTCGACCATAATGACCGCTTTCTTTGCATAATGCCGCTTGTCATCAATGTCCATATAACTAAAGTCTTCAGAAGTGAGTTCAAAAACAAGCAGTCTTTCCTCTTGAGACTGCAATTCATCTTTACGAAAAGCTTTCAATAATTTCGTTCTTTGGATGACAGCGCCGTCAATTAATCGGACATAGACAAGAGTACTTGTTTTACCTGAAACACTTCCTGTATTTTTAACTTTAATTGATATTATTACTTTGTCAATATCCGTTTTGACTTCCATCTGACTGTATTCAAATGTTGTATAGCTTAGACCATGTCCAAAAGGATAAAATGGACTGCCGCTTAAATCATAATAATTCTCTTGTTTAGAAGCAGCACGCTGATAGTAATAAACAGGTAGTTGCTGACTATTTCTAGGATAAGACAAACTCAATCGTCCGCTTGGGTTATTTCTTCCAGAAATCATCTGCGCAATGGCTTTTCCACCCTCCTGTCCAGGAAACCATGCTGTTGCAATGGCATTCGTAAATGACTCGATTTTCATCAAATCGTAGGGTCTTCCTTGCACAAGTATCGTGATGATTGGCTTGCCTAGTTGATACAATTGTTCAATCAGTTGTTCTTGGTATCCACCTAAAGAAAGAGAAGCAACATCTACATTTTCTCCAGAATCCATGTTGATCCCTTTCGATGAAACTGCCCCGTTACGAAGAAATTCCATATCAAAGTTCCGCGCACTTGATCCACCTAGAACTGCAATGATCACATCTGAGTTTTGAGCAAGGGTCACCGCTTCTAATAATTTTTCTTCCTGATCCTCCTGATTTCTTACTTCACACCCTTGTGCATAAGAAACCTTTGATTGGGGAAACTCTGTTTTTATCTCTTGTACTATCGTTTTTTTCAAACGGTCTTCTGTTTGTGGTGCAGAGTAGTCTCCCAACAAGTGGTAAACATCGTGAGCATTTGGTCCTATAACAGCAATGTTTTTTACTTGTTGATCCAACGGCAATATACCGTCATTTTTTAGTAAAGTGATACTTTCTTTTGCTGTCTCTAAATTTAAGTGCTCTGATTCCTCCATGAGATGATCCCAATACTCCTTTGGATCGTTTGCAAATGGTTGTTCAAACAAACCTAATAAAAATTTGACAGATAAAACTCGGCGAACTGCTTGATCTAGTAGCTTTTCATCTACGACTTGATCATCAATGGCTTCTGCAATCTTGGTATAGGTCTCGTCCCACAAACTGAGATCGATTCCTGCCGCTAATGCATATGCTGCAGCAGTCTTTTTATCTGTAAAAACATCGGATAAACGATCCAAAGCAACACCGTCTGCCATAACGATCCCTTGATAACCGATCTCTTTTCTTAATGTTTGCTCAAAAAGCGCTCGATTGATATGACAAGGTACCCCGTCGATATCATTATAAGCAGCCATGACACCTACTGCATTTCTTGTACTCTTCAATAATGGCCCGTAAATATCGGAGAACTCTCTGCGTCCAATCGTCACTGTGCCTGAATTATGACCGCCTAAAGCTTCTCCTTGTGCGATACAGTGCTTTAACACAACACCGATCTGATCCTTCTTCTTATTGATTTCCTCTACTGTCTGATCAAGAAAAGAAACTTTTTCTGAAATAATCTCTCCTTGGAACCCTCGAACGACCGCTTCAGAAAAACGAGCTGAGAGAATCGGATCTTCCCCAAAGCACTCTTCTGTCCTTCCCCAACGAGGATCTTTTGCCAGATCCAAAGTCGACACCAGCGCTAAATGAACACCTTTAGCAGCCAGTTCTTTTGCCATCAATCGGCTCGTTTGTTCTAATAACGCTACATTGAAGGTATTTCCACGGCCGATATTCGTTGGATAAGAAATCCCATCCAAACCTTGATGACCATGTGGACATTCTTCTACAAGCAAAACTGGAATTTTCCATCGCGAATGCTTTAGTACATATTCTTGGACTAGGTTAGCCACCTTCCAGCTTTCTTTTGCAAGAATCCCATTCTTATAATCTGTTTTAGACCACGGATCAGAGCGAAACAGACCGTATAAGGCACCCAGACCGCCTCCCCATTTAACATGTTCTTTTAACTTTTCTGTTAATTCGATCTTGTCTCCGTTTTTTTCATAACATTCCCAACCATACAAATGCTGGTTTACCTGTCCTACTTTTTCAGCAATATTCATCCGCGAAAGTAAATCTTCTACTCTTTGGCGGATGGTCAACTTTGGGTTTTGATACGGGTAATCGTACACCTTAATATCCTCCTTCTGCCAATTTTGCCTTATTAGCGGCTAACACAAATGGCAGGAATAAAAATACATCTAGAACGATAAGTATTACTGTTAAGACTGCTGCTCGTATATCGCCTCCTGTAGCAATAAAAGATTGTATAACCGGCGGAGTGATCCAAGGTGCAGCAGCAACTGTTTTACTGATGATTCCAAGACTTGTGGCTGCGTAGGCAATAATCAAGTTAATAGATGGTATAATAGCGCAAGGAACCATATATATTGGATTCATGACTACTGGTAATCCAAACATAATTGGTTCCGTAATATTAAATAAACAAGTAGTCAGACCAAATTTAGCGATCGATCGCTGTTCTTGACGTTTAGAAGCCCACAAGATAGCAATAACTAACGGTAAAATACACCCGCCACCTCCGATCAATCCAAATGCATTGGTAAAGGGCTCCGTAATAATATTAGGAATTTCTTTTCCTACTGAAAAAGCATCCATGTTTTCCTGAATAGACTGTAACAAAGGTGCTTGCCGTATAGGAGCCAAAATACTCGAACCATGCATACCAAACACCCATAAGAAATCAGAGAAAAACTGTAAAAATAAGATGCCTGGGACGGATAAAACAAAAGCTTTCAATGGTGTCTGAATCGCTAATTCAATTAATTGCGGAACATTCAAACCAGTCGTATGGTTTAAAGTAAAAACGACAACTGAAAAAAATAAAATGACAACTATTTCTGGTACTAAAGAATTAAATGACGTAGCTACTGCCGGTGGAACTCCTTCTGGCATCCTGATTTTAAAACTCTTCATTTTCGCTAATTTGATAAATAATTCTGTACTGACAAGGGCAGCAATCATCGCCGTTGCTAAGCCAGACGAAGAAGTCAGACTTTGTAAGAAAACCCCTGTAGCTTCTGCTGTATTTCCGTCCATCAAAGTGACTGTACTTGATAAAGGCATCAAAATAAACATTACGGCTGTACTTAGAATTCCTGCATGAACAGGACTAAATGATGGATCATCAATCACGCCTGTTTGGATATAGTGGGTTGCCAAATTCCAGCCGATATTGTAACACACGATAATAGCTAAAATACTCATCGTACCATTATTCACGATTGAAGCAAGTTCAGCCAATGGACTTAGATCAAGTATTCTTTGGACTGTTGCATTTGAAAAAATCAGAGCATTCAGCAAAACCATGACAGAAGCAGCCATTACTAACGGCATAGTAACGATAAAACTGTCTCGAATGGCCAGCAAGTGTCGCTGGCTACTCATCTTAGATACGATTGGTAGCATTTTTTCAGATAGTCTGTCTACGACTTTCATTATTTCATCTCCTAGATTCTAAAATTGAACCGGTTCATTTTTAATATAGCACTTTTCTAAAAGATTGCAACACATTTTTTAAAACGCTTTCTAAAGGTGGTGGATTTTTTATGACTTTTGAAAATTTATTCTATTTAATGGTATTTTGTGAATTTTTTCTCTTCCATCCGTTTGAAGTTTTACTTTCCAATGGTATAATTTCTTTATCCTATCAAATGGGGGAAGTATTTTGAAGAAATTAATCGTACTATTTATTTTGTCTGCGGGACTTTTGACATTGACTGGCTGTAATTTGTTTGGCGGCTCTGACCAATCCTCGGACGAAACAACCGATTCTTCTGTCTTAAAAGCGGAAAAAGCAGATATCACCAACAGTGTATATACGCTAAAAGTACGTAAAGATATGGATTTATCCGCGGGACAGTTGACATTTACAGATAAAAAAATGGAATGGACACGCACGTATCAGACACAAGGAGCTGATTCTTCTGAATCATCTGAAGAAAAAACAGTGCTGACAGATATCAAGATCACTACCAAAGATGACGAATATATTATTTCAGGAAAAGAAAATAAAAAAGAAGCAACAGTCACATTTACCAAAATCGGTAATTACCGTTTGAAGGATGAGGATGGCAACATCTACAGTCTATAGTGCCATCTGTTGGATCTTCTTTTGTTTCTCCCCTTCTTTTCTGCTATAGTAAAGAAGCAAGATGACTGTAAAGGAGACGAAATGGATGATCGATAGTCCTGATTATTGTACATGTAATAACAACAAAAATATCCATACAGAATTTAATGATCAAGGAAGTTTGAGTATATGCGATAATTGCCACAAACTAGTCAAAGATTCTTTTAAATCGTTTGAATCTTATCCTGTCAAAAATTATGTAAAAAGCAAAAGAAGATAAGCAAAATCAAGCAAAACTCACTATGGCTGATTTTTATGAACTTCAAACTGAGCTTCTTCCTTTGATCAAGTTTCATCAGTAAAACAAACAGTGGATCATTTCAGTTCACAAATCAAAGAGTAACGTTTTATTTATTTCACATCTTTGAATATAAAATAACCAAACGATAGAAAGACTTATTCTACATCACGTAGTAATTTTTCTTTCCCGTCGTTTGGTTTTTTATTTTTAGCCTAATTCTTGACCTTTCGCATGCTGATTATCTGTAAAATATTTTCCAGCAGGCTTTCCTTCCAATTCAGCTAATTTTTCTTGGATCTGACGAATCACCTTTTTTGCATCTTCTGGATTTTCTACAAAATCGAATGTATCCCCATCCACTTGTATTTTAGGACATACATCGAAATCTTCATACCATTGATTATAGCGGGTGTTCAATGTTTCGTAATAGGTGTATAACGTTTCATCGCTTTCTAGCTGTTCATAGTCACGCCCGCGTTTTTTGATACGTTCTAGCATCGTGTCCAAAGAAACTTTGATATGGACCATCAAATCGGGCCGTTTTTTTGGAGCAACATCATCTAACTCGTTTAGCATCGTATCTAATAAGCTATCGTATTGCTGTACTTCGATATCCGTTACCCGACCTAAATCAGCATTTAGATGGAACAACAGACTATCTTCGTAGATGGAGCGGTCTAGCACATTGTCATCGTTCACTAAAGCATTTTTCATTGCTAAAAATCGCTTATTCAAAAAGAAGATTTGCAATAAAAATGCGTACTGCTCAGGATTTGAATAAAAAAGCGGCAATACTTCGTTATCTTCGACATTTTCATAAAATGGTTTAGAATCAATCTCTTTTGCAAGCATATCCGTCAAACTGCTCTTACCTGCACCAATCGTTCCTGAAATCAAAATCACTGACATACAACCCTTCCTCTTCTATAAGTACTCGCCTACGTAAGTTTCAACAGGCAATTTTTCAAAATCATATTCGCGTACAGCTTGGTCTGATTTTAAATACGTGTGAAGACTTTGTGTAATCATCAAGTTCGTAGGTACCGTCTCTTCTTGTACGATGATCATCGGTTTTTTCAACATAGTTGCCACACCTAATTCGTAAGCCGTTCCTGGATCGATTGTTTGATGCTCAAAGTCAAGGATAGCCACAACAAATTCTGCATTTGTCAACTCTTCCATATCTTTTTCGTATACTTCTTGCGCCCAACCAGCACTGAATAGTTCATAATTGCTTTCTTGGTGATGACGTGGAGAGTAGAAACTTGTAACTGTTTTGTTTTCCTCCAACGCTTTTTCGATACGACTTACTCGATCGATTTGCTCCTCTGAAAAAAATGGTCCTGCTAAATATATTTGACTCATTATTTTGCCTCCTTCAATAATAACTGATTTTTAATAGATACTGCTCGTAATTCATTGACCAGTTCCAATGGATTGTTGGAAAAGATCACTTGATCCAACCATTTTTTATCCATAAAATCCTCTTTTGCAAAAGTTTCTAATAATTGTTGCAAGCCGCTGTAATAACCGCCAATATTCAATATTCCGATTGGCTTATCAGGCGTCAGGCCGATCGCTATCCAAGAAAGAAGTTGCGAAAATTCCTCCAATGTACCTAGACCTCCAGGGAAAACGAGGACAGCATCTCCTTTTTCAAATAATAATACCTTTCTTTCATCAATTGTCTCTGTAGGAATAAATGTAGTAACATCTTTCCCTGGCAGCTCAGTTTCAAAAAGGCCATTTGGATAGATACCTGTGACTTTTCCGTTATTTTCCAGTACTGTTTTACTAATCACTCCCATAATCCCGGAGTATGAACCACCGTAAACCAGTTCGATTTCTTCTTGTGCCATATATTTTCCTAACGTTTGCGCAATAAATTTGTAACTTTCTTTATTGCCAAAACGGGAACCGCAAAAAACAGTAAGTTTCATAAAAAAACACTCCCTAACTCAAAAGTCTATCTTCATTCTACACGTGTTTTTTTAAAATAAAAGACTAGATTTTGTAGTTTTTTAGTGGTATATAGATCAAACACCACTATATATAGTATTTTCAAAAAAATAATTTTTCAGCTATTTTACAGTAACCAAAAAAATAAATAACTAGTAAATATAAAATTGAAACGACTTACTTATAGAAGAAATTGGGATTTCGTCCTGTATGTCAATAACACGCATTATTTAAATCGTCACACACTTATTTCTCCTATTAATGAAAAATCCATTTTATTCTCGTGTTATGTTTCACCAACGCCTGGTGTTTCTCTAAATAAAAAAGCCGACGAACCAAATGATCGAAATTTGATCATTTTGGTTCATCAGCTTGTTCCCAAACCTTTGTATTAACGATAAATAGCTGGATTCGTAAAACTATCACTTGAATCATCACTGCTGGAAGAAAATTCGGTGATAACCGCGCCTGTTGCACCTGCCTGGAACCAGTGTTTGATATTTGGTTCGATCGTGTACTGATCTCCAGCGTGAAGTATGATTTCTTTTTTTGCCGTATAGTAACGTTCTTGCCCCTTTGGAATAGTACAGGAAAGTTTTTTTGTTTCTTTTCCTTCGACATAAAGATATACTAAGCCTTTTCGACAACGAAAGGTTTCCTTTTTTCCTTCATTCTCATCTCGAGGTGGGTGCCGATGCTCTGGACAAGTTTGATAAGGCAATAATACCAGTTCTTTCCCGCAGTATCGCTCATTATTTTCATAAACAAATAAATTCAATCCTTCAGTCTCGATTGCTCCTAATCCAAAATCTGTATATTCTATTCTTTCTAATTCTGTTTCTTTCAATACTACTCCTGAATCTAGGAACATTTGTTGTACTCTTTTCTTGTAATCCATTCTGTTCCTCCTAACTGATTGTCAAGTCATCCCAAGATATCTCTTCTTCCTCTTTTTCTTCTTGGATGACTTCTGCATTTGGGTCAACTGGTTTTTTCAAAAATAAAATAGTTATTCCCGTAGCAAAAGAACCAGCTAATAAAGCGCCAATGAATGACCATGGTCTGGTCATCGTAGCGACTGCAAACATTCCTGATGCTGGGATACGGCTATCTGCTCCCCATAGCATGCTCAATCCACCGCCGACTGCCCCACCAACTCCTGTTGCTATGACATTACGTGCCAAGTCATTCAATACGATAGGAAAGCACCCCTCAGTGATTTGACAAATCCCCATAGGAAAAGCTGTCTTCAATGTATCGATTTCTTGACGATTGAATATATTTTTACGAATGATTTTCCCTAAGAAATAAGCAATCGTCAAGCCGAATGGGGTGACCATTGAAGCTAAGATCAATACAGTGATTGGTTCATAGATTCCTTCTGAAAACAAAGCAAACACAAACGCAAATACGACTTTATTGATAGCTCCGCCGTAATCGATTGATGACAATACCCCAATTACTGCTCCGTATAAAAATAACGAAGAAGTATCCAAATCACTTAAATAACCTGTAAGCATCTCTGTAAGCCAATTGATGGGTGTTCCTATTACATAGTACATGATCAACCCGCCGATGAAAGAACTGAGGAATGGCAGAACCAGAGTTGGCATTAGACCATCCATCCATTTAGGTACTTTGATTCCTGCCGTTAATCCAATAACGACTAATCCAGATAAATATCCGCCAACCATCCCACCTAAAAAACCCGCTCCGATCCCACTAGCAGTCATCCCGACAATCAAACCAGGTGCAATACCAGGCTTATCTGCCATTGAATAAGCTATCGCACAGGAAACGATCATCGGTAATAAACCTAAACCATATCCACCCATCGTTGTCATCGTATCTGCAAAAGAAAAACCATCTGTGAAGGATTCGATCGTTGTACCATCCAACATATTTCCAATAGCCAGCAAGAATCCAGAAGCAACGACGATAGGTAAAAAGAAAGAGATCGCCGTCATCAAATGTTTTTTGAAGCCGATTGATTTCAATTTCTCCATCTTATACTCCTTTCGTTCGTCCATCCAACATCTCTTCTAATTTTTCAATCAGTTTTCTCGGAGATTTGACAACTAGACTAGTTGGTACTTCGACTATTTTTTTTCCAAGAAACCGCTCTTTCCCATTCACCTTGATATCTGCAGCGATAAGCACAACATCTGCATCCGCGATGCACGTTTGACTCAGTAGATCTTGTGTCCCAGCAAGCCCCTGTGTCTCGATCCAGATCTCATGACCAAGACTCTCCGCTGCTTGAAGCAATTTTTCTTTTGCGATATACGTGTGTGCAATTCCCGCAGTACAAGCTGCGATCCCTACGATCTTCATTTTGCACTCCCCCTCACATATAATATTTTGCTTTATTGTCTGCTTTGAATAAATGAATTTTATCTAAGGCAACTTGTTTAACAGCTTCCATACAAGGCGGAAACAGCACATTCGGTTCACGGATCTCTAAATCTCCCGAGTTCAAGATATCTCGGAGTTTTTCTGCGAATACTATTTTGATATCACTGGAAATATTGATTTTGTTTATTCCTAATTCAACTGCCTGACATATCTCCTCATCTGGGTTGCTCGATCCTCCATGGAGGACTAAAGGAACAGTGGTCAATGATCGTATCGTTTCCAAAATATCGAGTCGCAGCTTAGGTTTGAGTTCCTTAGGATAGATTCCATGAGCTGTTCCAATAGCGATCGCCAAGCTATCGATCCCTGTCTCCTCAATGAATGCTTGTGCTGTTGACGGATCTGTATAAATAATCTCGCTGACACCCCCTTCTATGGTATTACCTGTGTCGCCAATCGTTCCCAGTTCGGCCTCTACAGAAATACCAACAGCGTGAGCAGCTTCTACTACTTTTTTAGATAACATAACATTTGTTTCGTATGATAGGTGAGATGCATCGATCATGACCGAAGTAAAACCTAGGCGGATGGCATGAATAATTTGGTTAAAGTCAGCACCATGATCTAAATGGATACATATAGGGATATCTGTCTGCTGAGCCGCATATTTTACTTGAGCGACGAAACTATCTGTCAAAAATTTCAGTTCTTCTGGATGGATCGCAATCATGACAGGAGCTTGTGCTTCTTCGCAAGCTTCTATCACTGCATTCAATAATTGTCCAGAACCTGCATTGAAGGCAGGTACGGCAAAGCCTTTCTCATTTGCTACAGCTAGTATTTCTTTTCCTGTTACTAACATACGTTATCGTTCCTCCTAATCATTTTGTGTCAATAATGTATACAATTCTTCGATTGAAGCAGCTTTTTTCAGTTCTTTGATAAACCTCTCTCTTGCCAAAAGTACAGCAATTTTTTGCAAAAGCTGAAGATGTCCTTTATTTTTATCTCCTTCTTGTACAGCAAATAAAATCACAATCTCTACAGGTCGTTCATCTAATGTTTCCCATGGGATCGGATTAGCTAAAGTAGCAGCCGCGATTACTGTCTGTCTGACGCTTGTTGACTTACCATGAGGGATAGCGATTCCTTGTCCGATTCCTGTTGCTCCTTCTGCTTCTCTTTGATAGACATCCTCTAAGAAACTTTCTGTATCGGATATTACGCCTTTATCCGTCATAAGTTGAGTTAATTCTTTTAAGATTTGACGTTTCGTTCGTGCACTCGAATGAATGATCAGCAACTCTTCATAAATGACTTGAGTCAATTCCAGTGATATTTCCTCCCTTCAAAAAACAGGCTTGACGCATTCCGCTTCAGCGAAATGGGTCAAGCCTGTCGAACAGTGACTCCCCGAATTTTAGATTTTTTGATAGACACTTTCCACCTCTCTTTCATTGATTGAATCCCCGATCTTTCGTTTGAATCCGATTCCTTTTTTGATCAACACCCACTCTCCTTCCTTTGATTTCGCAATGATAGCATTGTGATTCAAAACAGCGACCACTTGCATCGGTTGCTCCTCTCCTTTCAGTGATAGAAAACAGCCAAATAAAATCTGCTTTCATAATATGATACGCAAAGGCTGGTTCCTTTGACGAAAAAAGCATCTTTTTACACTGACCGTATCTGCTGACTGCATCTCTATTAAAAGTATTGAAAATCTTCGAATAGAGCAGATTTATCTTCAGGTGTATGTTCAGATAAAAAAGGTATTGAACACAATGTCCAATACCTTTTGCTCAGCAAATAAAACGCATACAATTTGTTAAATTTTCTCCTCTAAAGGGTAGATTTCTCCTTTTAGATTCGATACAATAAGCAAGGTTGATGTATTTACATTGACTATGGCAAACTTGGACGGTCACGTGTGATGACTTTTCAAGGCCTCTGTTTCTAGCTGCCACTAGAAGCAGAGGTGCCTTTTTTTATTTGG
This sequence comes from Enterococcus sp. 2STP, assembly GCF_032465635.1. Lineage (NCBI taxonomy): Bacteria > Bacillati > Bacillota > Bacilli > Lactobacillales > Enterococcaceae > Enterococcus > Enterococcus sp. 2STP. The sequence continues at coordinate 269,153 of NZ_JAWDJH010000019.1, forward strand.
CTGTTTCTATCTGCCATTTATGATACTGATAGCGCCAACAGTAGTCAAGAAAAAACGAAAAAACACGAAAATGTGTACTGTTTTTCGGTCAGGTTTTTGTAAAAGCAACATTTCTTATTCTTTTATGACCCATTTGCGAAATACACTTTTTTCGAGTGCCCCTTCTCTTCTTCTTTCTTCTAATAGTTTCAAGATGAGAGGTGAGGCGTGTGATTCATTTAATGGTGGAGTAGCTTATCGTAGCTTCAATGAATTAAAAGCTTCCTTTAATCACTAGACTTCTATGAATGAGTAGATTTCCCTCATCCATAGAAGCCTAATTTTTTGGTTAATGCAGTTATTTATATGTTTAAAATATTTTGAAGTGTTAAAGTTATAGGGAAAGAATACCTAAAGCGGAGCCAATGTGTGCACCTGCAAGTAACTGTTGTTTCGCTTGTCGTTGTAAACTCGTTTTTTCTGGATAGTCTTGTACATGAGCATCTACTCGTCCAAAGATCCATGGAACTCCGCTATCATCTTGTTCGTCCACTGACAAAAGGCGATAATCAGCTGCAAAAAGTCGGATTTTTGAATCTTGTTTCAACCATTTAGTAAGATTTGGCGACAGTAACCAAGTATCTGTGTACATCACTTGGTAATGATAATCAGGAAAATACAATTCAAAAAAACGAATGGCGCTTTCGTAACTATCTCTTATCTTATTGCGGGATAAATCTGCATCGGAAGGAATATGAAGAGAAAGACACTGCTTCCCCTCTAATTTTAGCTCTTTGTGCCCCTTTGGAAAATATGTCCTTTCGTATTCCAATTCACCAATCCGAAAGATCAATCCGCTAGTGTAACGCCAAATCCAAAAACCACGGTCAAAGCGATACTTTCCTGTTACTTGAAAATGTTCATGAATAAATCTAGTAAAAGCATTCATTGTTGCCAAATAGACAGTTCTTGGAATCTTCAATGGTTGATAAATTTTTAACCAACTTTGAGAAGCTGCATATAGATAAATTGTTAATGCTACAAACGGCTCTTCTCCATAAACTTCGTCTATTTTTTTGGCAGCTGCTTTTGCTTTATTAGCATCCAGTAATTCACGACTATATTGTTCAAGCACTTCACTAGAAATACTTTCTAATTCCATCATCATTTGTTCTATCACGGCTTCTGGGAAATCTAAGTCACCCGCTAGATTCTTGATTTTATACACTATTTCCTCCATCAAAATTTTTTCTTCATTCCCCTCTTCTTAAGTGTGTGGCTCAAATAATCAATCATCGTTTTTCGAATCTTTGATCATCTTCTTTATTGTACATCATTTGCAAGATCAGATGCTGTCACTACTTTGATTCGCCCAGCATCACGTTGTTCTTTTACATAATCACAAAGTGCCAAATAAATATATATCAAAAACAACCACTTTATGTAAAAAAAATAATACTTATGCTAAATAATTTGATTTCCATACTAAGTAAAAGAATAACTTTGCTGTATCATATGGTTATAAAAAAATTCTATTCAGATTAGCTTTTAATTTTCATCTAATTCTCTCCAAACCAGAGAGATTTCTTAACCAAATATCCTTTTCCACTTTATTATACAGGTGTACAATAAATAAAAAGAAAAACGTTATTTTATTTTCTTAGATAATTGGAGGCTAATTTCATGAAAAAAAGGATATTCATTTTACTCCCTCTCGTACTTCTGTTTGTTGGTTGTGAACAAAAAAACACTCGTCAGTCAACACCTCATTCGACTGTTATTGAAAACACTACTTCTCGTGAAGCAACAACTGACAGTAAAACGAATAACGAATCAAGCGCTACTACCAAAAACAGTAGTGAATCAGTTTCACAAACCACTAGTTCTTCCATCGTTCCATCAACTCCTTCGTCGTCAACTGTACCGTCAACAAATAGTAGTGAGACTTATGCTTCTGTCAGTGAATCGACAAGTCCACAAGTTAGTAATTCAACTGATTTGTTAAGTAATTATTCTGATCTAGAAATAGAATACGCTAGAGTTTGGCTAGCTGTGATGGGCACACAATATAAACAATGGTTAGCTGATCCAAGTACTGGTTTTGAACTGCATGTTTCTAAGTCTCCAGCAGGAACACCAATTGACCCTTATGACCCAGGAAGTGTCGCTTTTCCAGCTGAAACAGTCACACTTAGTGGAAATATAACTTTCCAAGGTTTAGTAGTTTATTCTAGCAATCATAACGGTACAATAACTCAATATCCTGTTCCTTCTCACTGGCAACATGATGAAACTTCTGACCATCCTGAGCTAGTCAAAGAAAAGACTCAAAAAATACTAGATGAAGCTTCTACAGTCAGTATCCCTACCAACACTCCTGAAGATATCAAACAGCTTATTGATGTTATGGTAATCGACAATTGAACGAGGGCAACAAAAAAACATCCATTTAACAAGTTGGCTTTCTTCGACTGAGACAGGAAGTCTACAAAAAGGCGTACCATCCTTATATGGATTCAGAAACCTTCTGTTAAAAGATAGATACATCTAGTACTATCAAACTAACAGATCATTAAACTGTCATATACTAAGAACTATTACAGGAATGCAACAAAGTACTGAATATTAAACAAAAACATACTAAGATTAGAGGGGAACATCATTGACGAATGATGTTCCCCTCTAATCTTAGTATGTTTCCTAACAATTATAAGTATTTTCATTTTTATTTCTCTTTTGTCTTCAACAATACTTTTCCGATGTTTTTTCCCGATTCAAGATATTCGTGGGCTGTTTTTCCATCCTTTAACGAAAAAATTGTCGGTTCATGGATCACTATCTTGTTATTTGTAAGATAAGAAAAGAGACGTTCGCTCCTTTTTTCTCTTTCCTCAAAAGAAGAAAGATAATCCCAAAGGTCTCCTGTAAGGATACTTTTCGAATGAGCAAGCATATCTACTAGATCAATAGCTGGCGGATTGCCTCCTGCCATTCCGAAAAAGATTACTTTTCCCCTGTTATGCAGTAATTCAATACTGCTTTCCAATGTTTTGCCAACTCCATCAAATACTGTGTCGAAGCGATTGTTGTTAGCTGCTTGCCAATCGGTTTCTCTTGAGGAAAATACTTCTTCTACTCCTAAAGAAAGTGCTATTTCTTGCTTCTCCTTTGTAGAAGCTGAGCCAAATACTCTGACGCCATCTGCAATCAGAATTTGAGAAAGAAGCTGTCCGACACCACCACTGATACCAGTAATAAATACCTTGTCTCCTGGTGCATTGTTTCCAAGATCATGAGCCAAAAAATCGGCCGTTAATCCTTGTAAACCAATTGTGGCTGCTTCTTTCATTCCAATCCTGTCGGGGAGAAAAATCAACTTTTCAACAGGAACTGCTACAAATTCAGCATTTGCAAAAGGAACATCTACAAAAAGGACTTTCTTGTCAATCAACGCTTTCAGTTCTGATGAACCAGCATCTACAATTGTTCCTGCCCCTTCATATCCGTTGATATATGGGGAGTGTTTCTCGATATGATAAGTGCCTCTTCTACGATAGATGTCTGCAAAATTTAATCCAATATACTCGGTTTGTACCAATACCTCTTGTTCACCTAACTTCGGTTTTGGAAGCTCTCCATACCTTAACACTTCACTTGAACCAAAAGTTGAAAAATATAATGCTTTCAAAAAAATACGCCAGCTTTCTTTTTCATTTCACACACTAAAAATACCAATGTACTTGCTTTACTATCAGCAAAAGTACTTTCAAATCATAACACAGGAAAAAGGTATAGTGAAATATAAAAATCTAGTGATTCTTTGACTGTCCCTTTTCTTTTTGGATGGAAAAAAACTGGGACAGAATGATGTTCATCCTGACCCAGTTTTGATTTTACTCAACTCATCGGTTTCTATTAACCAAAAGCTTTTTTATCTATGCACACTTCGTCTATTTTTCATACATTTCTTTTATCATGATCGATTTTACAAATCATTCGATGGACGCCCACTCGATAACGCCACTTACCAGCATAAATACCTAGCAACTGTTTTCCGAATGCCTTGGGATTTTCGCAGTCTTCTAGATTTTTAAATAGCCAGTTCAAGATGTTTTTTGCAACGAATTTATCCATTTTTCGATTTGCTTCTCAAATTTTTTCGTGGTCTCTACATGATACCTCATATTACTTTTCGATACCCGTTTCTTTCATCCATACACCTAAGGATCGTTCAAATATTCTTTGTAAGCAATGTCTTCTACATGAGTATCATACGCATTTTCTAGAGAATCTAATGTTTTTGATTTCAATAAATCAGATAAACTTTTTCCTTCGTTCATTCACTTAAATAGCTTATTATTTTGATGTTTGCTTTTTTTCCAAACAACTCATACGCTTTTCAAGAATCTCCATTTCTTTTTTCTGAGTAGATATGACTAAACTATTGGAAACAACTGCAATACTTAACAGTAAAATAGCTAGAATCAATCCGTTTTCAATAAAGATTATATGAAAAGCTGTGCGAATCCATTCCATTATATTCCTACTTTCAACGTTTTTTTCGTTAGTTGCGGCCGTACATGTCGTTATCAAATTCGTTCATCTCAATAGTTTGTCTATCGCTTGTTTCTGCTGAATTTTGTATCGTGAAAGCAGAGACACTTGGACTGAATGATACACCCAGCATACTTATACTAGTAAGAGTTAAAATTATTTTTTTTCATTCTATTCACCTCATTCTTTTGATAATTCTATTTTGCCTATTTTGTTCTTGACTGAATAGATAAAATCTTTTTACAATGAGTTAAATGAATGTAAAAGCGCTTTTACATAATGAGAGGAAGAGTATTTATGAGGGATCTTTTTCCAAAAAAATTAAAACAACTACGAAAAGAACATGGACATACGCAAGAAGAATTAGCAAAAAAGCTCGCGATTACTAGACAGACAGTCTCAAATTGGGAAAATGGCCGCTCGTTTCCAGATCACGAAAATGTTTATCGCTTAGCTAAATTATATGGTCAAACACTCTCTATATTTCTTCCTGATCTCCCTGAAGCGCCCATGGAAGCAGAGGAAATATCTTCGGAAAGAATACAATTGATTCGATTTTTCATCTGTTTACTCGTTGTTCTGTCTTTCCTGATCCCTTTTGTTTCTGTGATTGCTCTATTTCTTTTCAACATGTGGAAAAAATACATTCATTCGCATTTTCTTCGCCTGTGTTATCCTTTCATGTACTTTTTAGTTTTATGTAACTGTCTTGGTGTACTCCTTTTATTTTACTTTCAGCTCCTTTAGCAAAAACAAGGCTAGGACAACAAACCATCCTAACCTGTTTTATCCCTGAATCTTTTTACCGGATCAAGTCTGTTTCAGGATCATTCAGCAGACGTTCGACTTGTTCTCTTGTCGTTAACGGAACATCTCCTTGGATCGAATGAGCTAATCGAGCATTTCCTAAGGCAAAATAAACGGTCTTCTGTAAGGACCACTTCTCAGAGAAACCGAGTAAGATCCCTGCAGCAAATGCATCCCCTGCCCCGATTCGATCGAGTACATCCAAGGGATAAACAGTTGTTTTCTCTGCTTCTTGTTGTGTGATCAAATAACCACTTAACTGTTTTCTTCCATCTACACTTTCTCGCCTTGTCCCAGCAAACCATTGGATATCGTAGTGATTCATAAAGGACTGGATATAAGAAACAGGATCATGTTCGTTTTCTACATCGGCTGTTTCCTCCCACTGCACTAGCTCTGTCAGATCTCTGACTGAGCCAAACAAGATGTCACAATAAGGTAACATTGTATGATAACGCTTCTTCATCTGCTCTTTTTTTCCATCTTCTTGATTCAAACTAGGACGATAATTGAAATCAAAACAAACTTTTTTCCCTGCTTTATGTGCTTGTTCTGCTAATTGGATAGCCGTTTCAGCTGTCTCATCAGACAAACTTAAACTGATCCCGCAGATATGGATCAAGTCGATCTCATCAATAAACGCTACGCAGTCATAATCCTCCATCACAGATAAACCAAATGAGCTATGTTTTCGATTTTGATAAGTGACTTCTGTCGGGCGGACACCATACCCCATTTCTGCAAAATAAGTGCCGATGTGTTGATATTGATGGATCACATACTTCGTCTGGATACCTAGGCCGTTCAAATTAGTGAGTGCTGCTTTTCCTAGCCGATTGTCTGGCAGAGCCGTCAGTAAATAACTTTCAACACCAAAATGGGCAAGATTCCCTACCAGATTTACGCCAGTCCCTGTATAAGCCATGCGTAAGGTATGGGTTTGTTCCAGCATCAAATGTTCAGGAGGAGTGAGTCGCAGCATGACTTCCCCAAATGCACCGATTTTCATTCTTCTCACCTTATTCCACGATTTTTTTCATCAATTGCAACAGTTGACGTACCTCTTCTGGGCGTGTATTCCCTGTATCCTTGTCGATAATTGCACTATATACATGAGGGATGACCTTTTTCACTCCTGCGTCTATCGCGATCCGTACGATTTCTTCCACATTATCAAGGTCGATCCCACCAGTTGGCTCTAAATAAAAATCATTGGCAGCACAAGCTTCCGCTAAGGCTTTATATTCTTTGATATGGGAAAGTCCCTTCATAGGAAAATATTTGATCGAGCTGCCGCCCATATCTTTCAACAATCGAATAGCTGTTTCAAGTGTCACGATTCCTGCAGGTCCTTGTGAACTTAAAGGACCAGTTGCGATGTTTACGTACCCTTCTTTACCCGTGGGAGAAACCAAACCGTTGATGACCGTTTCTGTCTGTTTCAATACTGCTCTGGAAGCTCCTACTCCTGTAAATACTTGATTGACATGCTGAGGCTGCAATACTTCGGCTAAACGAGTGACCATCTGGCTCTGGTTTGGGTCTCCCGCGCCTAGACCGATGGACAAGGCGTTATTTGTTGCTTGCTGGTATTTTTTCATTTCTGCAATAGCTGTTTCGTCGTCAGAAAAGTTCTTTGAAAGTACACCTAAAACGATATGGCCTTCTGCTGCCTCATAGCATTCTTTTGCGTTTTCTACAGAATCTGCTAACACATTTAGACAGATCTTATCTTTTAAATAATTGGGACTTAATCTCATTCCTTTTTCTCTCCTAGTTCTTCAAGATTTCTTTTAAACGATCGATGATTTTTGCCATCTCCTGTTGACTGACAGAACGGATATCGAATTCGATGATGCCGTTGTTTGCCTGGTATTCTCTTGTATAGATGGCAGGATTTTTTTCTTTCAATGCTTTAATCACTTGTTTAGCTGATTGATCTCCTGAAACTTTCACACTTGCTCGATAGATTGCTCGACCTGCGCTATCTTGAACGATCTTAGCTTCTAAATGATTGATCTGATTAAGTTGTTCAATGAATGGCTGTAGTCTTTCTTTCATTGCAGGGCCAGACTCACTGCCTTTGTTCAAATAGTCTTCCACTGCTTGGACAAAACCAAGGATATTTTCCTTTCCGATTTTCATGGAACGTCCAATTCCTTTTGATTGCATCCGGACCCATGAAACATACGTTTTTTTCCCAATGACCATTCCGGCACTTGGTCCTTCGATTGCTTTTGCCCCTGAATAAATAACCAAATCAGCGCCCATTTGCACATATTTTTTCAGATCTTCTTCTGCCGCGGCATCAACGATCAACGGAATCTGGTGCTTTTTGGCAATCTGTGCTGCCTCTGACACGTCAAGCATACTTTTTTGTACCGTGTGATGACTTTTTATATAGAGAATCCCTGCTGTTTCTTCTGTGATCATCATTTCGATTTGTTCCGGCGTACACATATTGGCGTAACCTGCTTCGACTACCTGACCGCCTCCTTGCTGCACCATGATTTCCACAGCCGTTCCGTAATCTACATTGTGTCCTTTCGGCAAAATGATTTGTCGTTTTTTGATGGATTCTGCATAAGGATGATAAAGAGGATACAGTTCTCCTTTGCCTATAACAGCAGCTACCGATTGAGCGATTCCTGCAGAGGCGGATGAAACGATCTGGACATCTTCTACTTCTAGCAAATCGGCTAAATATTTTCCTGTTTGAATGCTTAATTCTTCCATCTCAAAAAAATGCTGACCGCCAAAACGTTGCGCGTCAAGAACTGTCTCTGAAAGGGTCGAGACGCCTAGAATCGTCATTCTTCCTGAAGCATTGATGACTTTCTTCAACTGAAATTTCTCATGATTCGCATGCATAACTTTTTCCTCCGATGATTGTTTGCACTGGTTTGATTTGCTGATTTGATTGTCTTTTCTCTCCATTGGAATCGATTAGTTCCTTGGGTTGATTGATCAATTCAAAAACAGTAAAATCAGCGTCAAAGCCTTCTCTGACTTGTCCCTTTGTCTTCAAATGGAAATTCTGTGCAGGAACTTCCGTCACCTTTTCGATGATTTCTTCCCACGTATATCCGACAAGCTTCAATTTTTCCATCGTTGTAGCTAAGTCATAGACTGGACCGTTTTTGCGATTACGAATATAGATATCTGTACTGATCGTATCTGCTTTTATCCCTTGGTGATAGGCCGTTTCCGCAACTTGGAAATTAAAACTATCCGTCCCGTGTCCGATATCGAAGATGATTCCTCGATTTTTTGCTTCTACAGCTATTTGTTTGATTGTTTTCGTTTCTTGATCCAAGATTCCGTTTGTTTTCCCATTGAAACAATGAGTCATGATATCTCCTGATTCCAGTAAAGAGAGGATATCCGGCAATTCAGGCGGAGCAGAACCGATATGGACCATCAAAGGAAGCTGATGGTTTTCTTTTTGTATCCTTTTTGCCAGTTCTAGTGGAGTGATGCCGTTTTGACCAACTACGCTCTTGCTCATCCGTGCTTTGATTCCAATAATGAAATCTGGCAGTTCCTTGATTTTTTGCTTTACCATATCAGCTTGAATCTTGTTTAGATCTGCTAGTTCATCTTGTGCAACGATTCCCCATTTTGAGATATTCAAAAGCGCATAGACATTTGTTTTTGCCTGTTTGGCATGTTCATAAAAATCAGCAATGTTTTCTGCCCCAGTTGTCCCTGCATCTATGACTGTTGTCACACCTTTATTCACACCGATCTGATCTGGATAATCATAATACAAAGTCATTTCCTCAAAACAATGAACATGATCGTCGATCCAACCAGCCGACAAATATTGCTGAGGGGTCAAGCTGATTTCCTGACGAGCTTTTTGTGTGATGAGAGGGGCGACTTCACAGATCTTTCCTTTTTCTATCCCGATATCGAAGATCTTCCCGTTAAGCTCTCTTGCATTTTTAATGACTAAATCATACATAATCATTCCTACTTTTCTATAAATTTGAATTTAGACCATGGATGAATGAACGGTAGCAAGATCAATTCTTCTGGAGTAATATGTCCTACTTTATTCTTTCGCGGATCACTGTGCGGCTCCAATACGATCTGCAGTTCGTTTTTATATTTGCCAAAGCGGTCATTCCCAACGACAACATCTCCTACGACAAATTCAAACTCAGTATCATGTACTTTGTTTTCGTCTTTTTGGTATTTTTTTCGAACTTCCGTTGATCGGATCACTTGGTCTGTGATGTCCCCTCGACGAACATGTTGCTCTTCCAATACGATTTGCCGTTCCACCTCATTTACATTTGCAACAAATTCAATTCTAAAAACAGTCTGGTAACGATCCAAATGCCCTAATGACTTCAATTCTTCTTCACTTGCGTATGCGTTTCCAATAATTATATCATCAATTAGGTTTGTGGCAAACAAATGCTTGGCCGCTGTTTCGACAGAAAGATGGCGATGCATTTCTAAAGTAGGCAGTCCATCATTGATATCCCATGGTCCGATTGTACCTGATTGTGAGGTAATGAAGGCTGCCGTTCGAATACCGTTTTTTTTGAATCGTTCGCTACTTGATTGAAAAAAATGATACGGCAAAGCCGTTCCTTCTTGCGGGTAAAAATTATGACAGCCATATAGAAAAGATGTATTTGCCTGATGCGTCAAGATATTTTCTAGATAAGCGACATCATTACTCATATTCAACTCGATGGCCAAGTGATAAGGATTAAAAGTCAAAAGTGCTTCTTTTCGCCCATCAAATCCTAAGTCCAAACGAATGCCATCTGCGCCTAATCTATGGAAAAAACCTAAATCATCATAAGAAATATTCAATTGTTCAAAGATAGCAGGCGAAACATCTACTATCGTTTCAAATCCCCTCTCTTTTGCAAAAAAGATTAATTGCTGAAATTTTTTCTGAACAACTTCCGGATCTTCCGTGACCTCAAGCATACTCATAAAAATTCTGCTGAATCCATACTGATGGGCTGTTTCGATATACTCACGATCTTTTTGAGGATCACTGTGGTCTGGGTAAAGGGAAATGCCTAATGAACGTTTCATGGTTTGTTCTCTTCTTTCTTTTCAATTATAGTCGTTCTTCGGTGACACCATCTGTCAGAGTGAGATCTGCTTGCTCTTTCGCTTGCTCCTCTGCTTCTCTAGCCAATTGCTGTTTTTCAAATACTTTGAAGAATGGGTAATAAATAGCCAAAGTAATCAAGAAATTACCAATAACCAATAATCCTGCTGCAACGCTCCAGTTCGTGCTCATCCAAGCAGCAATCGGCGCAGGCATCGCAAACGGCAGACGCGCAACCATCATTGGCACGACACCGCTGACAGTGAGAACATAAGAAAGAGTGGTCGTCACAAGAGGGGCAAGAATAAATGGAATCCCCAAAACTGGGTTCATCACTACTGGTGCACCGAAGATCATCGGTTCATTGATATTGAACAAACCCGGTAAAATGGACAAACGTCCTAAGCTTTTTAAATACTTGGATTTAGAAAACATGAATAAGACGACCAACGCAAGAGTGGTTCCTGCTCCGCCGATCCAAACGAACCATTGTAGAAATTGTTCAGTAAAAATATTTGGCATGGCGTGAGCACTTGTCCCTGCATTAAATGCATCGATATTTTCAGCAATCGAAATATCCCAAAACGGACGAATAACCGGACCCATGATTGCCGGACCATGGATTCCTAACACCCAGAAGAAACAAATCAGAAAGACAGTCAAGAGACCGCCAAACAAGCTGTTACCCGCTAACACACCTTTCAAAGGCATAAGTAGTTGACTCAAAAATCCATTTAAATCGAATCCAAGCATATGGCGGATGATCCAAAAGAAAATCAAGATGACTGCTCCTGGTATCAATGCAACGAAAGAGTTTGTTACTTCTGGCGGTACACCATCTGGCATTCGGATAGTTATTTTTTTCTCGATAAAAAACCGGTAGATCTCTACTGAAATAATTGCCGTCACGATCGCCCCAAACAATGAGCCCGATCCTAGATTAGCGATGTTGATGTAACGTCCGGCTGTGATTTCTCCTACATCTTCTAAAATGCGTGTAGGAGGAGCTGCCACGATCAGAAAAGACATTAATGCCAAGATACCTGCCGTCAATGAATCAAGTCGATAGCTTTTCGCTAAAGAAGAAGCAATCCCGAATGTTGCATAAAGAGCAAGGATACCAACTGTATAGCGAAAAGGAATATCTAATATCTCACGGTAAGGTTCAATGACTGCCGCAACTGATTCAATCGGGATATTCAGTAAAATCGTAAAAAATGAGCCTACGATCGTCAGTGGCATAGTGGCAATGATTCCTTTTCTGATGGCAGTCATATGTCGCTGAGTACCGATACGATTGGCTACGGGCATGATTTTTTGTTCGATAATTCCTATAAATTTATCCATCTTCCTTCTCCTTTTATAACATTATAATGTTTACAATTGAATAATAACATACTTTACTATAATTTGTAAACGCTTTTCAAAAGATGCATTCCTCCTTTGTTCTTTTGGTTTTACAAAGAAAAGGAGGTGCAACAAAAGTCGTGTCACACCCCTTTATTCAGAATATATGTTCACCTAGAGTCAGCCTTGTATCTACGGTAATAAGTCCGACCAAATCAAAAACATGAGAAGCTGTTTTTTGAACTTGTTCCTTGTGACTCAGAGCTGAACGGCAGGGCTCACAACCTCTTGATAAACGGTGTTCAAAAGTCAGTTTCTCGGTATTAAGCCAAATTTATGCAAAAATGTAGAAAGCCATTTTCACAAAATTTTTCTTCATACTCGAAACTAAGCGACTTTTTCACAACCTCTTCCTTAAACGGTGTTCAATCAGCTGTTCTTCGGTATTAACTCAAAAAACGACAAAACATGAGGAACTATTTTTCCGTTTTTTTCTCTAATACTCAGGTCAAACCGCTGATTTCACAACTTCTTTTTTATTTATGTTTCGTAATCAATATGGTAAGGATGCAGCTCCGTATGATAGATTGCTTCTGAATATTCAATCATTTTCCCCATTTGCGTAGACGATTGCCGTATCCGTTTGATGCCAATCTGTGTGTCTGTTTTCAGAATTTCTTGTTCTTCTTCTGTTAAAAATACTGCAGAGAAATCATCAGAAAATGAGTCAATGGTATACCCTTTTTTTGTCAGCAGACGATACAAAGATTCTTTGTCAAATTCTTCTCTGCTGAATTGCATCATTTCTTGTGGAAGATAGTGGACAAAATAAATATAAGGCTGATTGTTCAAATAATATAAGCGCTTAAAACAAACAGCTTGCTCACCGAAAAATGAAAACAAAGGATCTTCCTTCTTTATATGGACCAATTGCAAATCTAGCGTTTCTTTCTGAACTTCATATTGGGAGTTCTTCAAGATCTGCGTAAAACTTGCCGCTTTGGATAATCGATTGTAAGGACGATTGCTTAGAACCGTCGTCCCACGACCACTTTTCTTTTCGACATATTCATCTGATGCCAGCAGCTCGATTGCCTTTCGGACAGTGATTTTGCTGACTTGAAACAGTTCTTCTAATTCACTTTCTGTCGGCAGCATCGAACCGACTGGATACTTTCCTGAGAAAATATCTTCTTTAATTTTATCTGCGACTTCCAAGTATAGTACACGTGTCCTTTTCATAACGTCACCCTTTACTTTACTATTACTAAAAGAATAGCACATAAAAAATAAAAAAAGAACACAAATCACATGGGAGAAGTGTGTTCTTTTTCATTCCACTGTTTTAATTATAGATTTTCGCCATTTGAGGCAATTACTTCTTTATACCAATCAAAAGATTTTTTCTTCGACCGGTTCAATGTCCCGTTTCCTTCATCGTCTAGATCCACATAGATAAAGCCGTAACGTTTACTCATTTCTCCTGTCGATGCACTGACTAGATCGATACATCCCCAGGGGGTATAGCCCATCAAATCTACACCATCTGCAACTGCTTGGGACATTGCTTCGATATGACGACGTAGGTAATCGATCCGATAGTCATCAATGATCGAGCCATCCTCTTCCACATGATCAATAGCACCAAGACCGTTTTCAACAATGAATAATGGTTTCTGGTAACGATTGTATAATTCATTCAATGCGATTCTCAACCCTTCTGGATCGATCTGCCAGCCCCATTCACTCGCCTCAAGAAACGGATTTTTTACGCCGCCTAGCAAGTTTCCTTCTGAAGTTGCGGCTTGCGGGTCAGTCTCATTGATTGCCGTAGACATATAGTAACTAAATCCGATGTAGTCAACTGGATATTCTTTTAGCAACTGGAAATCTTCTTCTGTTTGCTCTAATTTTTCCGAATCGACTCCATATTTTTTATAGGTACGGGCTGTGTACGCAGGGTATTCTCCGCGTACTTGAACATCCGTGCAGAAAAAATTGAATTCTTGATTTTGGATCATAGTTGCTGCCTGATTGACTGGATTGGCATCGATGCTATAAGTCGTTGCATAAATAATCATGCAGCCGATTTGGATATCCGAACGCAATTCGTGGCCGATTTTTGCAGCTTTGCTACTTGCCACGAACTGATTATGCCATGCTTGGAAAATATTTTGGTACTCTCCTGCTCCGTTGCTTTTTACTAATCCTTGACTTAAAGCTGGAAAATGAAAGGCCGAGTTGATTTCATTGAAAGTCATCCAGTATTTGACTTTACTGCTGTATCTCTTTAATACTGTCTGAGCAAATCGTTCATAGAAGTCAATCAGTTTTCGATTTTTCCAGCCACCATATTCTTTTGCCAAATGAAGAGGCATTTCATAATGAGAAATCGTGATCACAGGTTCAATATCGTATTTTAAGCACTCATCAATCAGCTGATCGTAAAATTCTAATCCCGCTTCATTCGGCGTGCTTTCGTCTCCGTTTGGAAAAATCCGTGTCCAGGCAATTGAAAAACGATAACATTTGAACCCCATTTCCGCAAATAAAGCAAGATCTTCTTTGAAACGATCGTAATGATCGATTCCGCGATGATTCGGGTAATTATATTTTTCTTGATCGATCGTCCAGTCAAATTCTTTACGACCGATGATTGCAAAACGCTGCTTACCTCCAGGCATAGCATCTGCAACGGATAACCCTTTTCCGTCTCGATCATAAGCTCCTTCTAATTGATTGGCAGCGGTTGCGCCACCCCATAAAAATTTTTCTGAAAAACGTGATTGCATCCTGATTTCCTCCTTATTTTACAATTGCTAGAACATCTTCATTCGCAATAATCTCTTTTTGGTCTAATTCAAGTATATCGGCAAATGCATCGGTATTTGTAATGACAACCGGTGTAATCACACTATAGCCAGCTGCTTTGATTGCTTCAATGTCAAAACGGATCAATAAATCTCCTGCTTTGACGAGGTCCCCTTGTTTGACTAAGATTTCAAAACCATTCCCATTTAATTCTACCGTATCCATCCCGATATGAATCAAAATCTCCGCTCCGTCAGTCGTTGTGATCCCTACAGCATGTCCAGTTGGAAAAATAGTCGTAATCTCTCCATCTGCCGGGGCAACAAGTTCCCCTACTTCTGGATCAATAGCGATACCTTTTCCCATCGCGCCAGAAGAAAAAACTTTGTCTGGCACTTCACTCAGTGGCAGTACTTTACCCGTTAAAGGACTCTTTAAGGTATGCCTTGCTGAAGTAATCGGTTCTCCTGCATTTGCATGTTTGTTTTCTAATTGATTGTCTTGTGTTTGTTCGTCAAATCCTAAAATCAGCGTACCTACAAATGCTAGAACAAAAGCGATTCCTGTAGCTATTACTGCTACTGTCACATTTGACTCTACACCATCTACCGTACTAATGAAGGTCGGAATCGTTAATAAGCTGACCAAACTGCTGGAGAAAGCTTTTACTCCAGAAAATCCGATAATAGCCCCTCCAATTCCTCCAGAAACACACGCTGCAATGAATGGTTTCTTCAACGGTAACGTCACACCATACACAGTTGGTTCAGTGATCCCAAATAACGAAGTCACTGTAGAAGAAATCCCTAATGCTCGAAGCTTCGTATTTTTTGTTCGTAACGCTACAGCTAAAGCAGCGCCACCTTGTGCCAAGATGGCTGGAAGAAGCATTGGCATCAATACATCAAACCCATATTGTTCGATATTCAAAAACATGATTGGTACGAAGCCCCAATGCATGCCGAACATTACGAATACTTGCCATAAACTTCCCATGATCAGACCTGCTACGATTGGACTAAATCCATAAATCGAGTTGAAGAGACCACCTAAAGCATTGCCGGCCACCGTCCCGATTGGTCCTAAAGCAAGAAATGTCAACGGAACCATCACTACTAAAACGACAAGCGGAACTAAAATCATTTGCAAAAATTGCGGAATCACTTTTTTTACGAATGGCTCTAATTTACTTTGCACCCATACTGCTAGAATGATTGGTATGACAGAAGAAGTATAACCAGACGGCGAAAGAATCACTGGGATCCCAAAGAAACTGATAGCTTCTCCCGCACCAGCAACTGCTGTGATAGCTGGGTACACAAGTGCCATAGCAATTGCTACTGCTAAAAACTGGTTGGCTTTGAACTTTTTAGCTGCTGTAAAAGCAAGCATGACAGGTAAGAAGGTAAAGACACCATCTGCTGCAGCAAACAATATTTCATAAGTACCGCTATCAGCTGTCAGCCAGCCCATCACCGTTGCCAATGACAAGAATCCTTTCAATACCCCGGCGGCTGCCATCGCCCCTAGAAAAGGTGTAAATATACTAGAAATGATATCAATTAGACGATTCAAAATATTTTTGGACTCTTCTTTTCCATTCTCCGAAACTGCAAGACCTTCCTCATCCACGATCGATTGATAAACATCTGCTACATTACTGCCAATCACTACTTGATACTGACCGCCACTTTGGACGACTTGGATCACGTCTGGGTCTTCTTTTAACTTTTGCGTATCTGCTAAGGATTCATCTTTTAATCTGAACCGCAAACGCGTAGCACAATGTACTAAACTTTTGACATTCTTTTGTCCTCCTACCGCTTCCCATACACGACGACCAACTGCTTGATTATCCATTGTTTTTTCCTTCTTTCTTTTTTTATTTAAAAAATAAAAACCCAGATTGAAAAAAACAGTCACAAACATTCGTGAACCTATTTTTTCAATCCAGGTTTTGCCTGCCATACAGTAACAATCCTTATGATTGGATGCTTTTTTTCTCACTTACTACTCTTTGAATATGGATCGTTAAATAAATCTGCTCTGCGATTCCCATTTCCTGTTTTTGCGTTTGTCGAAGATACTCATTGATCCGTTCGACACAATGAAACGCTTTTGGATACTTTCCTTGAACTAATGCGTAGAGAAATTCATCTTGTTCGTCAGATCCTTCCCCTTTGAGATAACGTTGGGCAAAAAACTGCAGATGAGTAATGATACGCTGATAATTCAAAGATTCTTCATCGAACACGATGCCGAAGAATTTACTGATGATACTCAGTATATCTCTTACCATTGTGGTAGCGGTCATCGTCACTTGCATGTCTTCGTTTCCTTGTTGGCTATTCACAAAATGAAAGGCAATAAAACCGGCTTCATCCTCAGAAAGTTCCACACCAGTCTTTTGTTTCACGAACAAAAGAGCCTCTTTCGCTGCTTGATATTCTTTCGGATAAAATTTTTTTGTTTCAAATAATAATGGATTAGGCAGTTGGATATTTTCTTTTGCCCGTGTGATCGCATAATGAAGATGATCGGTCAATGTCAGATAAATATTAGGCGAAAATTCAACTTTTAGTTTATCTTCAGCCAGTTCGACTACTTGTTTGACCCATTCGATCTCCTCTGCCGGAATATCAGCCATCAGCTGTTGGAATTGGTTTTTAGCAAAAGAATCTCTTAACACAAATTCTTTTTGGACCGCTTCTGGCGAAATCTCGTCCCCAATCTTTTTTTGAAAAGCTAATCCTTTTCCCATACAAACGACTTCTTCCCCGAATCCATTTTTCGAAATGACGACATTGTTATTCAAAATTTTATCAATTTTCATTTTGCTTCGCCCTCTCAAGAAAAATAAAAAAACCTAGAATTCGCCTACTGTTTCTTAGCTGAATTCTGGTTTTGCCTGCCGTACAGTAACAATCCATTTCTTATTCAAAATCATCATACCATCGATTTTTTATTTATGCAAGCCTTTTCATATAAAAAATAAAGATACTGGAACACAAGTCTATCTAGAAAACAACCAAATCAGAGATGCACCTCTTTGCGTTCCTCTTTTTTCAGCAAATCGGTTTTTCCTTATCGATTCATATCCTTTGGCTGTTTTTGATTTGTAACAACTTATGTCCCAGTATCCTAAAATGTTTTTGTCTCTAGATTGAAAGCAGTTCTCATATCATCGGTCGCATCCTTCATCGGTGTGACACTTTCCAGTTCTCCTTGTACAACGAGTCGCGTGACGGCATCCATGTCGCCACAAGTAATCAGCGTGACGATTTCTTTTCCCTCGACCTCGTTCAATAATTGTGTATCTGTAGGAGCAACTTTTTCTTTAAAAAATGTTTTATATGTATACACATTTTCTAAATCCGTCAAATAGATCTTGGCACCCATTTCCAAATTTTCCAGCGGTGTAAACAGCAATTCGGGATTTGTTGCACGATGGCTTGCTAAAGCATAGTTTCCTTTTCCCATCTCTTGATCTGGAGATAACGTTCCTGCACCGTAAAGCAGTGAAGTATTATCCAAGCCTTTGAAAATCGGTAAATTGATCGAAACAGAAGGTACTGCGATACTAGCAATCACTGGTAGATCTGTTCCGCTCATTTGTGACCTCATCACTCCTTCTGTTGTCATTGGTTCTACTGCGTCAAAGTCAAAACTGACATCTTTATCGTTATTCTTTTTCAAATCTTCTTTCGTTACATTCGCTATAGCATATCTGTCTCCTGTTAATCTGACAAGATAGTCTTTGATCTGTTCATTGAAAATCAAAGCTAGTCCTACTAATAACAAGAGGAACAAGAGGATATTGACTAGCCATCTTTTTGCTTTTCCTTTTTTCTTCATCTTCTCCCCCTCCAGTCTCATTTTACTGTTTTCCTTGTGCTCTTTCCAACAGCTGAATGACACATTTCTACAACTCTGTGTATTTTTTTCGTACACCTGCGCTTTTTTCTACAGGATATTTCAAATTATTTTTGATCAATTTTTCTTCAATGATCTCATCTAGATCCAATTGAAGATTGTCTGCCATCATGTATGAATAGATCAATACATCTGCCAGTTCTTCTTTGATTCGTTCTAATTGTGTTTCTTTTACTTCTTCCGGCGTTTTCCATTGAAAAAGTTCTAACAATTCAGATGCTTCCAAAGAAATAGAGATAGCCAAATCTTTTTCGTTATGAAACTGTCGCCAATTACGTTCATCTCTAAACTGGTTGACTTTTTCCATACTATTCATTTGCTTGCCTTCTTCCAATCATTTCTTACTTGATTAATCATACCATTTTTTTACATAAAAAATAGATGATGCTTTTTAAAAAACTCCTGTTTTCTTTTATTTAAAATAAATGTCATAGAAAATCAGTAATTTAGGTAGCCACCATGTGTATGCAGTAATGTGACTTCTTCCCCTGAGGCTTTTTGTTTTTCGATACGTTCTTCTCCCCAAACAGACATCGCTACTAGAATCTCTCTTAATGATTTTCCTTCTTCAGTGAGCGAGTATTCTACTTTAGGCGGGACTTGGTTATAGATTTTTCGATGGACAATACCATCTTGTTCTAACTCTCTTAACTGCTGGGTCAGCATTTTTTGTGTGATCGTAGGGATTTTCTTCCGTAATTCACCCGGGCGAATGGGACCATTACCTAAATGACATAAAATAATCGGTTTCCATTTTCCTCCGATGACTTCCAATGTTGCTTCGACGCCAATATGATAGATTCTTTCCATTTTTATCTCTCCTTAAAAAAGATACGCATCGTATCATAGCATGCTCCTTTCATTTTGTGAACTAACAAAGTCTCTTCCTCTGCGGTTTTTATACTTTCGTCAAAAAAGGAACTATATTTTGAAAAAAATAAGAATTTTTTCAAATGCTCAAACGTTTGAAGGTTCACATTTGTTACCAAAAAGTGCCTATGATACAAAAAAGTCGGTACTTCACGAATGAAGGATGAAGGTCTATATTCTCTATTTGTCAGAAAAATTTGAGGAGGAAATAAAATTGAATAAAAAAATTTCACCAATTTTTACGCTTATGGCTTTGGTAATCAATGCCTTTGCTATTGGATCTACAGAATTTATCAGCGTAGGGCTTATGCCTTTGATCGTTGATAGTTTTCATGTCAGTTTGGCTCAAGCAGGGCTGACGGTTTCTCTTTACGCGATTGGTGTGACAGTAGGCGCACCTTTACTCACTATTTTAACAGGAAAATGGAACCGTAAAATGCTGATGGCAGCAATCATGGTGGTTTTCATCATTGGAAATCTGCTGGCTGCTTTTTCTGAGGTATTTGTTTTATTGCTAGCTGGAAGAATCGTATCAGCACTTGCTCATGGGATTTTTATGTCTGTATCAAGTGTCATTGCCGCTGAAGTCGTCTCTCCTGACAAACGTGCAAGTGCGATTGCTGTCATGTTTACAGGACTAACGGTCGCAACCGTTACCGGTGTTCCTTTGGGGACATTCATCGGTCAGCAAACAAGCTGGCATATGACTTTTCTTTTTATTGCTTTCGTTGGAGCTATCGGTCTACTCGCCAATCTATTGCTCATCCCAAAAGATCTCCCAATACCAGGAGTTGTCGATCTGGGAGGGATTCTTCGGATAGCTAAAAATAAATTTTTAGTGGGCTCTTTTTTGATCACAGCTCTTGGGTACGGAGGAACATTTGCTGCTTATACCTATTTGACTCCGATTCTTGAAGACAAAATCGGTTATTCATCAGAAGCTGTCGTTATTTTGTTGATTATCTACGGCGTAATGGTCGCTATTGGTAATACAATCGGTGGTCATTTTTCGAACCGACGTCCATTAAAAGCTTTAGGTATCATGTTTATCTTGTTATCCTTATCTTTAGTATTTTTATTTGGAACGATTCTCAGCGGGAACTTGTTCTTTGCTACAGCAGCTACCTTTGTTCTAGGGCTATTTTCTTTTATGAATGTTCCGGGTCTACAATTATATGTTGTACAATTAGCTGAAACATATACACCGAAGGATATTACGCTTGCTTCTGCATTTAATATCTCTGCTTTCAACATTGGTATTGCATTCGGTTCTTTTGTTGGCGCACAAACGACTAAAACGATTGGTGTCACTTATGCTCCTTTATTTGGTGCTGTTATCGTTTTACTTGCTGTATTTTTAGTTTTCTGGTTACTGAATCAAGAAAAGAAAAACAAATAATCTTTCAAAATCAGTATGAAGGACTGTGACAAAAAACTTGTCACAGTACCTTTTATAACTTTTCCATTTTTTTAGCGATCCGCTCATTCATTTTTCTTTTCAATTCATTGATTCTTGTCTTCGCCTGGATTTCATGTAACGTGTTTTCTGCAAATTGTCCTACGTCTTCTCCAACCAATTCTAAGACAGGAAGACCATTTGAAGCACCTTCTTCAAAAAAGTCAAGCAACTCATACATCGCTGACAACATATCCATCCCATCCCCTGCGGTAAATTCCCAAAGAAATTTTTGTATCTCATTGTAGACGATCTGATAGTCAGCAGGAAGTTTTTTCAGGCGAGCCATTTGTTCGCGATATTCCGCTTTGTCTTCCATCATTTTTTTGATATAGCCAACCAAATTTTTATTGCTCATTTTCTTTGTACTCCTTTAGTTTTTCGATTTGACCTGAAATAAAAGACCAGCGTTTCCAAAATAATTCTAATTCCTGCTTTCCAGCTTCATTCAAAGAATAAAATTTTCTCATGGGTCCTACAGAAGATTTTCTCTTCGTAACGGTAACTAATCCTTTCTTTTCCAATCTCAAAAGAATCGTATAGACAGTTCCTTCCACGATATCTTCAAACCCGTATTCCTGTAAATTTTTGGTGATTTCATATCCATAAGTCTCATGACGATCGATGATTTCCAGTATGATCCCTTCTAGGACCCCTTTTAACATTTCCGTAATTCCGTTCATTTTTTCACCTGTACTTTCGCTATACTCGCTTTCATCATATTTTGAAATCATTGACACGTCAATCATTTAAGCTGTTAATTTTGTTTTTTGCGATAAACGAAAACCGACAACCATTGAAAAACTACGATACTCCCAATGCTCCAAGCAAAAGCCGTCCATAAATCATCAGGTACTTTTCCAGCACTCATGAGTGAACGGAGTCCATTGATAATAGGGGTTATCGGCTGATAATCAGCAAACCCTTGTAAAGCATGCGGCAGCGTTTCTGTAGGTACAAAGCCGGAACTGATAAATAAAAGCCCCATCAGCAAATAAGAGAAGACGCTAGCTGTTTCATTGCTTTTAGCAATGAGCCCAAAAAATACAGCAATCCATGACATAGCTAAGGTTACAAGTACTAAAAGCCCTAGTGCCAATAACCACTCGCCAATATCCGCTTTTGGTCGAAAACCAATCAAGACCCCACTGAATAAAACAAGAGCAACGGACAATAAATTAAACAGCATACTTGTGACAACATGACTGTTCAAAATAGCAGATTTAGCAATCGGCATAGAGTGGAATCGTTCAAAAATCCCAGTAGTCACATCATTATTCAAACGAAAAGCTGTATAAGCCACACCGCTCATGACTGTCATTAGCAAGATGGCTGGGAGAATGAACCCTTTATAGCTAGCCACAGATATGGTCATTGCTCCTCCTAATATATAAACAAACGCCAGCATGATCATGATTGGCATCACTACGACCGTAATAATCGTATCAGCGCTTCGCGTCATATGCTTCATCATTCTTCCTGTTAGTGTCATCGTGTCTTGGATCACGTTCATTTTTCTTCCTCCTTCGTCTGATTGATGATTGAGAAAAAGACATCATCTAATGTTGGTTGTTTTTGTGCAAATTCCAGAACTTCAATCTTGTTTTGCTGAAGTAAAGTAAGAATCTCTGTTACTTTTTGAACATCGTTGTCAGTCGGGATCGATAAAGACAATAATGCTTCGTTCTTTTCTCCGCCTACCAGTCGATATGCGGCTTGGAATGTTTCTTCTTCTGCAAAAGTCAGTTCGATCGTTCCTTGCGGTAAATATTTTTTGACCTCAGCTACACTTCCTTGAAGTGCAATCTTCCCTTGATCCAAAATAGCGATTTGATCCGCCAATTGATCTGCTTCTTCTAAATATTGTGTCGTCAAAAAGACAGTCACACCGGCTTTTCTCAAATTCCTGATCGTTTCCCATAAAGAAGCTCTTGCTTGTGGGTCCAGACCTGTTGTCGGCTCATCTAAAAACAAAACGGTCGGATCCCCCAACAAACTCATCGCTAAGTCCAGTTTTCTTCTCATCCCTCCGGAATACGTATGCACTGGGCGATCAGCTGCTTCATGTAAATCAAACGTGTGTAATAATTCATCAATCCGCTGCTTATGATCCTTCAAGTGGCGAAGCTTTCCAATAAGCACTAAATTTTCTCTACCAGTCAGCACATCATCTACTGCAGTAAATTGCCCCGTCAAACTAATCCGTTCACGGACTTGGGTTCCTTGTTTTGCCACATCGAAATGAGCAATACGGATCTGTCCTTTATCCGGTGTAAGCAAAGTAGCTAACATCTTGAGGATCGTTGTTTTCCCCGCACCATTTGTACCTAGCAAAGCAAAAATGCTGCCTTCGTCAACTGTAAAACTCACACCATCTATTACTTTTTTTCCTGAGAAAGACTTGTATAAATCTGTCACAGTAATCATCTTTTCCATTGTTTTCCCTCTTTTCTCCCTATCTACTTAGTAACACGAAGTATATGAATATAGTATTACTAAGTAGCAGAACTGTCAACTACTTTGTTTTACTAAATAGTAAAACAAACAGAAGGGTGACAATGGTCATCACGCTTCTGTTTGTTTATGTTTACTTTTTGAATAAACTGTGTTGTTGAACTCCCTTTATATTTAATCTTTGTTCAAGCTGTTCTTCGCGATGTTAAGTCAGCAGACTGATTCACTGTTTTTGGCCGCCAGATACATTTCTACAAAGAAACAGTGATTCTGCTTTGAAAAATCGATTTTTAGTTCTGCATTTTCGTAAGCATCCAACATTTTTTTCGCACTGTATAGACCTAACCCGCCGTTTTTTTTAGAGGTTCTTCCTCTTTGGACCATTTCCGCTAGCGTCAAATTCGTCGGATTTGCCTTGTTCGCTATACTAAAACGTAATCCCTCTTTTTCTTCCAGCAGATTGATCGTAATCGGACTCTGATCGGCTACACGATGATCGAATGCGTTAGAAATAAAAATAGATAAACAGCGAATAAAAACAACCAAGTCAATCGGGATTGTTTTCACTTCGGCAGGAATAACTACTTGGATCGGGATTTTCTCCGATTCTGCTTTTTCTAGAAACTCTAAAAAGACGCCCCTAACAACTGGCGATAAAATCTTTGTCAGCTGTTGCTTTTGCGGTTCTTCCAAAATAGCTGCAGAATAGTTTTCTAAGATTTCTAAAAATTTCAATGTTTCTTTTTTGTTTTCCTGAATAGTGCTTTTTAATGAAAACAACAAACTCTTATAATCATGTTTGAATTCTTCAAGATGATGGTAATATTCTTCGTTTATTTGATACAGTTGAAGTGATTCCTGATGCTGTCTTTCTTTTACTTGAAAGCTAATCAACATAATAGAAAAAAGCAACGAAAAAAAACTGATCACAATCGATAAAAGAGACAAAAGCAGATAATCAGAGGAACGAAAATGAACACTTCCCAATACCAAGAAAATCACGATCCAACTTAATAAAATACACATACAGCCAAAATAATGCTCGGTTGGATAAGTAAAAAGCAAGTTGAGAAATTTCGTCCGTTTGTCTATACTTTTTACTAATAGGTAGAAAAGATATGCGACGAGCAGTGCAAGAATACTTGCTGTTCCGAGGTGTACTCTTCCTAAATAATTTACCAAGTCAAAAACCAGAAAAAAGCTGAACCCAGTGATAGCAAAAAAAAGATTACTGATCAAACAGCTGATAAATAGGTTTTTCGTAGTAGAATAAAAGAGAAGCATTAATAATAAGCCAACTAAATAAGGAAAACTTACTTTAGGAATAGGAAGAAAAATTATCAGCGCCATTAAAGCTAAACAACCAAAGCTGATTTTTACTAGCAGCTGTTTCGAAAAGAATAAATAAATACCTAAATCTAAAATCAAAGTAAAGGTCAAATAAAGTGTCACTGTTGCGAACATCTTATTCCTCCATTGTTTTGTTTCATCATGTACACATATTTTTTTGATAGGAGCCTGCATATGAAAAAGTATTTTATCATAGAAGATAACCAGTTTCACAGCGAATGGATCATCAAAGAATTGGTCAATCATCATATCGAGAATATCGTGCAGCTCACTTCCATCTCCCAAATCAATCAGTTGATCCAGTTGGGCACTATTGATAATCACGATGTTTTCTTTATCGATATCGACTTGAAGCAATCACTCACAGGTATTGATGTTGCCGAACAAATACGTAAAAAAAATGCTCATAGCAATATCATTTTTTTCACCGCCTATACGAACTTTGCAGTAGATATCATCAACCGGAAAATCCTTCCGATTGGATATATCAGAAAAGACAGGAATTTATCTGAACAAATTCATCAAGTGCTAGAACAAATCAATTGGAAAGAACAGCAGATTGTAAATGTCGATAAAATCTTCATTGATCAAAAAGGCGGGAGTCTCGTCCTATATCCTCGGGAAATTTTATATATTGAAAGTATCAAAGGATTGAAAAATCAAGTTATGGTCAAAACAACGACAGAAGATAAACTAGTAAGTACTTCATTAAAACAGTTGAAGATAGAGTTAGAAAAATACACTTACTTTTTACTTTTAAAATCCTACTGTATCAACTTATCACAATTGCAGAAAATCGATTCTGCTCATTATGTGTTAGAATTTTTCAACGGTGATTCCTTACTCGTTGGTCGGAAAATCTTTGAAAAGACAAAGGAGCGTTTCCATGATTTCCAGCAAACTGCTTCGAGCTGATGAATGAGAGCTGCGAAGTAAGCAGAGCAGATTTCAGGGAGTGGAGCCAACTAAAGGCCCACTCCCTGAAATCGTTGATATGATTTTACGCTTCCTCTTCTGTAGGCGCATCTGTTAACGACCATGTAAATGTTGAAACGTAGTTGTCTACGGCATAATTGGATACAGGAACAAATAATTCCACTGATTGTCTCCCTTGTTCCGCATTTTCCCCTAGTGAATAAATCCATGTGCCAATCCCTTCATTTGCCCCTGCAGTTACTAGATCTACTGCCTGATCTGCTGGGATCTCGATTCCTTCAGCGCCAGTTCCAGAAATGGTAGATGGCGTTCCACTGCTATTAGTTGCGCTATTTCGAATCACAGCATTTTTGAATTTCACCTTTGAACCAGTTAGTTTATTCGTATCAGATGTTGTTCCAATAAATTCTGTTCGTTTGACTGATAGTTTCCAACCGGCATAATTTCCGCTTTTATCCGTTACTTGTACGAAATTCTGTACTTGTGTTGGTGCCCCAGTACTGTCCGTTCCGCTTTGTAATGCAGCATATACTGTTTTTGCTGTGCCTAACTTGATTGTTCCGAAATCAAGATCTGGGGCTTGGTCAATCGTCAGTAATCCGGATGTTCCCTGATTTGGTTCATCAGGTGTAAATGGCGTATCGGGATCATTTGGATCAACGGGAGGAACCGGAACGACGTCTTCAGGATTTGCGGCATCTGGTTTTGTTACAGAAATCGTTCCTTCTGTAGTGGCTGAGCTCTTATTCTCAGCAAAAACACTTTGTGTACATAATAATAGACTTCCAGCTAGAACGGTACTTAATGCAATTGTTTTTTTCATTTCTTTTTCCTTCTTTCTTTTAAAATAAATAATCCAGCAAATAAGCCAATAAGAATGACTCCAACAAGTATCAGCCATCGCCAGTCAAATGTTTCTGGCTGATTTTTTAAATCAATATCCTTTTCATTCAATTGGTCCGCTGCATCATCAGTTATTTCAAAATCAGTATGAAGATTCCAGCGTTTTTCTTTCCAAGCACCCTTCACAACCGCTTGATAATGTCCCGGAGCTAATTTTTTTCCTTCTAATGGGACAAGTAAATCAAAATTTGTATTGGGTGCTACATCTATTTTTTCTTTTTTTATTGAAAGGTAAGGTTCTTTTGAGTCTTTTTTGTAGATTTCAACCGATGTAGTCAAGCTGAACATATATGAAGCATTTGGATTTTGAAGATTCACCTTAATCACATTTCTTCCATCGCTTTGATCCGCATAAGCTTTTTTTAATTTCAAATCTGGGGAAGACTCTTTTTCGCTATTTCGAATCAAGATCGCTTTCACTTGAGAAAACTGATTGACGACACCAACTGTACTTTTGTTAGAAACGTTCTCTTTTTTTTCTTGAAACGTGATCCCTCCTGCGACCACACCAGCCAGCTCTTTTTCTGGAGCTTTCAATGAAAGTGTCTCAGTGACCGCACTTTGAGGAGGAACAGTTATTTCTCCCACTGTTTTTGCTAAGTTTTTCATATCATAACTTAATGTTTCATCTAATTTACTTTTTGATTCTCCATATTCGATCACACCGTTTGAATTCGTCGTAGCAGAGTGGATCAATGTCTCAACTGTTACTGGTTTATCTGTTCGGTTAAAGACCGTGTAGGGGATTTCCTGTGTTTTTCCAGGCTCCATCCTTACATTTATATATGTTTTGTTCTTATCGATCTGATTAGCCGGCAATTCAAAATCTACCGCAAAATTGAATTCGGAGGCATGGACAGGTGTCTGCCAAAGGATGAATCCAAGGAGAAGGATCAGAAGTAAAGAGCAGTTGTTTCGATGACTTTTATTCCATATTCGATTCATCAATCATCCTCCTTGATCTTTATTCTGTCGGCGCATCTGCTAATGTCCATGTCATCTCTGCTGAGTAATTACCAGCTATCTGATTTTCTTTGGTTAAGACAAGTTTAAACGCCCGACCGTTATTTAAATATTCTGAATAATCTGCTTGCGCATTCGTAGAATTTTGTCCTTCGACAATTTCCAGTTCTTCTTCATTCACTAATTGATACTCCTCGCCTTTCTTGAAATAAAGGACATCCTGCATAGAAAATCCTGAATCGTTTGTAAAGGGCTGAGATAGTTTTATTGTTAAGATCCATGGACTTTTTGTTTCTCGTTGGTCATAAATCCATAATTTTTCCTGCGCATCCATTTGGCCAAATGCTTCTTGCGTCAACCCAGTTGCTTTGATCTGTCCAAAATCGAGTTTGGAAGGGGCAAGAAATGAGAGACCACCTTCTACTACGATCTTCGCAGCAGGCGCAAAAGGCGGAGCATCATGATAGACAACTGGCGTATCACTTGGATTGTGATTCCCGATTTCATCGTTGGTACTTGGCTTGTTCTGCACACCCTTAGCAGCAGCTTCTCCTGCTTGGTCGTTTAATACGATTTCTAATACGTCTCCTGCAAAAAGCTGATTTTCTGGGATAGAAAGAACAAATTTACCTGTATCATCAATAGTGGTTTCTGACAAAACAGCTTGATTTTTTTTCAATGAAACCAAGGATCCTGCTTCGCCTGTACCTGTGATTGAGCGAGAAGCTGCATTGATCAATGTGGTACTTAATTTAGCAGGCTCAGGAGGAATGACATCGACTGTCGTTTTGGCAGAGTCCAGTTCTGTCACTTCTTGGCCGCCTCTTACTTTTTTAGCAGCAACAACTTGCACTTTATCCCCCGTTTTTAATCTCTCATCATTGGGTACTTGAACTTCGAACAAGCCGCCTTGTTCGCCTTCTCCCCATGGGTTATATCCTGCCCCTTCATTTTCATCTGTTTGTCCTTGCGTGAGAGCAGTAATTTCTACAGGTGATTTCGTCGTATCTGCGTAAGTAATACGTAAAGTCACTTCTACTTCGCCTGTCCAAGCATCTCTTGGCTTTGCCTCGACACCTTCGGGAACAACGACATGCCCATAGATTTTTTTATCTGCATTCGTTGGCACTCTTAAGGATTCAATCATCGGGAGCTGATTATTGGCACTGATTCGATTATAATTTTTCATTCCGACACCTGTCTGAGCAAATTCATTTGTTAAACCTGCACTAGGGCTTGATACGAAATTGCCTAAGTCGGTCCCATTGATCGATAAGTCTGTCATATCAGAAAAATAATCCGGGTCTTTTTCAAAGTTATCGAATGTTGCGCCTGTTTTTCGCCATAAAGCGATTTCTGAATGGGCGATCTTTAAAGAAGAATCTCCATTTCCTTGGAATACCCAGCCGCCTATGCCATTGGTCTCGCTTCCAATCCGTTTGTTTTGGAAATCAAAATAGGTAGGAGATTCTAAGTCCACATTCAACACATCCCCACTGATGATGCCGGTCTTATCTTCCCCTGTTTTCCCGACCATGACTAAATAAGTTTTTTCACCTGCCGTAAAATTTAAATCAATATCTCCAGTTGTATCTACAGTTGCTCCGGAATCTGCGCGTATATCGATATTTGATTTTTCTCCAGTGACTGTAAAATCAGCTGAACCTGGACTTTCTAGAAAACCAGAAGCGTCATAAAATTGGATCGCTTGATTTCCTTGATTGAGTCTGTTCACGTAAGATTTGCCATCCCCTGCATTTCTTACCCTCAATGAGCCTCCATTGGTTACTGTCAGCTTTTGCGTACCGTTCTCAAAACGAACTGCGCTGGAACGCCCACTCTGCTTATCGATGTCGATAACTGATCCGGCTCCTTCTACGATCAAAGAAAGGCCTTTTCCTACAAAACGCATCCCATTGTTCCCGGGTTGATCGTCATCTCCAGCCATTTTGACCGAGATTTGACCACCACTTGATACATGGATTTGACTAGAATCTCCTTGCAAACGAAATCCGCCAGTAGTTGCTGTATTGATTGTGATTTTTCCACCATTCGATACAGCGACTTTCGATCCTGAACCCCTCATTTGGATGATTCCGCGATTGTTGTCGTTGGTAATATTGATCTTTGTATTTACCGAAAATTCGCTTCCCGAACCACTGACTTCAAACGTGACATTACCAGGTAGCGTATCGACTGCCTCTCCTTCATCGCTGACTCCATCTGCCCGATCATAATCAAGAGAGACCTTTGAACCGCTTAAGATATGGATTCCTGGCGCTGTTTTTCCACTACCAGTCTCATCTCCTGAATCTAGAAAACCGTAGAATTTCCCTAGATATGGTCCATAAAGTTGACTACCATTGATCACATTCAATTGATAGCTTCTACAAAAATAGGCTTTACCCGGAGCGGCATTCAGTCCTTCTTTCATTGGTTGGACATCCAACACACCGGAAACACCATCTAATGTGACAGTTGCACGAGGAGCGTAAATCAGTCCTAATTTGGAACCATCATACAAATCAAGTGTCCCGGTAAATTTTATTTCTCCCGTAAAATGATATCTGCTTCCCCAAAAATCGGTCATATAAGCAATGATAATGGCATTTCCATCGATATTTGGTAACAATCCACCTGGATGTGCAGCTGTTCCTTTAAAATTCTGGAACTCGATCGACTGAGGTATCTCATTGATATAAATATGGTGTGTGCCGAAATTGTGAGCGAATCCACCAAAATCAATAACGATATCTCGTTTGATCTCTAATTCCCTGTCTAAAGTCAAAGGCTGAGTCAGTCGGATCTTAGTTACTGATTCGTCTGCGAGAAGCTGTGCCAGTTCTTCTGTTGTGGCAGCTTCGCTGTACCCATCCGCTGAAACAGCTCTTACCTGTACCGCTTCACTGCTATCAGACGTTTGTTCAGCTACTTCTGAGGTCTCACTTGTCTTATTTTCTTCTTGCCTTTTATTAGTAGGAACCTCACTTTGGGACTCTGTAGTTTCAGAAGTAATCGATTCTTCTGAAAAAGTAGTCTTGTCAAAACTTTGATTCTCTGATTGCGTTGATTCGTTTGTTTTCTCTACATCGGCAAAAACGGATGTCACCATCAAGAGAGGGAAGACAAACAAAATCGACGCAATCAGCTTTTTTACATATTGATTCATTCTCCACCATCCTCTCTGACGTTTTGACAATTTTATTTTATCGTTTTAATCTATTTCCAATTGTACTTTCATATTTAAAATATGTATTTTTATGGAAAAATTTTTCTATTAGGTGTAAATTTCTTTTTTGTACAAAAAAAAGGCTGTGACAAAAGTCTTGTCACAGTCCCTTATCCCGAACAAGCGGTGTTCTCCCGCCAACTCCTCGGTCACACAACCTCCATTTTAACAATAAACTTGTAAATGTGAGGGCAATACTTTGATATTTACAGGTAATTTGTCCCCTTCATCACCATCAACATTCGTCGTCAATTCTTCCTCATCAGCTAATGACACAACTAATTGCTCACAAGTAAGGTAGGCTAGATTTTTCGTTGATTCATCTACTCCTTTTAATAGGTCTGGCAATGTTTTAAGCGTATCGATCAAAGAAGAATCTTTTAGATAAACTAAATGGAGCTTACCATCATCCACTTTTGCATTTGGAAGCAATGTCTCAAATCCGCCAACTGAGTTAGTTAGTCCTATCAGTAGGGTACTACTCTCAATCTCTTCCTTCTTTCCATCAACTTCTACGTGAAACGAGTAGGATTGTGTGGAAGCTAACTGTTTGATTCCTGACATGAAATAAGCTAGTTTTCCGAATTTCGTCTTCTTCTCCGCATCTACATCATTGATTGCTTCAGGAATAGAGCCAATTGCAACGACATTCATAAAATAGTCATCATTTATTTTTCCAATATCCAATGGTTTGACTGATTCAATCGAAAAATGATTGATCGCTTCCTCAGGCTCTAGCGGTATCCCTAATGCTCGAGCCAAGTCATTCACCGTACCTAATGGGAAAAAGCCGAAATTTGGCCGATGTTCTTGTTCAGCGATTCCACTGATTCCTTCGTTGACTGTTCCGTCTCCGCCCATGACAAATACACTATGATACCCTTCCACAGCCGCCTCGCGAGTAAAGTTTTTTGCATCCCCTGCTTTTTTTGTATGCAAGACGACCACTTCATCAAACACCGATTCCAATTTTGCTATCGCTAATTGCTCAAATTCCTTTGCTTGTTCCCCCCCTGAACTGGGGTTTACCACTAATAAAACTTTTTTCATCACTTTCTTTCCCTTCTCATTGATTTCTTTAATATAACGATAGCATAAAGAAAAAAATTAGGCTGTGATGAAGTATCGCTTTAATGTTTCTTATGATTAGTTTCTACGCTTGATAAGTACATATCCACTAGTGACTACTGCCAACAGACCAATAATTGTGAGTATAACAGAGCTCTTCTTATTTTCATTAGTTTTAGGCAATTGCTTATCAGGATCGTTAGACGAGTCTTGAGATGCAATAATTATTTGCTTATCTGTTGTGCTTGGTTCTGTCATACTTGGCTCTGTCGTACTTGGCTCTGTCGTACTTGACTCTGTCGTACTTGGCTCTGTCGTACTTGGCTCTGCCGTACTTGGCTCTGTCGTACTTGGCTCTGTCGTACTTGGCTCTGTCGTACTTGGCTCTGTCGTACTTGGCTCTGTCGTACTTGGCTCTGTTTCTTCTAATGTATTGATAATCGTGAAACTGTTTCTATCACTTATCACCTCATACGTGAATCCATCCGGCACGTCTATCTCATCTACACTATAAATAAAATTCTCACCGTTATTATTGTAAAGAGGCAAACTAGAGGAAATACCTGCAATGGGTACCTGATAGACTGAAGTTGCATAATCCTCTTCTTTAGATAACATCAGTGGGTCTGAGGTGATCCAGCTTTCATTATTGGTAACAGTTTGTCGTTTGATGACATATTGGATAGAAGTTGGTATATGATTAGTTTCTATATTCTTCCACTGTTTCTTGATATTCAATTTTACAGTAGGTGCCTTGATTGATGGTATAGGAAAATCGAGAAGTTCTCCATTGTTCAAAGGATCAAGAGTCGTCCGTCCATTACACAAATACCATGTTTCACCTTTGAAGGCTTCTGCTTCCGTAGCTAATCGTATTTGATACGTAAAAGTGATTTTTTCATTTTTTCCCAATGTAAGATGATTTAGTTTGATGATCTGCCCGTTCTCAGTCACTTCAGTCTTCCCTAGAACAGTTTCATCCGCTTGCCATTCTCCGTTTTCTTCTTTACTCCAACCTTGCAGCTGATAATATGAAGGACCAAATGCCCCAGTTCCCTGCAGCAAGATATCTTTCCCCATTGGATCAGTAACTGTACCATTAACAATTGTTTTATCCATTCCATTCGCAATTTCCTTCAATGCATTTCCAAGGCCAGTCAGATTCTCATCAATCGATAAATAATTATTTGGGGAAGAAGCTAGATTTCTGCCTATATATTCGCCTCGCGATGAAGGAGCTGTTGCTACAGAATAACATTTGATTCCTGCATTTTTTATCGAAATGATTGTTCCTAATGTCGCATCATTGATAAGAGAACTGCTTACAGAAACCGCATTTGGATCTGTCGAACTACCGCTTGTTTGATATTTTTCTGAGTCCGTTTGGAATTCTGTGACATATTGATCCGTGTGGTACCCGTTATAATCCACAATTTCTCCTGAATTATGAAATACTTGTGCAGTTTCTTTAGGGAGATAACTTCGATTAGCACTGTCATCTCCGATATGCACCAACATTTTTTCTGCTTCTGGTCTACTCTTTTCTTCTAAAAGTGATTGGCCTTCCAGCAATCCTTTTTGCATGAATGTTCCCGTATGACTTTCAGCTGTATTTCTCAAAAAATACTCCAGTTGATTGATATCTGTCAAAAAATCATCTGTTGAATAAACAAAGCGATTATATGCCACGATTCCAATACGGATGTTCCCACTTTCTAAGGAATCATCAAGTTCTTCACCAAATTCTTGTAAGCCTTTTAGTGCGTTTGATAATTTTTCGCCCGTCATCGAAGAAGAATAGTCAATGACCATTACTAGGTCAATTGGTTTTTTTAATTGATTTCCCTTGATAGCTAATGTTACATCGAATAATCCTTGTATTCCTTCTGCCTTTTTTACAGATTTTTTTACAAATGCGCTGTTTTCATAATTTATATAATCTTCTTCATCAAAATTTGCTTCAGGTGCATTCCCATAGTCATAGTTATACGTATCGCCTTCTTTTACCCCATTTGTCAAAAATTCCCCTTCTGCGTTGTTTTGATAATGAAAAGCATTTGTTTCGGCAAATGTGTCTCCCCCAAAAAACACTGCAACTAAACTAAACACTATCATCAACATGCTAGCCAGGTTCGTTTTAGTTATTCTATTACACATCTTTATTCAATCTCCTCCCTTTTATTCACTATTAGAAGTCAGTATAGAGGATTTCTAGTACTTTAACAGACAATAAATCGTACAATTAAAGTACAAAATGGTACAAAACATATGCTATGATTTACAATAATAGAATATATGTAGCGAGGAGTCTAAATAATGGAGGTATTTCATTCTTTTTTTGGCAATGAAACAAAGAAAGAACTAGAACTGTTAAAGCTTTTATACAAGAACAAACGATTCATGGGAACAGAAGAAATCAGTGAATGTCTAAAAATGGATCGACGCTCAGTCTATAAATATTATGATTTGTTGTTGAACAAACCCTATATGACAAAGAAAGAACATATGGCAGTTTTATCAGTTAAGCATGGACAAGGCTATAAATTCAATGGCTCGAAAAAAGACTATAAGATCCTATCAAGACAAGTCCTTCAATCGAATCCTTTTTTTGAATTGCTTGAGACTCTCTTACTTGATAATGAGATCATCATCGCAAAATTCGCCTATGATAATTTTGTTTCTGAATCAAGTGTTCGGAAAAGAATGCATGAGTTAGCATCTCTGCTTGAACCCATGGATTTTTCCTTGAAGAAATCAAAAGGTACCGTTCACTTAATCGGTAAAGAGATGCGTATACGCTTCTTTATGGTGGCTTTTTTTTGGCGGGTCTTTTCTGGCTTGCATTGGCCTTTTACGGGTATATCTCAAAGAAAATGTGAAAAGATCGTCACGGAAATCTACCATGAATGTCAGATTCCTGTTAACACAATCGAATTAAAACTTTCCTGTTATGTATTGGCTGTGACGATTCTAAGAACACGCAAAGGCTTGAAGATCGATGAGGAAATGCATTCTGTCGTTGAACGATTCCCTTTTGTCAAACAGCCAGTATCACCATCAGATATGAAGAATATGCAATCTATAAAAAATATATTAGCGGAAAAATTAAGTACCCATTACCATTTAGATAGATCAAATATCGAATTTATTTTTTTATGGCTGTATTCACGTGCTGATTTCCATCAAAAAAACATAAATACTGACTGTTTGGCTGATATTGATACTCATAGAAGTGATAGCACTCTAATAGAAAAAATCATGTTACTTTATCCGCAATTAATAAAAAAAGCCGATACTGGATTGGTTGATGAAGAAAAGAAAAGAATGATTTTTGTGACATTATATACAGGTATCCTCTCTGTAGAAATGTTTGGAAAAATGGACTATTCCTTAACTGGTTATAATCTAAAAGAATATTTATCTCTCAAATTCACCGGTTTGTTACAACAATCGGAAGAATTAGTGAAGAGAAACAAGATTTATTCGAAAGAACCAGATAAACAAGAAGGATTATCCTTACATGTAGCGGTTGCTTGGTCTATGGTCGCCAGACCTATCAGTTTCTCAAACAAAATAAAAATAAAAGTTGAAACCGACTTACCTTTTACGATTGAGCAAGGGATCATTGAACGAATCCAGACTACTTTCCAAAGCTATTATCCAATTGAGGTCAGCCATTCCCTGAAAGAAGAGAATTATGATTTTTGTTTGAGTACCACGCCAATCACAGAATTAGAAGGATCTACCGAAACTTTATTGATCAACGCACAAGTTACTTTATCAGATTTACTGGCTATACAGAAAAAACTAGATACACTTATCCCATCATAAAAGTTGTTTTGCTTACAAAAATTCAATTCATACTATCGATTCACTCAAAAAATCCTGACCCACTCATCTAAACTTTGCTAGGTGGGTCAGAATTCTTAAAACGATAAAACATAAAAACAACCAAAATGAGAACACTCAATACAGCAAAATAAGAACGAAAAGGTAATATTATTTGATAGACACCTAACAAACTGAAAATTTTAGGTGGCAGATAAAAGCACAAAAATAGCAGGAGAATGTAATAGCGTCTCTTCCAATTTTTGTTGTCAGACCTCATAGCGATAAGAGGAATACCACATGCATAACTGAAAAACTCTTTATGTATCGTTAACGTTTCATGGCCTTGAATAATAAATGCTACAATCCCTGCTATAATCAGGGTGCCTAACATCAAAACGGAAAATCGATGAATATATTTTATATACAAATGATCCATTGTACTTCCTGCCTTTTTATTTGTGAGAAAAACAAATCCTTATACGTGAATAACTTCTAGAAATAAAAGAAATTTGCAAAATCACTCCATTTATCTACTTCTACGTACATTTTTTGACATCGTTTTCTTTATTTAATATTATACAGGGAAATATCTAGGGTGGCTATCTTGGATTCCAACTAAAACAAAGAATTGTTTAAATAAAAAGAACTAAATCAAGTAGTAATGAAACTACTGTTGATTTAGCTCTAATAAAAAGATTTAGATGAACGGTTTTATTGGTTTAAATAGTTCATACTTTTTTATTTATTCTGCTTATTTACTACTTGCTGTACTGGAATCTGAAGTGAATGTACTCAAAACATTTTCAAAGTCTTTGTCTTTAATTTTTACATTAGCGTCTTTCAATACTTCGCCAATCACTTTATTCTGGAAGGTACTGTCACTTAATTTTGTGTCTGTCGCGATTTCTTTCAATTCTTTTTTGTATTTATCCATGTCGTTGCCTTTGTTTTGGTTTTTCACCATTTTGACCACGTAGTATTCTGTCGCGTAAGTTGAGGTATTAGTAGAAGTGATCACATCAGAAACTTGACCGTCTTTCAACTTGAAAGCTGCTTCTTTGACTTCTGTTGGAACCGTTGTAGTAGTGGAATCAAATTTTACTTTTCCGCCATCTTCTTTTGTCGTAGTATCAGTTGACTTGTCTTTAGCTAATTTAGAGAAATCGTCTCCCTTATCAGCAGCTTTCTTCACATCTTTTGCATCGTTTTCACTTGCTACTTGGATGATTTGAGCTTCTACTTCTGGATGGAAAGTTTTCCAAGCCGTTTTTAGATCTTCATCAGTCAATTTGATATGCTTCTTTAGACCTTCTTGGAAGGCTAAGCTTTGTTTGATACTGTCTTTGAATGTTTCTTCAGTGTAACCTGCAGTTTTCAATTGTGAATCAAATGAATCACCCAATTGTTTCTTTGTTTGATCATATTGGGAATCGACTTCTTTAGTTGATACGTCATCTCCGTATTTGTCTTCAAATACTTGATAAACGATCAACTGTTGCACAGTGGAATCTGCTCCTTGCATTTTTTTCAAGCTATCCATTACTTCTTGTTCGCTGATTGTGCCGCCTTTATAACTAACGGCTGTTTTTTCACCAGCATTCGTACAGCCTGACAATAAACCAGCGCCTAGTACGATGGCAAGTGCTAAAAATCTTTTCTTCATTTATTTGTTCTCCTACTTTCGTTTTTTGCGAATTGCTAAAAACAAAGGTGCTCAAGATGAGAAACATCTAGAACACCTCTACTAATCTGCTTGATACGGCCTGAATAGATAGAAGTCTATACCATCCAGAAAGTTCGCTCAGCAGAATAAATGTCAAGTAGCATATCACACCTTAATATACTACTTCTTTTGTTATCGTTTTTCAAGTCTATCTTGCGTTACGCTTTTAACGTAACTAATTCTTAGAACAAATGTTATCAATTTTATTTTTCTTCTTCCACTGTTGGGATATTCAAATCAGACACTTTTATGTCCGATTTTTCAGACATTTTTTTGTTGTTTTTATTATGATATATTTTTATACAACTAAAAATGAATATATTAAAACTACCAAAAATAACTTTTAACGCTGTTTCATTGTATGTTTTTTCTATTTTATATAAACTTTTGGATACTTAATACCAACCGGTTGGATTGTACCAACATGAGAATGTGTCAGTTCTATTTCCTGTCGCACTTGCATAAGCCCATACTCCTTTTGTTGCATTTGCTGATCGAATAGAGTTTCCAACTTTCGCTTTTGCACCGTGACGATTATAGACACGACTATAGTGGTTAGAATGACCAGTTTTTCTCGTCCAAGTTGTATCACTATAATAAACCCATCTTCCAGAGCTATGATTAATTGCTGTTCTAGAAATTTCCCGGTCTACTGGTAAATTTGACTTAATAATATTACCTTTAGCATCAAAATGAATCTCTCCTGGCTTTAAAGATTTGTAATAGATTTCACCGTGAACTGAATTTGCTTCCACTTCAGATGACATAACGTTTCCTCCAACAAAACCTATCCCTAGTGCACAAATAATAACTGCTTTTTTCATAAAACGACATCCTTTCCTTTTTGATTTCTAAAGCATGATCTTCTTGTTTCCTATTTTGGTCAGATATGGATCATGCGTGACCACAATAACTAACACACCTTGTGAAGCTTGTTGCGATAAGATTTCAACGACTTGCTCCTTATTTCGTTTATCTAATGATCCAGTTGGTTCATCGGCTAAAATGATTTTGCTATTCTTCAATAAGACTCTCGCACAGGCGATTCTTTGCTTCTCACCACCAGATAATGTGTAGATAGGCGTACTTAGCTTCTTGTTTATATTTACTTTTTTCAATGCCTCATATTTTGCTATTCGTTTATCCGAAGCATTTAAATTCGAAAACTTCAATCCAATATCTAAATTAAAATCAATCGTTTCATATTCAATCAACCCAAAATCTTGAAAAAGAAAAGATATGGTATTTCTTTTTATCAAGCGCTTCTCTCTTCCAGTTAATTGTTTCGTCTCTTGATCGAACAAATAGAATTGTCCTGAACTGAACCGATCATTCAATCCTAATATATTCAATAACGTACTTTTACCTGCTCCACTTTCTCCAACAACAGTCACAAGATCTCCAGCATCCGCAGTAAAATGATCCAAATGAAGAATCGTTTTGTTTCGAATGATTTTTTTCGCACCTTTTATCACTATCAACGGCTCCAATTGTTAACCTCCATTCATCAACAATAATTGACTTTTCTTTTCTGTAGACGAAATAAAAACAACTGACAGAATAAAATCAATGAAACTAAAGAAAATAATATTAAAAAGATATTTAGGCTCTCTTTCTATAAGAAAAAGGAAGATTACACTTGTCATTCCCCATTTGATGAGGTTCATCATGAAGAAATCTTTATACGTTTCAAAGAGCGAATAACCACTTGAACGAAAGATAGCGATTTTCCGACAATTGTAGACAAAATATATGCATAACATGACATAGCTCAACAAGAAGAAAGAAAAGAAAGTGAGTAAAAATATCTGTATCAAGTAATGAAATGATCTGCTTAACACTTTGACAGCTATCTCTTCAGTCTGAGTATACGGAAATGATAACTGCAAGTTATCACGTAACTGACTTTCTTCAATCAGCTCAAATAACCTTTCTTTCGACAAAGAGCCTATCTTGATCTTTAACGGCGGATAGATTTCTCCGCTGAGAATATTCCTTTCCCAATACGTACTGTTTTTCAATGTCAGTATTTCAACAACCGGATAATGTTCGATCCATGGGATAGAAGGAATAAATGTATAAATGGGTTGACTGTTTTTTATAAATAGAATTTTTGGTTCTTTTTCACTGATTTCTTGATAATATTCTGTTATTTGCGCTAGGTCATTTTTTAAATCTGTATATCTATATCGTTCAGGGATCAATATAACAGGGTGTGTTTCTTCTTCGGTTATTTGGATCAACCTTCCAGAGACATCAACCAAAGGAAATTTCTTAAGATAATTTAGATTTATTTTTATCCCTCTGCCAAACTGTTCGTTTTCTTCATTCAAGTAATCTGATACATTGACTAATATACTTCCGTTTTTATTCAAAGTTTCATATAATTCCTGATCTGCTGCTGATGCAAAACGATTGGAATAAATAAAATCCACATGGTTTTTCCCGATGGTTACTGGATAAAACACATGATAGTCTTCATCAGCGATCTCTTTTGGCGGTTCATGGGAAACAGCTAACTGTGAAGAAGAAAAAACGATAGTTGCTAATTCGACATTGGCAACGGTCAAAAGAAGAGAAAACAACAATCCAAATGTAAAAAGAATGTATTGGATATAGTTGAACGCTTCTCTTAACGAAGCGATTTTTTCAACTAATAAAAGAGAAATCAAAGAGATACCATATATTCCGCTGAACAAGAAAACGTACATCTGGAACAAATAAAGAAATTGCTCCTTATAATACATAAAAATAAAACCACCAATAATTCCTGCAATTATGAATGTAGTAATGATTTTCTTTTTCCCAAATAAACACCACAATACTTGATGTAATGAAAAGCCATTATTCAACAATAAACTGATTTCTTTATTCATCAATAAGAAAAAGGATGGTAACAAAAGGAATAAAAGAATCAACCCAATAGTTAAATACACTCGATAATTATATACGTCTGTACTTGAAATAACCGAATACGAATAGCTATTTTCAAAGTCTTCAAAAACATCAGTCGCATAACCAGTGTGAAATGCTTGATTGAATCGTTCCACAAATAGTGAAATGAACCGTTCATAGTCTTCTTTTTCTCTCGTCATCAAGAAAAATTCACCTTCAAAATCTTTTATTTTGATTGATTCTTCAATGGACATTACGTGAAAGGTGGTATTAGAATAGGGTACCTTCTCGTGAGAAGATTTGACATTCCCTTGATAATACAATGTCATTTCAAGCTTTGGCTGTATCTTGAAGTTCCAAGATGTATCTACTTCATTGGATTCGTTTACGGTTTTTTTCATATAAGAAAGTTCAGTTTCTGATGATACATTTTCAAATACCATGATTAGCTGCTCATATTCTTTTCGCTCAATAAAATGTTGTGGCAATCGAATCGGAGTATAAGCATCCGTTTGGTGGAAAAATTTATTTGTCCGATAGAGTACCTGTTTATTTATACTAACCAAAGCAAAACCAATCATGATACCGATCACTATGATTGTGAGTAAAACTGTGAACTTTTTTTTGATTATCACCACTCTCCCTTACTTAAATGATTCTTCGATAAAATCATACCGTTTTTCATCAAAAAAACGTATCTATCAAGTGTATAGGTCATGTAGAATAAATCTATATACTGTAGAATCGAAAGGAGAAGAAGATGAACATCGGAGAAAAAATACGAACTTACCGCAGAAATTGTAACCTTACGCAAAAAG
The DNA here is from genome assembly GCF_032465635.1 of Enterococcus sp. 2STP. Lineage (NCBI taxonomy): Bacteria > Bacillati > Bacillota > Bacilli > Lactobacillales > Enterococcaceae > Enterococcus > Enterococcus sp. 2STP. The sequence continues at coordinate 310,163 of NZ_JAWDJH010000019.1, forward strand.
AACTAGGCGAAAAAATCGGTGTTTCCGATAAAACAATCTCTAGTTGGGAAAATTCTCGTACAATGCCAGATCTTGAAATGCTGTCACTTTTACATCAGACTTTAGGTCTGCCGATTGATTTTCCTTCTATTGAGCCAACTGCCGAATCAATAGAACCGACATTGCCGGATGAACCTCTTGTTATCAAGAAATCTTATTCATCAAAACAACCCTTCTCACTCAAAAAGACACTATCTTTCTTTCTGCTCGTCTTTTGTTTGGTCTATCTTTTTCTTATCAATTATCAATACAAAAATGAAACGATTGATCGATTCAACCCTTTTTTGAAACCACAAATCGGCTATACCACACTCCCTGTAGGATACGTAGACAATTCCATCGAACATTGGGTATGTAATGATATCTTTGGTCATGGTACATGGCTGTCTTTTCACGCTGGAGAGGTAGAAAAAGGTAAGAATCATGCTGTAATCAAACACAAAGGAAAACACGTCATGAACGTTCGCCTGCTCTCTTGGGAAGCCATTCCCTCAGATTACCAAGAGATCCTCAGCCAAGACTATGACGACGCCGGAAAAAGAACCCCTCAGGAGCCAGATAGGCATTAAGTAGGAGAGGAACATAAAGATAGAAAAAATCAATGCACATGATCTTATCAAAAAATAGGGTCACGAGTTAATTGGAGAAACCTTGAGATGAAAGTCGTTAAATAAATAAACATCTCTGCCTAATCGAAAAATTTGATTAGGCAGAGATGTTTATTCTGGAGAAGCACTGCTCTCACAACCTCCTTAACCGATCCGAGACGCTTTGAACATTGTCTAATGCCGCATCTACCCATTGGCCTTTGGCGGCAGCAGAAACATTGTTTTTATAGGTATCACTGGCATTCTTCAGTTTAGTTGCTCCTTGGCTTTTTCTTTCTCGTGTGAGGGATTTTCTAGTTTGGGATGTAGCTTTGCTGGGACTTGCTACAAGTAAACGGATGAGTTGTTTTTCCAGATTCTTTCGTTGCTGGATTAATTCATTATTTGCTCCTTCAAGTAAAGCATCTACACCACTCATGATCCAATCGAATTCAAACATAGGATTCTCCCTCTCTTTTTGATTTTCTGTATTCTTCTTCATACTGACGGATCTTTTTGTTATATATAGATTGATTTTCATGTAGTCGTTCTTCCAGATTCCGTTGGGTTGCTCGTGTTCGTTGCCGTGATTCTTCACTTGCTTGTTCTAAGAGACGATAGACTGCCCTTTTATTTTCGGGAGGGTTGGTCTCATAATGTTTAGCGGTGGCATTGATTTGCACAGAGATATTTTCTAAATAGCGTTGAAATTTTCTTTGCTCATTCGACAGATAATCCAGATGATTTTCTAATGCTACACGATTTTTACGATAAATTTCTTCGGTTTCTTCTATTTTCCTTCTGATTTCTTGTTCCATTTATTCACCTCTAAAATAAGTAATGGCTGAGCTCATGATCAGAATCTACTTGCCTATTGATCGTTTGTTCAATGTTTCTTAATAGCCTTTCAAGCTCTTCTTCTGATTTTCTAAGCGTTGCTACTGTTCGTTCATATTCATTTACTGGGTCTATCCGTATACTCCGTTCCGTTACTCCCCAAGAATCAAGTGCTTCCAGTTCTTCATAATGTGTCAAACTTGCTCCCCAATAGCGGGCGTCTAATTTTGTCGTTTGCCATAATTCATTGGCATTTCTGATTTCTGTTTGGAACCATTTCTTTAATTCACTAATTTCTATCTCCACTGTTTTTTTGTACCCACTAGTAATCGCTTTGGCTTGTGATGCATCCAAAAATATTTTTTGAGCAGAAGATAGACTGCCTTTTGCTAGAAAGTGTCTCTTCACGTTTTCGATGCCGGCAAGACGCTGCTGGGTTTCCAACCCGATCACATCAGGTTCTCCTTTCGTATCAAGCAAGACATTCCCGAATTGGTCATACTGATATCCACCCCACATGTGCTGGTCGACCCACCCGACTTTTTTAGACAACACTGGGCGCATTCGGCCGATCATCGGCTTGTCTTTGCTATAGCCGATTGGTACCAAGTCTTTCTCATCGACATAATTATGCAGTTTTCCTGACCTCGTCAGAAGATCAGCGGTCACGCGCTGACTTGGCGTCAATACCGTATAAATATTGGGTCCTTGGAAAAAATATCCTCCACTAAGACGCCTGCTTTCCTCCAATGACAAATCAGCGACAGCATATTGTCCATTCATGGAGCCTAAAGAATGACCATAGACGAAAAACTGGGCATTAGGATACTGGCGCATCGCTTCCTTCAAGGTCTCCGCAGACGATCTTAACTGCGGGGGCGGTGCGCCTTGTTCAGCCGCGAGGATCTTACGTGCCATATCCACATTGTTGACGACCCAGTCTTGCCACACATCGCCAGTTTGTTCCTTGACTTTATCTAAGCCTGTCGAACCGCGATAAAGCACCGTTACTTCTTTAACCGCCAATCTTTCCGGCAATGGCGCAACCGGGGAAACGAAGTGGTCCGTATGGGTGATGACAAAAGACTGTTCGCCGGAGAGGTTGTTGATGACTTGGGAGACGTAGCCGATTGTCTTTTTATCATTTTTAATTATTATTTTTACTGGATCAGATTCTTTATAATCTTTATATTCTTGTTCTGCTATCGTTACTCTAACCTGATCTGAATAATTACTTGACATATTTATCCCCCTCTAATAATTTTTCTAAATCAGATGAATTGCCGCCACCTCCGTCTTTTAAATCGCCACTCTCGTTCTTTTTCAAGGTAAAAAACACATAAAGATTTTCTTTTCTATTAGCTAATATAGTTACATTTATCCCGCCCATCGGATTGTGTTCTATACTGTCGTAATCGATTTCATAAGATTGAATCACTCCTTCTGGGGTCAATGCTTTAGGGTCCAAGTTCTTCAAACCTTCTTCAACTACCTGTTTTGCCTCTTCGCTTTTCACGACTTCGATCATTTCTTTTTGTAACTTTTCTGCTTTATTTTGCTTGTCTATCACTAATTTTCCTCCTATTCCTAAAAGTATGAGTAATCCGATCAGTGGGACCAACCACCATTTTTTCTTTTTCATTTAGGCTCCTTTTTTAGTTTTATTTATCTCACCAGTCTTTCCGGCAATGGCACAACTGGGGAAACGAAGCGGTCCGTATGGGTGATGACAAAAGACTGTTCGCCAGAGGGGTTGTTGATGACTTGGGAGACGTATCCGATTGATATGTTTCCTTTGTCTATATCTATTTTATTTTTTATTTTTAAATTATCGTACTCTTTATTAGCTAACTCGACTTTTTGTTTATCATTCATCATGATCTTCCTCCAGTAGCTCAGCTAATTTTCCAGAGTAATTAATTCCGCCAGCCTCCAGTTTTCCATTGTTTTTATTAAGGGTATATTCTATGGTTAATTCTTCATCGTTATTAATTATTAGAACTACGTTAATTCCGCCCATTGGATTATGCCTCATAGTAGTATAATCAATTTTATAAGTTTGGATTAATCCACCAGAGGTGAATGCTCTTGAATCTAAATTTTTACATACCTCCTGAAACTCCTGTTTCGCCTCTTCGCTTTTTACGACTTCGATCATTTCTTTTTGTAACTTTTCTGCTTTATTTTGCTTGTCTATCACTAATTTTCCTCCTATTCCTAAAAGTATGAGTACGCCGATCAGTGGGACCAACCACCATTTTTTCTTTTTCATTTAGGCTCCTTTTTTAGTTTTATTTATCTCACCAATCTTTCCGGCAATGGCGCAACCGGGGAAACGAAGCGGTCCGTATGGGTGATGACAAAAGACTGTTCGCCAGAGAGGTTGTTGATGACTTGGGAGACGTAGCCTAAAAACGTTCCATCTTTAAGGCGTACCTCTTCTTTTACTTTCCAATTTTTATACTCTTTATTCGCAATTTCCACACGTTCCGCATCAGTATAATAAATTTGGCTCATTCTACTCTCTCCTTACGCAAATTAGTACCTAGCTTGCTCGAGTTTCCTGCAATTACATATTCACTAGAAAAAATTCCATTACTATTTTTATTCAGGTGAAAGTAAATATATAATTCTTTATCGTTATTCACAACTATCGTTCCATCTATCCCACCCATCGGATTATGTTCTATACTATCGTAATCGATTTCATAAGATTGGATCACTCCTTCTGGGGTCAATGCTTTGGGGTCTAAGTTCTTCAAACCTTCTTCAAATACCTGTTTTGCCTCCTCGCTTTTCACGATTTCGATCATTTCTTTTTGTAACTTTTCTGCTTTATTTTGCTTGTCTATCACTAGTTTTCCTCCTATTCCTAAAAGTATGAGTATGCCGATCAGTGGAATCAGCCATCGTTTTTTCTTTTTCATTTAGGCTCCTTTTTTAGTTAGCAAAATGATCCGGGATTTATAAATTCATCACAAAGCTTATAATTTTAATGGATTATTTATCTTCTCTATACAAAACTTCAGCTATATAAAAGCGCATTCATTTAAATGTTAACATAAAAGCCTTTATACAGGATTCCAAATTTTTACTATAAAAATAAAAAAAGTTTATAAAATAATAGTTAGACAATGAAAAAATATCATACTGTGG
>NZ_JAWDJH010000020.1:0-1450 GCF_032465635.1 Enterococcus sp. 2STP
CTCATCATTTCTTTATTCACATAAATAGGATACTCTTTCATCTTGTCAAAAAATCGGATATCCGTATAGTTGATTTTTTCTTCTCTGAATTCGTAAAGTTTTTGTGCATATATTTTTTTAGAAACTATAAGCCCTTCTTTGCTCCGCCATAACCTGGCAGTACGCAATCTATTTGAGTAATTGAGAAATTCTAAAACTGCCTCCTGATGACTATTTAGTCCGTCATACTCTTCTTCTTTGAAAAAAGCATACCGTAACACAGTCCAAGCACGCTCCAAATAAAAATCAATACTTTCTTTTTCTAATAATTCCATCTTTTCTCTCCTTTTCCAGTTCACTATATGCAAAAAATCAAATCATCACTAAACTAGCATCGAAAACAGTAAAACGCTTTCTTTTTTCGTCATACACTGACCACACATAAGCACCATCCCAATAACGACCGTTATTATAATAATTCGTAAATTCATTCTCAATTCGACACGATTCATTACAGGGAAATAAATATCCAAAGAACACCACACAGCATTAAAAAACGTAAGTATTATATCATTTCTACTCTCCTGATTTGCACAGAACAATACGAGAGGAATCGCAAACGGTTCCTCTAGTATCACGCTTGGTTGACTAAGTTGATACTAACAACTGTAAAACGGTTTCTTTTCATATCATAAATCGACCATAAATAAGCTCCCCACCACCGTCGTCCTTCATCATAATAATTCGTAAAAGTAGTATCCCAACAATAAATCTCTAGCTGTTTCTTTTCAGGAAACAATTGATTATTGATTTGTATAAATTCAGCTCGTGTTTTAGGAATAACTGCTTCATGGTCAAGAAAAGCCGTTTCATAATTTCCATCCTGTACAAAAAAATTTTTGGGTTCGATTTTTTTTGCCTTCATTAGTGAGGTATTTAGTGAGGTATTTACACGGATAGGCCACCCTTGTACATTATCAAACGAGCTTAGATCCGTATAAACAATAGGATTGTTTCTTGTTTGTTGAAATTTTTCTTCATATTTTTCTGAAGAAACATTTTTACCTGTTCTTACAAAAATATCTAAAGACCATATACTACATTCCCACAGACGATTGCAGTAAGTAAGGTAACCTATTATAGCTTCTTGATGACTTTTTAACCCTTGACTGCGATTTTCTTTAAAAAATGCAAAATATGTAAATAGACTTGTCTGATAACCGAATCTTCTTGTTTCTTTTTCTAATAATTCCATCTTTTCTCTCCTTTTCCAGTTCACTATATGCAAAAAATCAAATCATCACTAAACTAGCATCAAAAACAGTGAATCGCTTTCTCTTTTCGTCATACACTGACCACACATAAGCACCATCCCAATAACGACCATTATTATAATAATTCGTAAATTCATTATTCCAAAGGTTAAAAATAAATAGAGTATTATCTGGGAAAAGACGATCATTCAACTGGT